>NZ_UGGU01000003.1:1284983-1606229 GCF_900450765.1 Fusobacterium necrogenes | reverse complement strand
TATTATTCATACAGAGACCATTTATTAGCTTCTGTAAATGGAGATTTTTCAGGAATGAAAATAGTTGTAGATACAGCTAATGGTTCAGCTTATAGAATAGCTAAAGATGTATTTTTAGCGTTAGGAGCAGAGGTAGTACTTATAAATGATGCTCCAAATGGAACAAATATAAATGTAAGATGTGGTTCTACTCATCCAGAAATTCTTACAAAAGTAGTAGTAGGATATGAGGCAGATTTAGGTCTTGCTTATGATGGAGATGCAGATAGATTAATAGCTGTAGATAGGCATGGAAATATAATTGATGGAGATAAAATAATAGCTACTCTTGCTATGGGAATGAAAAGAAAAGGGGAGCTAAAAGGAAATAAAGTTGTTACAACTGTAATGAGTAATATGGGATTTGAAAATTATTTAAAAGAAAATGGAATAGAGCTACTTAGAGCTAATGTAGGAGATAGATATGTACTTGAAAAGATGATAGAGCATGATGTAGCTATTGGTGGAGAGCAATCTGGACATATTATATTATTACAATATGCAACAACAGGTGATGGAGTTTTAACTTCTTTAAAATTAGTTGAAGCTTTGAGAGATGAAAAAAAATATCTAGATGAGATGGTAGGAGATATAAAAGATTGGCCACAAAAATTAGTAAATGTAGTTGTAGATAATAGTAAGAAAAATATTTGGAATCAAAACAAAAATATAACAGACTTTATAGCTCAAAAAGAGAAAGAGATGGAAGGATTAGGAAGAGTTTTAGTTAGAACATCTGGAACTGAGCCATTAGTAAGAGTGATGGTAGAAGGGAAAGAGATGGATATGGTAGAAAAAGTTGTAAATGAGATAGCTGAAGTTGTAAAGAAAGAGCTAGCTTAATTAAGGTGAGATAGATGTATAAAGTTTTCTCAAAATTATATGATAAATTTATGGAATTTTCTGACTATGGATCTTGGGAAAAACAGGTAGAAGAGTTAATAAAAGAGGGACAACCTAATGGAAAAACTCTTTTAGATATAGGATGTGGAACAGGAGAATTACTTCTAAGAATGACAAAGAACTATCAATGTGATGGTATGGATTTGTCAGAAGAGATGTTAAAAATAGCTCAAAGAAAATTAAAACATAGAGAAGTTAGACTTTTTTTAGGAGATATGGTTGAATTTGATACTGGGTATAAATATGATATTATGGTGTCACTATTTGATACTGTAAATCATATGGTTTCAGTAGAGGAATTAGAGAGTCACTTAGAGAGTGTGGTTAACTCTTTAAATAATGGAGGAATCTATATTTTTGATGTAGTGGATAGAGAGTTTATGGATATGATGTTTCCTGGAGGACTTTTTGTAGACAATAGAAAAGATATAACTTGTATTTGGGAACATGAGATAGAGGAAGGAGTAGATTATATAGATGCTACATATTTTTTAAAAAATTCTCGTGGAAGTTGGGATAAATTTACAGAAACATATTCTAAAAAGATTTTTACAGACATCGAGATAGAAAAAAGTAGTGAAGTAATAGGATTTAAAATAGTTAAAAAAGTTATAAATGATAAAATTGCTGGAAGAAGAACTATTTACTTATTGAAAAAATAAATAATATTTATAATAAAATAATAAACAAAAAATAAAAAAGAATAAATTTGACTATTTTTATTTTATATTATAGAATTATATATAGTAAAGTGTATGGTAAAATTATGAAATTTGATAGATGGATTACAAAAGATATAATACATGCATTGTCTTTATTGAGTTATTTAGGTTTTTTGATAGTAGGAAATATACTCTTATATATTGCTATCTATAAATTGATAGAGAAGTATTTATTTAAAAGTACGATATTGTTTATAATATTTGTTATGGTAGGGATTATAAGTGGATTTTATAATGCCTATGTAGCAATAATGAAAAAATAAGGTGATTAAGTGGAGAAAGTAAAAAGTTTATTTAAAAGGACTGGAATAACTGCTCTGATAATATTTATTTATGGAATAGTTATTGGAAGTAGAGAAATTTATTTTGGTATGTTTTCAGGAGCACTAATATCCATTTTAGGACTTTATTTATTATGTTTAGATGTAAAAAAAATAGTAGTAACGCAACAGGGATCATATAAAAGAGGTATCTTAGGATATATCCAAAGATATGCTCTATATGGTGTCTACTTGGGAGTGATGGCAAAATTTTTTGGGCTGTCAATGATAATATGTTCGGGACTAGGGCTTTTAAGTGTAAAAGTAAATATTTTGCTTATGGCTCTTTCTGATAAAATTATTAAAGTCAGGGATAAAAACCTAAAGTAATATTAAGATAAGAAAGGAGGTTAAATAGTCAATGAATAAAATAAAAACACTCATTCCAATAGCTATAATAGCAGCAATCGGAGGAATAATAAGAAAACTAAGTTTTATAGAGTTTCAAGTACCTCCTTTAGTAGAAGGGCCAAAAGTTGTGTTTTTTATACCATTACCAGAGTTTCTTCATAAAATACCATTTGCAATGGAGATAGGAAATGGCGGATATGGGTTACCAGTTACAATTACAGTAGTTACTACTTGGTTTTTAATATTGTTTATGTTTATACTTTTTAGAGTTGGAACTAGTAAATTAGAAGTAATCCCAGGAAAATTACAACTTATCTTAGAAAGTATATATGCTTTTTTAGATGGTGTAGTAGGACAAATGATGGGTTCATGGAAGAAAAAATATCTATCATATATTGGACCACTATTTCTATTTATATTTACAGCAAATACAATAAGTTTCTTTCCAATTCCATGGTTTTCTGTAGCTGATGGACATATAACTTTTGCCCCAGCATTTAGGTCACCAACATCTGACTTAAATACAACAGTTGGATTGGCACTTTTAACAACATTTATGTTCTTAAAAGCAAGTATAAAAACAAATGGAGTTTTAGGATATTTTAAAGGTTTCTTAGCACCAATTCCAGTAATGTTACCATTAAATATTGTTGGAGAATTTGCAAAACCAGTAAATATATCAGTCAGACTTTTCGGAAATGCATTTGCAGGAGGAGTAATTATGGGACTTCTATATATGGGAGCTCCAGCAGCAATACCTGCAGGATTACACTTATACTTTGACCTATTCTCAGGATTAGTACAAAGTTTCGTATTTATAATGTTAAGTATGGTATATATTCAAGGTTCTCTTGGAGACAGTGAGTATGTAGAAGAATAAAGTTTTAAAAATATCAGGAGGTAAAAAAATGGATCAAATGTTATTAGCAAAAACAATAGTATTAGCAGCATCAGCAGTAGGTGTAGGATGTGCAATGATAGCTGGATTAGGACCAGGAATTGGAGAGGGATATGCAGCTGGTAAAGCGGTAGAATCAGTAGCAAGACAACCAGAAGCAAAAGGAGATATCATCTCTACAATGATTTTAGGACAAGCAGTATCTGAGTCAACAGGTATTTACTCACTAGTTGTATCATTAATATTAATGTATGCAAATCCTTTCATTGGATTATTAGGATAATCCTATAATCAGTCACAAAAAATAACTGATTATCATCTGGAAAGGAGGTAGAAAATTTGGCGACAACTATAATGCCAGTAGTATCAGTAGATATTAATATGTTCTGGCAGATAATAAACTTTTTTATACTTGTATTTGTGTTTAACAAGTATTTCAAAAAACCTTTAGGTAAAATGTTAGACAGTAGAAAAGAAAAGATAACTAGCGATTTAAGAGAAGCTGATGAAAATAAAAAAGCAGCTATAAAACTTCAAAAAGAATCTGAAGAAATTTTAAGAAAAGCTAAAATTGAAGCTAATGAAATTCTTAAAACTGCTGAGAAAAAAGCAGATGAGAGAAGAGAAAGTATCTTAAATGAGGCTAAAACTCAAAGAGAAAAAATCATAAAAACTGCAGAAATGGAAGCTCTTAAAATGAAAACAGATGCTAAGGAGATATTACAAGAGGAAGTTAAAGTTCTTGCAGTTAAATTAGCTGAAAAACTTATTGAAGAGAGAATAAATCCAAAAATCGAGTCTACCTTAATAGATGAGTTTATAGAAGGGGTAGGGGAAGAAAAATGATAGCTAACCAAGTAGGAAGAAGATATGCAGAGGCTATCTATGAAATCGCAGTTTCTAGTGATAAAGTAAAAGAGATATATGAAGCTTTAAATCAAATGATGGAGCTTTATAAAAATGATAATGAATTTAAAACTTTTATCACTCATCCACTAATTGAATTAGATGAGAAAAAAAGAGTTTTAAAAGAGATGTTTAAAAATTCTGACGAGACAATAGAAAATATAATTTTCTATATCTTAGATAAAAAAAGAATGGAAAACATAAGAAATATAACAGCTGAGTATCTTAAAATTTATTATGAAAAAAATCAGATAGTAGATGTAGAGACTACTTTTGCTGTTGAACCTAGTGAAGCTCAAAAAACTAAGTTGATAGCAAACTTAGAAAAGAAAACTGGTAAAAAAGTCAAACTGGCTGTAAAGGTTGATAAGAGCATCTTAGGAGGAGGTATCATTAGAATAGGTGATACTGTAATAGATGGTTCTATACGTAAAGAGCTAGAAAATATAAAGAAAAGATAATGATTTGTAACAGGAGGTGTAAATCAGTTGAACATTAGACCAGAAGAGATTAGCAGCATAATCAAAAATGAGATTGAGAACTATAAAAAAAGTCTTGATATAAAAACTTCAGGTTCAGTATTAGAAGTAGGAGACGGTATTGCAAGAATCTATGGACTTAGCAGTGCAATGTCTGGAGAGCTTCTTGAGTTCCCACATGGAGTAATGGGAATGGCACTAAACCTAGAAGAGGATAACGTTGGAGCCGTTATTCTAGGAGACTTCTCTCTAATTAAAGAAGGAGATGAAGTTAAAGCTACTGGAAGAGTTGTTTCAGTTCCAGCAGGGGAAGCTATGTTAGGAAGAGTAGTTAATGCCCTTGGAGAACCAATTGATGGAAAAGGTGAGATTAAACCTGAAAAATATATGGAGATAGAGAGAAAAGCATCAGGAATTATCTCTAGAAAACCTGTATCTGAACCGCTACAAACAGGTATTAAATCTATAGATGGAATGGTACCTATTGGAAGAGGACAAAGAGAATTGATTATTGGAGATAGACAAACAGGAAAGACTGCTATAGCTATTGATGCTATTATCAACCAAAAAGGAACAGGGGTAAAATGTATCTATGTTGCTATTGGACAAAAAAGATCAACTGTAGCACAAATTTATAAGAAGCTTGAAGATGCAGGAGCTATGGAGTACACTACTATCGTTGCTGCTACAGCATCAGAAGCTGCACCATTACAATATATGGCACCATACTCAGGAGTAGCTATGGGAGAGTACTTCATGGATAAAGGTGAACATGTATTAATAATATATGACGACCTTTCAAAACATGCAGTGGCTTATAGAGAGATGTCACTATTACTTAAGAGACCACCTGGAAGGGAAGCTTATCCAGGAGACGTATTCTACTTACACTCAAGATTACTTGAAAGAGCAGCAAAACTATCTGATAAATTAGGTGGAGGTTCAATAACAGCTCTACCAATAATTGAAACACAAGCTGGAGATGTATCTGCATATATTCCAACAAACGTAATTTCAATTACAGATGGACAAATATTCCTAGATTCTCAATTATTTAACTCTGGATTCAGACCAGCTATCAACGCAGGGATCTCAGTTTCAAGGGTTGGAGGGTCTGCTCAAATAAAAGCTATGAAACAAGTTGCTGCTAAAGTAAAACTTGAATTAGCACAATACAATGAGTTATTAACATTTGCTCAATTTGGTTCTGACCTAGATAAAGCTACAAAAGCTCAACTAGAAAGAGGACACAGAATCATGGAAGTATTAAAGCAATCTCAATATAAACCATATGCTGTTGAAGAGCAAGTAGTATCATTCTTTGCATTAATCAATGGATACTTAGATTCTGTTGAATTAGATAAAGTAAGAAGATTTGAAGCAGAATTAATAACTGAATTAAAAAATACAACTAATATTCTTGATGAAATTAGAGAGAAAAAAGCTCTTGATAAAGAGATTGAAGCTAAATTAGGAGATGCTATTAACGCATTTAAAAAGAATTTTAACTAGGAAGAGGTGGGAGAATGGCTGGAGCTAAAGAGATAAAAAATAGAATAAAAAGTGTTCAGTCTACTCACCAAATTACTAAAGCCATGGAAATAGTTTCCACTACAAAATTTAAAAGATTTTCAGCTCTAGTTGTAAAATCTAGACCATTTGCTGAGAGTATTCAAACTATACTTTCAAATATAGCAGCTGGAATAAAAAGTGAAAGACACCCTCTTTTTGATGGAAGAGATGAAGTTAAAAAGATTGGTGTTATAGTTATGACTTCTGATACAGGACTTTGTGGAAGTTTTAACCATGCAACACTAAAAGAGTTAGAAAAGATTAGAAAAGCTAATAGTGGAAAAGAGGTTTCAGTAATTGCTATCGGAAAGAAAGCAAGAGATTACTGTACTAAGAGAAATTATGATTTAAAAGCAAGTTATGTACAACTTGTTCCTGAAACTATGGGTAAAAAAGCTCAAGAGATCAGTGAAAATATTGTAGATTACTACTATGAAAACATCTTTGATGAAGTATATGTAATTTATAATAAATTCGTATCAGCTCTTAGAAGTGATTTAACAGTTAAAAGACTTATTCCAATAGAAAGAGTAGAGGCTAAAGAAAATACTTCATATATTTTTGAACCAGATGCAGAAACAATTTTATCTGCTCTTCTTCCAAAATATTTAAATGTTGAGATTTATCAAGCTCTATTAAATAATGCTGCAAGTGAGCATTCAGCTAGAAAGAACTCTATGAAGAATGCAACTGAAAATGCAGAAGAGATGATGACAATGCTTAACTTGAAGTACAATAGAGAAAGACAAGCTGCAATCACTCAAGAAATCACAGAGATTGTTGGTGGAGCAGCAGCTTTAAATTAATGATTAGGAGGCAATAGGGTGGAAAACAAAGGAACTATAACTCAGATTATTAGTGCCGTTGTAGACGTTGCTTTTAAAGATAAATTGCCTAATATATATAATGCCTTAAAAGTTAAGGTTGATGATAAAGAGCTTGTACTTGAAGTACAACAACACTTAGGTAATAATGTAATAAGAGCAGTAGCAATGGATTCTACTGACGGACTACAAAGAGGTATGGAAGTAACAGATACTGGAGCACCTATAAAGGTACCAGTAGGAAAAGCAGTATTAGGAAGAATATTAAATGTTTTAGGACAACCAGTTGATGATAACGGACCAGTTGAAACAGATGAGTATTTACCTATACATAGAGATGCTCCAAGCTTTGAGGAGCAAGAAACAGAAACTGAAATTTTCGAAACAGGAATCAAAGTAATAGACCTTTTAGCACCATATATTAAAGGAGGAAAAATTGGTCTATTCGGAGGAGCTGGAGTAGGAAAAACAGTTTTGATCATGGAGCTTATCAATAACATTGCTAAGGGACATGGAGGACTTTCAGTATTTGCTGGAGTAGGAGAAAGAACAAGAGAAGGAAGAGACCTTTATGATGAAATGACTGAATCAGGAGTTTTATCTAAAACATCTCTAGTTTATGGACAAATGAATGAGCCACCTGGAGCAAGACTAAGAGTTGCTTTAACAGGATTAACTGTAGCAGAGAACTTCAGAGATAAAGAGGGACAAGATGTTTTACTATTTATAGATAACATATTCAGATTTACACAAGCTGGATCTGAAGTATCAGCTCTATTAGGAAGAATGCCTTCTGCCGTTGGATATCAACCAAACCTAGCTACAGAGATGGGAGCTCTTCAAGAAAGAATCACATCTACTAAATCTGGATCAATTACATCAGTTCAAGCTGTATATGTACCAGCAGACGACTTAACTGACCCAGCACCAGCAACAACATTCTCACACTTAGATGCTACAACAGTTCTGTCAAGACAAATAGCATCACTAGGAATCTATCCAGCAGTTGACCCATTAGATTCAACATCTAAAGCTCTATCCGCTGATATAGTTGGAACTGAGCACTACAATGTTGCTAGAGAGGTACAAGAAGTATTACAAAGATATAAAGAACTTCAAGATATCATTGCTATTCTAGGTATGGACGAGTTATCTGATGAAGATAAACTTACTGTATCAAGAGCAAGAAAAATTCAAAGATTCTTCTCTCAACCATTCTCAGTTGCTGAGCAATTTACAGGAATGGAAGGAAAATATGTTCCAGTAAAAGAGACAATCAGAGGATTTAAAGAGATATTAGAAGGTAAACATGACGATATCCCTGAACAAGCTTTCCTATATGTAGGAACAATAGAGGAGGCAGTAGCAAAGGCGAGAGACCTTATGAAAGGGGATGAATAGTTATGGCTACATTTAAAATAAAAGTTGTAACTTATGAGGAGAAAGTTCTTGAGCAAGAAGCTGAGTTTGTTCTTGTAAGAACAACAGAAGGAGATATGGGAATACTTCCTAATCACTCTCCATTTATAGCTGGGCTTAGTACAGGAGAAATGAAAATAAGACTTGATGGAAAAGAAGATAAATACTTTGTTTCAGAAGGATTATTAGAAATTTCTAACAATGTGGTAACTATTATAGCTAGTGAAGCTATACCAGCTGATCAGCTTGATGTAGAGAGAGCTAAAAGAGAGGTAGAAGAACTTAAAGCAAAACTTGATAAACTTCAAGAAGATAAGGATATTCTTCTAACTCAAAAAAATCTACATAAAGCGTTAATGAAAGTACATGTTGCAGAGAAATTATTGTAAATAAAAAAGCAGTCAATTTTGGCTGCTTTTAATTTATTATTTATAATTGTAGTTTTAGATAATTTTTGTAAAGAGGAGAAAAAAGAATACTAGAGATATTCAGATATACTCTTTCATTTTTTGATATTTTTTTATTGGATTGCTCATTTGTTTTAATATTTGATGCTCAATTTCTTATAAATTTCAATAAAATGTCCCAATGGCCCTATTCCATGACCTAAGTCAAAAGAGTTTTCAATGGCTTTGGTAATATATTTTTTTCCAAGCTCTACACTAATTGGAATACTTTTTTCTTTAGCTAAAAAAGTTGTGATAGCAGATGAAAGAGTACAACCTGTTCCATGAGTATTTTTATTTTCTAGTCTAGGTGTAGTGTAGTGATAAAAACTATTTTCAAAGTATAGTGTATCAGTACAACTATTTTCATCACTGTGTCCACCCTTTATTAAGATAGCTTTTACTCCAAGTTTTGCAATTTTGATACAAGCTTTTTTTATATCTTCTTGAGTTTTTATTTTCATATCAGCTAATATTTCAGTTTCTGGAATATTTGGAGTAACAAGGGTACTAATAGAGATAAGAGATTTTAATTCCTCTACTGCTTCAGGTTTAAGAAGATGATAACCATTTTTAGAAACCATAACAGTATCAATTACAATATTTTTAGCAGAATACTTTAAAAGTTTTTCTCTAATAATTTTAATTATCTCTACATCTGAAACCATACCTATCTTTACTCCATCAATCTCTATATCAGAGAAAAGAGACTCTAGTTGTTCTCCAATAATTTCAGGAGTAAGAGGGAAAGATTTTTGTACTCCAAGGGAGTTTTGAGCAGTAACAGCTGTGATAACACTCATACCATGTACACCCAAAGCCCCCATAGTTTTAATATCTGCTTGAATTCCAGCTCCACCACTACTATCAGAACCAGCTATAGTTAAAACATTTTTCATTATAACTCCTCTGTAATATCTTTAGCATAGTAGTTAGGGAATTTTTCATTTAAAAATTTTTCTCCAAGCTGTTGAGTTTCTTTTATATATCTTTTTACATTATCATAGTTTTCAGGAGAGTGCAATCCTGTTTCTATAATTTGAAAAAATTCCAACTCTTCCTTTTTTATTGTAGTATTATTAAAGTCAAATTTTCCAGTATTTTTATAAGGAAAGTATATTTTTTCTAAAATTTCTTCTTTAGATAGAAAATTTAAAATTTTCTTAATCTCATTTTCATTTTTTAATTTAAAAAATACACTATAAAACATATATTTATCTCCTTTTAATTAATTTACTATCTTGATTATATTATAAGTATGAGTATTTTTCAAGTACTAAGAGTAGAATAAATATTTAAATATGGTATAATTGTACTAAGATGATATTTTTGGGGAGAGTGGTAATATGAATAAAAAAGTTTTGAGTTCTAGTTATATAGGTATAGAATCATTTCTTGTAGAGGTAGAAGTAGATATAAGTAATGGACTTCCTAATTTTTCTATAATAGGTTTGGGAGATACAGCCATTTCAGAAAGTAAAGACAGAATAAGAACTGCTTTAAAAAATAGTAATTTTAAGTTAGAACCTAAAAAGATAATAATAAATTTATCTCCGGCTGGTGTAAAAAAAGAGGGAGCGCATTTTGATTTACCTATTGCTGTTGGTATAATGATGGCCATGGGTTTTTTAAAAGATCGATATAATATATTAGAACATTATCTATTTTTAGGAGAATTGTCATTGAACGGGGATATTAAAAGAGTTAGAGGAGCGCTTAATAGTGTAATCTTTGCAAAAGAAAAAGGGTATAAAGGGGTAGTACTTCCAGTAGAAAATTATCAAGAAGCTACTTTGATAAAAGGAGTAGAGGTAATACCTGTGAAAAATTTACAAGATGTGGCTGAGTTTATATCTAAAAATATAGTAAAAGATGTACAAAGGAAAATAATACCTTCTATTGAAGGACCAGAATTAGATTTTTCTGATGTAAAAGGACAGACGATGGCGAAAAGAGCTTTAGAGATTGCAGCAGCAGGTAAACATAATTTAATTATGATAGGAAGTCCAGGCTCTGGAAAAACAATGTTATGCAAGAGAATAACAACTATATTACCATCATTGAATGAAAAAGAAATAGTAGATAGTACTAAGATATATAGTATTGCAGGTGAACTTTCAGAAGAGAGACCAATAATAGATATTCCTCCATTTAGAGCACCACATCATACAAGTACTCCAGTAGCTATAGTAGGAGGAGGAAAAAAGGTAATACCGGGAGAGGTAAGTTTAGCTTCTGGGGGAGTTCTTTTTTTAGATGAGTTAGCTGAATTTTCAAGAAGTGTACTAGAGAGTTTGAGGCAACCTTTAGAAGATGGAATAGTTTCAATTTCAAGAGCTCAATATAGGGTTGAATTTAAAACAGACTTCATTTTTATTGGAGCTAGTAACCCGTGTCCTTGTGGATTTTTATTAGATGACAATGGAAAGTGTAACTGTACTCAAACAGAGATAAATAAATATATGAAGAAAATCTCAGGACCAATTATGGATAGAATAGATTTGCACGTAGAGATGAGAAGACTTACAGAGGAAGAACTTATGACCTATAAGTCTGGAGAGAGTTCAAAAGAGATTAAAGAGAGAGTTTTAAAAGCTAGAGAGATTCAGAGAAAAAGATATGGAGAGGGAGCATATAATGGTACTATCTCTCAAAAACAAATTCAAAAATATTGTAAGTTATCAAAAGAGAATATGGAATATTTTAAAAGAGTAATTCAAGTAATGGAAATTTCAGCTAGGGGATATGATAAAATTTTAAAAGTAGCAAGGACAATTGCTGACTTAGCAGGAAGTGAAAATATTGAGAAAGAACATCTTATGGAAGCTGTATCCTTCAGAAATAGATAAAAAAAATAAAAAATATGACCTTTTTTATTCAGATTATGATATAATAAGAATTAATTTACTTTAAAAGTCAATTTTGATTGGAGGATGAGGAATGAAAGAAGAGAAATATGATATTGATTTTTTAGATGCAGATAAAATTTATTCTATATTAGGTTTTGCCAAAGAAAAAGCAAAAAATAGAAATGAAGTAGAAAAAATAATTCAAAAGGCAGCTCTAGCGGAAGGAATAACTGCAGAAGAGGCAGCTATTCTTCTAAATGTTGAAGATAAAGAGCTATTAGCTAAGATGTTTAAGGTAGCTAAACAAGTAAAAGAAAAAATTTATGGAAAAAGAATAGTTATGTTTGCTCCACTTTATGTAAGTAACTATTGTGTAAATAATTGTGTTTATTGTGGATATCAACATTGTAATGAAGATTTGAATAGAAAAAAATTAACGAGAGAAGAGTTAATAAATGAAGTTAAAGCTCTTGAAAAATTAGGACATAAGAGAATAGTTTTAGAAGCTGGGGAGGATCCAGTCAATTGTTCTTTAGATTATATTTTACAATGTATTAAGGATATATACTCTATAAAATTTGAAAATGGAAATATAAGAAGAATAAATATCAATATAGCAGCTACAACTGTTGAAAATTATAAAAAATTAAAAGAAGCTGAGATAGGAACTTATACTCTTTTCCAAGAGTCTTTCCACAAACCTACTTATGAAAAATTACATTTATCTGGACCTAAAAAAGATTACTACTACCATACAACAGCTATGTTCAGAGCTAGAGAAGCTGGAATAGATGATGTCGGTATAGGAGTATTATATGGATTATACGAACATAAATATGAAACAGTAGCTATGATACTTTATGCTAATGAGTTAGAAAGAGTTACTGGTGTAGGGCCTCATACAATATCAGTTCCAAGATTAAGAGAGGCTAGTAATGTGACTTTAGCTCAATATCCATATTTAGTAAATGATGAAGAGTTTAAGAGATTAGTAGCTGTATTAAGACTTGCTGTACCATATACAGGAATGATTTTATCTACAAGGGAGGAAGCAGGATTTAGAGATGAAGTAATTGAATTGGGGATATCTCAAGTAAGTACAGGTTCTTGTACAGGTGTAGGAGGATATTCTGAAGCAAATGAAAATACTGCTCAATTTGAAGTAGGAGATCATCGTTCTCCAATGGAGATGTTAGCAAGTTTAATAAATAGTGGATATATTCCAAGTTATTGTACAGCTTGTTATCGTTCAGGAAGAACTGGAGATAGATTTATGGAGATAGCTAAGAGTGGGAAAATAAATGTAATGTGTGAAGCTAATGCCCTTATGACATTAAAAGAGTTTTTACTAGATTATGCTAATGAAGATTTAAGAAAACTTGGAGATACAGCAATATTAGAGGCCATTGAAAAGATGCCAAATGAAAATTTTAAAAATAAAATAAAAGGATTTTTAAAAGATATTGAGAATGGAAAAAGAGATATTTCAGTATAGTAATCTGAAAGAGAAATTATTTCTGCAACTATTAGACTGAAATTTTAAAATGGGCTTATTAATAATATAAAAGGAAAAAATTTGCTTTTAGTCATAACTACTTATATAGAGTTAACTATAGTAAATTTTTTCCTTTTTTTTATTTATGATTTTTAAATTATTTTATTTTTTAATAAAAATTATTCTTTTTCTATCTACTGTAAATTTATTAGTACAGCAGCTATTACAAATAATGAGCCAAAAAAGAATAAAATTGCTTGAAATTTTATTTGAAATCTAGCCCATACTAACCAATCTAATTTAGCTATTCCTAATATAGCAATTAATATTCCAGAAGTTGGTACTATTAAATTGGTAAAGCCATCTCCTAATTGGAAAGCTAATACAGCTACCTGTCTAGGCACACCTACTAAATCTGATAGAGGAGCCATTATAGGCATAGTAAGAGCTGCCTGTCCTGAGCCAGAGACAACAAAAAAATTAAATATTGATTGAAATATATACATGACCCAAGCACAAATTGCAGGAGGAAATCCGCTTAAACTTTCTGCTACCCAGTTAAGAACAGTATTTAAGACACTAGGTATTTCTGCATCTGCTCCTCCAAGGACAAGTACAATTCCTTTGGCCATTCCGACAACTAATGCAGCACCTATTAGATCCTCAGCACCTTTTCTAAACGAAGATGCTATATCATTTATTTTCATATTATCTAGCCTAAATATAACTCCAATAATACCAGCAATTACTCCCATAATTACAAATTGAGTAGCAATTTCAGGAAGAAAGTAACCAAATTTTATAACTCCATAGATTATCCAGACCATACCTAAAGCTATAGCTAGTAAAACTAATTTATGCCCAATTTCAAATTTCAGATCTTGATGGTCAGAAAAATTGAATTCATTTCTATAATAAGTATCTGATTCATAGGATATTGAAGATTGAGGATTAGCTTTCACTTTTTTAGCATATATCATTGTAAATGTAATACCTAAAGCAGTGAAGAATATCCACATGATTATTCTAAAACCTGCTGCAGATAAAACAGGAATTCCAGCTACTCCTTGTGCTATAGCAACGCTGAAAGGATTCATCCATGAAGTAGCAAATCCTATTTGAGTAGATATGTAAGTAATCATAATTCCAGTTATAGCATCATATCCCATTCCTATAACTATGGGGATAAGTATCATTGCAAATGGAATGGCCTCTTCACCCATTCCAAATACTGCACCTCCTAGTGAAAAAAAGAAAAATACTACTGGAAGTAAAAGATATTCAGAACCTTTAGTCTTTTTAATAAGATTAAATAATCCAGCTTCTACAGCTCTAGTTCTTAAAATTATTCCAAAAGCTCCACCAGTTATTATAATGAAAGCAATTACTCCAACTGCTGTTCCCCATTTGTCTCCACTTGTTATTCCTTCAAAAATATAATTAGATATTCCAACTTCACCACCAGGTTCAAAAAATTTTACTCCTTTTATTAATGGTTCTCCCTGATCATTTAACTCGTATGAAAAACTTCCGGCTATGGGAACAGTCCTTGTTTTTTCAACTCCTGTTTCAGTTGTATAAGTTATCTTCTCCATTTGGAATTTTCCAATAGGTACAGTATATGTTAATATTGCTGCAAAAATTACAACAAAAAATATTATAACATACGTATCTGGTATGTTGAATTTTTTTTTCATCCTTACCTCCTAATTAATTTTATATCTTAATTATTATACTTCAAATGCTGCATTTTATCAATAAGAAATTAATAATTGATTTCTATTTAAGATATAAAAATAGAAAAATTGTAAGGCTTATTTAAATATTTCGCCAGCTTCTAAATACCAAAGTAATAAATCTAAACTATCCATTGAAATATTTATAAAATGACAATATTTTTTCATTTTTTCTTCAATTTCTAAGTAAAGCTTTGGAGTTATATTTTTAGGAACTTCATCAATTACTTCTAATTTCACTAAATTTTTTAAGATATGTCTATCTAAAATAGATATTTCTTTCCCAAAACCTATATTTCTTAAAAAATGGCTAGCTTCTTTGAATGCCATTCCTTTTATATTTTTAACTATCCACTTTCTAGCTTCTTTCATATCCTCAAAGCTTGAAAAAAAATTTTTAGTTATGAATTCTCCTTTTTCATCTTTCATTTTTTCTCTAAGCTCTATTAGATATTTTGCTTTATTGTTTTTAAATCTTACAATATTAAGATATTCGACTATTTCTTCTTTTGAACCATTAAAAAGCAATCCATTATCTCTTAAGGTTGAGATAGCTTTCCAAGCATTTATAGCCTTAGATTGTGGTGTAAGTATACAAAAAGATAATTCTACATGAATATCTTTATTATCTCCATTCTCCCATACTTCTTTAAATTCTTTTAATCTTTTTTCTATATCATCTTTTTTTTCAAAATAGACTTTTTCTATATCATAGAAATACTTATTTTTTTTCAATTTTCCTCACCATTATATTTTCTTAATTCAAACCAGAAATTCACTATATTTTTATTTGACAGATATACACCATAATTACATTTATGATTTTCAAGGATACCAGCTACTATTGCTAAACCAAGTCCATGTCCTTCCTTTCCTATTGCACTATTAAGCCTAACAAAAGGATTCCATATAGTATCTAAGTCTTTTTCTTCTAAATTATTGCTTTCATTACTAACAGTAACTATACAGCTATCCTCTTTTTCCTCTACTTTAATATGAATAGGCGAATTACCAGTTTTATATTTAATAGCATTAGACACTAAGTTATCTAAGACTCTATCTATATATTTTTCATCACATAATATGAGAATATCATTTTTATTTTCATATATTATTTTATGTAATTTTGGGGAATATTTTCCTATTACATCTTTAATGAGACAAGATATAGTTACTTTTTCCATTTGCATCTTAAAGTATCCAGCTTCTATTTGTGAGATTAGTAGTAGTTCTTTTACTAAGCTATCCATTTTGTAACTTTCTTCAATTATAACATTACAATAGAAATCTCTATCCTCTTCAGTTGCTACATTTTCAAGTAAACCTTGTGCATATCCTTGAATTATAGCAACAGGAGTCTTCAGTTCATGACTTACACAAGCCACAAATTCCTTTCGTAATTTATCTAGGTTTTTCTCTTTTTCAATATCAGCTCTTAACTTTTTATTAAGTTCATTTAATTCAGCAATATTTTTTTCAAGAGTTTCTCCCATCTTATTGATAGCTTCTCCTAATTCTCCTATTTCATCTGTTCTATCAGATTCAAATTTTCTAGAAAAATCTAACATTGCTATTTTTTGTGTTATCTCTTTTATTTCAAGTATAGGATTTACCATAGCCTTGGAAAATACAAATGCAATCGATGAACCAATAACGAAAGATAGGATTATTAATTGTAGATGATATTTAGTTGATAAGTCTAATCCTTCTTGAATAAGACTCAAAGGAGTAATTATTTCAATATATCTATTTGATTTATATGGCATAAATAGAATTAGGACTTTGCCTCTATAATCGTCATAAGAAACAGTTTTAAAAATTGGCTCATCACCCTTAAAACTTTCCTTTATCTCATTTATTTCCTGTTCAGTGAGTTGTTTTTTTTGCAAGTACTTATCTACTTGTTCCCATTTTTTTATTAATATTTCAGCGTTGTTTTGAATTTCTAAATTTCTAAAATCAACTATATAATTAGGATCTGTTATAACCCTTCCCATTTGAATAAGCTTTTCTTTTTTGTTAGTTAGGTAAAATCTTTCAAGATAGACAGTATTAGTCAAAACAAACCCACCTATTATCATCAATACCATACATAGCATTAAGAGAAATAGTTTCCATCTTATTTTCATATATTACTCCTCAAATTTATAACCAAAACCTCTAACAGTCTGTACATAATTATCACCTATTTTTTTTCTTAATCTCTTAATGTGGGTGTCAACAGTTCTAGAATCTCCAAAATAATCCCAGCCCCATACAGAATTTAAAATTTTTTCTCTTGAGAGGGCAATTCCTTTATTTTCTACAAAAAAATATAATAAATCATATTCTTTAGGGGTTAAATCTAATATTTCATCTTTTAGTTTTACTTCTCTTTTTATTCCATCTATTGATAAATTACCAAATATTAATGGGCCTTTATCTACTATTTTTCCATCTCTTCTTAATAAAGCTTTAACCTTTGCTACTAGTAATTTAGGATTAAATGGTTTCACCATATATTCATCAGTTTCAAGTTCAAATCCAAAAAGCTGATCACTTTCATCTGCTCTAGCTGTAAGCATAATAATAGGTACTTGTGACTCCTCTCTTATTTTTCTACAAACACTCCAACCATCTATTTTTGGCAACATAATATCAAGGATTACAATATCATATGAATTAGAGAAAAATTTATCAAGTCCCTCTTCTCCATCTCCAGCTTCTTCTACCATGTATCCTTCTCTTATAAGATAATCTTTTATTAATTTTCTGATTTTCCACTCGTCATCTATTACTAAAATCTTTTTCATATCTGCCCTCCGTTATTTTATCATTTTATTAATCGTATATAAAAAATCATCTACAATCTTTTCTTCGAAACCAAGTTTTATGTCTCTCACTAAACAGTTCTTTATATGTCTTTCCAATATAACTTTAGACATACTGTCTAGTTCGTTTTTTATAATGGCTATCTCTTTTAAGATACTACTACAGCACTCATCTTTTTCTATACATTCTTTTATTTTCTCTATCTGCTTTTCTACTTTTCTTATTATATTATCGTTACTTTCTTGAGTTCTACTTCCATTTTTATCCATCAATTTACTTAAAGTTTCTATTAATTCTGAAGTTGCTTGTTTTTCAAAGCCAGATTTTATCTCTTCTACTACACAACTTCTTAAATGTGCTTCTAATACAACTTTAGCTATTCCATTAAGAGCAGATTTTACTGAGGAAACTTGATTTAATATCTCATCACACTTTACATGATTTAACATCATTTTTTCTATTCCTCTCAATTGTCCAGCTATTCTATTTATTCTTGAAATAAGATTTTTTCTAAAACTACTTTCATTAGATAAGCAATGTCTTTGAATCTCCATCTCTTTATTTTCCATTTTACCACCTTATACAATATGCTACATATATTATACATTAAAAAAAGGTATTGTTGCAAATTTAAAATAAAAAATTTGCTCAATACCTTTAACTTTTTAGATTATTTTTTGAATTTTTTTAATCTAAGTGCATTAGTTACAACAGAAACTGAACTCATTGCCATAGCTGCTCCAGCTATCATAGGATTTAATAGATGCCCAGTAAGAGGATATAATACACCAGCTGCCACTGGTATTCCTATTGTATTATAAATAAAAGCCCAGAATAGATTCTCTTTTATATTTTTTATTACTGCATGACTTAATTCCATAGCCACTAACACATTTTTTAAATTTTTCTTCATAAGAACTATATCAGCACTTTCCATAGCTATATCTGTTCCACCACCAATAGCTATACCTATGTTAGCTTGGACTAGAGCTGGAGAATCATTTATTCCATCTCCTACCATAGCTACATTTTTTCCTTGCTCTTGTAGTTCTTTTACCTTTAGATACTTCTCTTCTGGAGTTACTTCAGCAAAGATTATATCTATTCCCACTTGTTTTCCAATAGCTTGAGCTGTAAGTTTATTATCTCCAGTTATCATTCCAACATGGTAACCTCTTTTTTGTAACTCTTTTATTGTTTCAATAGCCTCATCTTTTAAAATATCTGCTACTGCTATTACTCCAGCAAGTTTACCATCTATTGCTAAATACATTGGTGTTTTACCTTGATTTGCTAATTCATCTAAGATTTTTTCATCTCCTAATTCTATACCAAACTCTTTCATAAGCTTAATATTTCCTATATATATTTTTTTCTCATCTATAACACCAGATACTCCCTTTCCTGTTATAGATTTAAAATCTTTAACTTTTGGAAATACTAATTTTCTTTCTTTCACAGCTTCCACAATAGCTTCTCCTAATGGATGTTCTGAATACTCCTCCAATGCTCCAGATATTTTTAAAATCTCATCTTCACTCATTTCATTAAAAACTATTATATCTGTAATCTTTGGCTTTCCAACAGTAAGTGTTCCAGTTTTATCAAAAACTATTGTGTCAACTTTATGAGCTTTTTCAAGAGCCTCTCCTGATTTAATAAGTACTCCTAATTCTGCTCCTCTTCCAGTTCCTACCATTATAGCCGTAGGTGTAGCAAGACCTAAAGAGCATGGACAAGCTATAACCATAACTGCTACAAATATGGTAAGAGCAAAGATAGATGGTGCTTCATGTATTTCAACTATTCCTCTGCTTCCTAAATAGTACCAAGTTATACCAGCTATTGTGGCTATAAGCATTACTACTGGAACAAAATAACCTGAAACCTTATCAGCTATCTTAGCAATTGGAGCCTTACTTCCTTGAGCATTTTCTACAAGTTTAATTATCTTAGATATAACTGTATCTTTTCCTATAGCTTCAGCTTTTATTTGTAAAGTTCCATTTTTATTGATACTTGCTCCAAAAACTTTATCTCCAATATTTTTTTCTACTGGAATACTCTCTCCTGTAAGCATAGATTCATCTACACTACTTTGGCCATCTACAACTACTCCATCTACAGGGATACTCTCTCCAGGCTTTACTAAAACTATCTCATTTAGCTCTACTTCCTCTATATCTACCTGTACAAATTTTCCATCTCTTACAAGAGTAGCTTTTTTACTTTTTAAATTCATAAGCTTTTTAATAGCTTCAGAAGTTTTTCCCTTACTTACATTTTCTAAATATTTTCCTAATAAGATGAGAGCTAATATTACTACTCCAGACTCATAGTAGAGTGCATGAGCATAGTGAATATCTCCTTGATAAATTTTATATGTACCATACAAACTATACAGTATAGCTGATCCTGTACCAGTAGCTATCAATGAATCCATACTGGGACTTCTCATAATAAGTTGCTTTATTCCCACTCTATAAAATCTTCTACCTATATAGATTACAGGTATTGCTAATACTAGTTGAATCAAAGCAAAATTCAAAGGATTATTATCAGGAGAGATTATATTAGGAACAGGAAGCCCTACCATTGTTCCCATAGATATATAGAAAACAATTGCTGAGAAAAATATTGCCAACTTAAACTCTAAAAACTCTCTTTTAAGAATCTTTTCATTTTCTAAAGCTCTGCTATCTTCTTCTAACTCTTCATGTTTCTTACCATCATATCCAAGTTTTTTTATAACCTCTAGTATTTCAGAAAGTTTTATCTTTTCAGAATCATAGATTACTTTTCCTCTACTATTAGCTAGATTAACAACAACTTCATTTACTCCCTCTAACTTTCCTACTTTTTTCTCTATCTTATTTACACATACTTGGCAAGTAATTCCAGAGATATCTAGTTCTACTTCTTTATAATCATTTATCTCTTCTATCTCATATCCAAGTTTTTTTACAACCTCTTTTATCTTTTCACTCTCTAATACTTTTTCATCATAATCTACAATAAGTTTTTCATTAGAAAAATTTACAACAGCTTCATTTACTCCTTCTAATTTAGAGAGCTTCTTCTCTATCTTATTTACACATACTTGGCAAGTAACCCCACCAAGTTGATAATTTTTTTTAGTCATTAGATTACCTCATATCCTGCATCATCTAAAGCTTCAACTATTATACTCATATCAAAATCTTCAGCTATTTCCACAGTAGCTTCTCCAATTTTTACCTCTAATATCTTTACTCCAGATACATTCTCTAAAGCATTAGTTACACTTTTTACACAGTGTTGACAACCCATACCATCTATTTTTATTACTTTTTTCATAATTATTACCTCCACTTAAATTAAATATAGGGGTACCCCCCTATACCTATAATACTATTTTTTACTTTTTTTGTCAATATTTTATTTCATATTTTTTAAGTCTTCTATAAAATCTTTTACATCTTCCTCTTTTGTAGCCCAAGAAGTTACTAATCTAATTGCTGAAGTTTCTTCATCTATTTTTTCCCAAAATTCATATCTATATTTTTTCCCAATCTCATCTATTATTCTATTAGGAAGTATAAAGAATTGTTGATTAGTATATGAATCTGCTTTCAATTTATATCCAGCCTCTAATACTCCTTTTTTTAACATAGCTGCCATCTCATTTGAATGTTTTCCTACTTGATAGTATCTATCTCCTTGGAATAACTCTGCAAATTGTATTCCTAACAATCTTCCTTTTGCTAAAGTAGCTCCCTTTTGTTTTGTACTACAGAAAAATCCTCCTGCTAACTCTTTATTTGTAATTACCAATGCCTCTCCAAATAAAAGTCCACATTTAGTTCCTCCTATATAGAAAGCATCACAATATTTAGGATAGTCAGTAAGTTCTATATCATTTTTTTCAGAAGCTAATGCTGACGCCATTCTTGCTCCATCAAGGTATAGATACATACCTACCTCTTTACAATAATTAGAGATGTTTATTAATTCCTCTTTTGTATAAAGAGTTCCTAATTCTGTTGGATTAGATATATATACCATCTTAGGTTTTACCATATGAAAATCATTTTTATGAATATCATAAGCTTTTTTTATCATATCTAAGTTTATTTTTCCATCTCCATTAGTTGCCAACTCTATTACTTTATGTCCAGTAGCTTCTATTGCACCAGCTTCATGTACACTGATATGTCCTGTATCTGCTGCTATTACTGCTTCATATGGACGTAAAATATGAGAAATTGTAAGAAGATTTGTTTGTGTTCCTCCTACTAAAAGACGTACATAGCAATCTTTAAAATTTATAGCCTTTTTTATAGTTTCTATACCCTTAGTTGTGTATTCATCCTCTCCATATCCAACTGTTTGTTCTAAGTTAGTTTTTAAAAGAGCCTCCATTATAACTGGTAATGCTCCCTCACTATAGTCATTTTTAAAACTTACCATTTTTTTACCTCCAATTTAACATAGTTTTTTATATTACAATTATTGCCATATAAATGTACTAATTTATGCCTAATTTTGATTTTATAAAAAAGTTGTTACATTTCATGTAACAACTTTTTTATTTACTTATTTATTATTTTAGCCAATATCCCATTTACAAATTCAGAAGTTTTTTCATCTCCGTAGAGTTTTGCAAGCTCTACAACTTCATTTACAACTATTTCATGTGGTGTAGTTTCACATAAAAGCTCATAGACAGAACATTTTAATAGAGATTTTTCTACATTTCCAATTCTTTCAAAACTCCAACCAGTGATATTATCATTGATAGTTTTTAATATTCTATCATTATTTATGGCCATTCCATTCATATATTTTTTTATAAACTTTAATTCGTTTTCATTAGTTAAAGCTTCATCTCGTTTTAAATAATTTTCTAGTGTTTCTTTTGTATTTTCCTCTTTTAATTCACTTTCAAAAACTAATTTAAATAGTTCTTCTCTTGCTACTTTTCTACTCATTATTTTCCTTTCTTACTCTTCATTTAATTTTTCAGATAATATATTTTTTATTTTTTTTATTTTTTTAACAAGCATAGGACTTCCAAAGCAATATCCTATAAATGTAACTAGTAATATAAATATTGTTTCGAAAATTCCAACTGTTACTAATAGGACTGCCATTATAAATCCTATGAAAGCATAAAGATATCTTTTTCTATTGTAGATAAGATTTGCTAAAACTTCTTCTAACATAAATTTTCACCTCTACTCTTCAAATTGACTATCAGTATCTTTTACAGCTAGCTTAGATATTTTTACTTCAATAGTTCCTACTTCTAATCCCATTTTATCAGCTAGTTTACTTTTTATTTCATTTTGTATTGAAGAAGATTTACCAGATATATTGCCGTTAGAAAGCATATCTAATCTCACTTTTATATTAAATTTTCTTCCCTTTTTAGAAGTTTCTACTCTTATATTAGAAATTTCCTTATCTTTAGTTAAAAGCTCCCTTATAAAGCTAGTAACAGATGATGATGAAATATATACTATTCCATCTTCAGTTTTAATTTCATAATCTTTATTTTTTTCAAATAAAGATAAAAATTTTAATATTGAGACTATAAAGTATATTATAGATATGATGAGAACTATTATATCATAGCTTAAAGTTCCTATATAGGTATTAAATTGTACTAAATATTTTGGAATAACTACATATACTATTCCTGTTATAGAAAGTAAAAATATTCCTATCCATGCAAAGAAGAAAATAATTTTTTTTATCATAAATACCTCCTGTAATAAAAGATTAGAGGTGCTTTTAAACACCTCTAGGGAGTTACACCTCTAAATCTTCCTCTTCTTCAGAAGTCTCTTCAGCCTTAATTTTCACATCTTGAACATATACATTTACTTCTACTACTTTTAAACCACTTAGTTCTGATACAGCTTGTAGAACTGATTTTTGTACATCATGAGCAACTTCAGAGATGAGATATCCATATTCAATAACAATAAATATTTCAATACTACATTCTTTTTCTCCTACTTCTACTTTTACTCCATTTGTAGGTCTTTTTTTACCTAAGATTTTACTAACTTCATCAGCAACTCCTCCTGCTAACTTATAAACGCCTTCAACATCAGAAGCTGCTTTAGCTGCTATAGTTTTTACTACGTCATCCGATATTCTAATATTTCCTAATTCGCTCATTTGTAACACCTCCGTGTAATCTTCTATTTATATTATACTTAATTTTTTTACAAAAAACCACTACTTATAAAATTATTTTTTTGAAAAATTTTCTTCTATAAAATTTGTTGAAGTTTTTCCAGTCAAATAAAGTTCATTATCTAATACTTCTAAATGAAAAGGTATAGTTGTATCTATTCCTTCAATTATATACTCTTTTAAAGCTCTTTTCATTTTAGCAATAGCCTCTTCTCTATTAATACCAAAAGTGATTAATTTTCCTATCATAGAGTCGTAGTATGGGCTTATTTCATATCCTTGGTATGAGTGAGAATCAACTCTTACTCCATTTCCACCAGGAACTATATACTTTGTAAGCACTCCTGGTGATGGTAAAAAGTTATTATTAGGGTCCTCAGCATTTATTCTACATTCTATTGCATGTCCAAAAAGTTGGATGTCATCTTGTGTAATATTTAACTTCGCACCATAAGCTATTTGAATTTGTAGTTTTATAATATCAAGTCCTGTTACCATTTCAGTTACAGTATGTTCAACTTGAACTCTTGTATTCATCTCCATAAAATAAAACTTATTATCTTTATCTACTAGAAACTCTAATGTTCCAGCAGAGTCATAATTTATAGCTTTAGCTAGTGTAACTGCTGCTTCTCCCATAGCTTTTCTTACTTCAAAAGGTAATGAAAATGAGGGAGCTTCTTCTATAAGTTTTTGATGTCTTCTTTGAATAGAGCAGTCTCTTTCACCTAAATAGATAACATTTCCATGCTTATCTCCTAAAATTTGTATCTCTATATGTCTAGGATTTTCTACAAATTTTTCTATATAGACATCTGGGTTCCCAAAAGCTGCTCCAGCTTCTGTTTGAGCTGCGATTATATTTAATTCTAGTTCTTCATCGTTTCTGGCAATTCTCATACCCTTTCCACCACCACCAGCTGTGGCTTTTATCATTACTGGATATTTGATTCTTTCATTTACTTCTTTTTTAGCTTCTGATATACTTCTTACTATTCCAGTTCCATTAGTGAGAGGAACATTATTAGCTATTGCGGTTGCTCTAGCTGTTGCTTTATCTCCCATTTTTGTTATACATTCAGGTCTAGGACCTATAAACGTAATATTATGTTCCTCACATATTGACGCAAACTTAGCATTTTCTGATAAAAATCCATATCCTGGATGTATAGCATCTGCTCCTGTTATTTCAGCTGCTGCGATTATATTAGGAACTTTTAAATAAGACTCTGTACTAGATACTCCACCTATACATACAGCTTCATCTGCAAGCTTTACATGCAGACTTTCCTTATCAGCTTCAGAATATACAGCAACAGTTTTTATTCCTAGTTCTCTCGCTGCTCTTACTATTCTTACAGCAATCTCTCCTCTATTTGCAATAAGTATCTTTTTAAACATATTTTTCCTCCTGATAATCCAAGAATTATGACTATGAAATTTTAACTTTTATTAATGGTCTTCCATAATCTACTGGCTTACCATTTTCTATATATATATCTTCTATTTTACCTGAAAATTTAGCTACTACAGGTAGAGCTACTCCAACAGCAACAACATTTCCAAGTTCTTGACCTTTTTCTATTTTTTGACCTATTTTTACTATGGGTGTTCCATCTTTTTTTAGATAGATATATCTTCCTATGTGTTCAGATACTATATCTTTAGATGTTTCTGCTAGTTTTTCAAAACTTTCTTTTTTAGATTCGGTTTTTTTTGGAACTAAAGGTTCATTTGTAGTCATAAGAGAACCTTTTATATTTATTTTTATTTCAGATGTTTCATACGATATCTCAGTTAGTTTTTTTTCTTGAAGAATTTTCATTAATTCTTCAATAGTGTTTATATCACTTTTCATAAAATCCTCCTTGTACAATATTTATATATTTTACCACTAACTTGTCTATATTTCAATAAAAATTACTACTGTTATTTTATAGTTGCCCTCTCTTCTCCCATCAATTCTACTATTTCATCAAGAAAAATCTTATCTGGAGTTATACTATATTTACTTTTCTTTACCTCTTTATGATTTTTATCTTTAATAGCAAAGAAAACAGGAGTTTCTCCTACTGATTTATTTAAAATCTCCTTAAGTCTACTAAATTTTTCTCTATCCTCTTCTATCATTAAAATATACAATTTTAAATTTTTTTCTCTAACTATATCATCTAAAAACTTTAATTTTCTAACTATAAGTTTCTTATTCTCAGTTCCTTTAAAATAATCTATCTGTATGCTTCCTTCAATATACACAGGTTTTCCTTCTAAAAGTATATGAGTATATCTCTCATAATCTTTAGGAAAAAGAACACAAGAAATCTTGTTATAATAATCTTCTAACTCAAAAACTCCCATTATCTGTCCAGAATTTTTAGTTACTATTTTTTTTACATCTCTTAATATTCCATAAGTTTTTAAAATCTGTGTAGTCTTTTCCTCTTTTATTTCATTGATAGAAGATAATCTAAATACTTTTATAAGTCTTCTATAACTATCTAATGGATGTGCACTAAAATAAAATCCTAAATACTCTTTTTCCTTAGATAATAACTCATCCAAAGAGTATTCTGTTACTTGAGGTAGTGTAAATACTCCTAAAGAAGATTTAGCTTCACCAAAAAGATTCATCTGCTGTATATCATCTTCCTTTAATTTTCTGTTAGCATAATCGATTATCTTATCTACTGATTCAAATTTTTGTCTTCTATTTCCAGGAAGTCCATCTAAAGCTCCAGCTAAAATTAAAGACTCCAATGCTTTTTTATTAAGTCCATATTTTTTAGTTCTCACTACAAAATTTTCTAAATTTTTATATTCTCCATTTTCATTATATTCTTCAAGTATTTTTTCAGACACTCCCTCTCCTACATTTTTTATAGCTGCTAAGGAAAATATAATTCCAGTTTTATCTACAATAAATTTAGAAGTGGCTCTATTGACATCTGGAAGATGTAATTTCAAATTATGCACTTTAGCATCATCTACATAGTAAGCTATATCTTCAATATGTGCCATCTCTGATGTCATAAGTGCTGCATAATAATGCTTCATATAATGAGCTTTAAAATAAGCTGTCCAATAAGCTATAAGAGCATAGGCTGCTGAGTGAGATTTATTAAATCCATATCCAGCAAATTTATCTATAAGTTCAAACATCTCCTGTGCTTTCTCTTCACTATAACCATTTTCTATTGAACGAGTAATAAATTTCTCTCTATTCTCCTCCATTATTTGAACATTCTTTTTCCCCATAGCTCTTCTTAATAAATCTGCTTCTCCTAAAGAGTATCCAGCCATTATATTAGCTATCTTCATTACCTGCTCTTGATATAAAATTACCCCATAAGTTTCCTTCAATGTTTGCTCTAATGATGGATGTGGATATTTTATCTCAGTTGTTCCATTCTTACCATTGATAAAGTCATCTACCATTCCAGAGCCAAGAGGTCCAGGTCTATATAGAGCTAAAAGTGCAATGATATCTTCAAATTTATCAGGTTTTAATTTTACTAATATTTTTCTAATACCCACTGACTCCATCTGGAATACTCCAGATGTATCCCCTCTAGAAAGCAATTCATATACTTTTTTAGAATTTAGTGGAATATCCTCTAATCTAATCTCTTCTCCTAAGTCCTCTTTTATATAATCAATAGTTCTCTGTAAGTTAGTAAGATTTCTAAGCCCTAAAAAGTCCATCTTTAAAAGTCCTAAATCTTCTAGCTCTTTCATTTGATATTGAGTAGAAACTACTTTATTTTTCGTATCACAATAAAGTGGCACTGTATCAGTAAGTGGGTCCTTTGTAATTACTATCCCTGCTGCATGTACAGAGGCATGTCTTACTTTATTCTCTATCTTAGCTGAAATATCTATAACTTTTTGTATCTCTCTATCTTCTAAATACTGTTTTCTAAACTCCTCTACTCCCTCTAAAGTCTGCTTTATAGTAGCATTAAAAGGGACTAATTTCGCCACTGCATCTATTTTGCTAAGTGGAGTATTAAGTACTCTTCCTACATCACGAATAGCTGCTCTAGCTTTCATTGTTCCAAAGGTAATAATTTGTGCAACCTTATCAGCTCCATATTTTTCTATAACATAATCTATTACCTCTTGACGTCTTTCTTGGCAAATATCTATATCTATATCTGGCATAGATATTCTCTCTGGATTTAAAAATCTTTCAAAAATTAGATTATATTTTAATGGGTCTAGTTGAGTTATTCCCAAAGCATAAGCTATCAAACTTCCAGCAGCAGAACCTCTCCCTGGTCCTATTGGAATATTTTTTCTTCTGGCAAAATCTATAAAATCCCACACTACTACGAAATATCCAGCATATCCCATCTTCTCTATTATTCCAAGCTCATACTCCACTCTTTCTACTATACTTTTAGTAAGTCCATGAGAATATCTCTTAGATAATCCTAAATATACTAACTTTCTTAAAAAAGCTTCAATAGTTTTTACACAAGTAGGTATCTTATAATCTGGAAATTTAAAATGTCCAAATTCTATATCTACATTACATCTCTCTGCTATAACAATAGTATTATCTACTGCCTCTATATATTTCTCTCCAAGTTGCCCTAATACCTGCTCTCTACTTTTTAAAAATAACTCTTCAGTTTCTATTCTCATTCTCTTTTCATCAGAAAGTTTAGCTCCTGTTTGTACACAAATCAAAATATCTTGAAGTGTATGTTCTCCTTCATTTACATAGTGAGTATCATTAGTAGCTACCAATTTTAAATTATTTTGCTTAGCTATTTCATAAAGTTTTTCATTTAATTCAAATTGCTCTTTTATTCCATTCGCTTGTACTTCTATGAAGAAATTCTCTCTTCCAAAAATATCTACATACTCATCTATTGCATTAGATATTTTAACTTCACTTTCCATATCTAAAATTCTTCTAGATATCTCCCCCTGCATACAAGCTGAAAGGGCTATCAATCCTTCACTATGTTCTTTTAAAAATACTTTATCTACTCTTGGTTTATAGTAAAATCCTCTAATAAAACTCTCTGAACTTATCTTTAAAAGATTTTTATACCCTTCATTATCTCTTGCTAAAAGGATTAAATGAAAGTTTCTCCCCTCTTTATCTTCCATTCCTCTTTCACAAACATAGGCTTCCATTCCTATTATTGGCTTTATCCCTTTTTTCCTTGCTTTTTTATAAAATTCTAAGGCTCCAAAAAGATTTCCATGGTCAGTAATCGCTATAGCTTGCATTCCTAACTCTTTGGCTCTATCTAAATAATCATCTATCTTTCCTACTCCATCAAGGAGGCTATATTCAGTGTGTAAATGTAGATGTACAAAGTTTTTTATCATAATTTCTCCTCCTTTTTTCTTTTAATTATACCATAAAACCTCTCTTTACTCTTGATTTTTTTATCTTCTTATGTTAAAATGAGAAAATTTTTTAAGGAGGTTTTTTATGTTACCTAAAGGAATTATTATTGATTGTTGTTGTGTTCTCATTGGAATAAATATTGGAAGTATGATTAAAAATCATATCCCAACTCACATTAAATATTCAATGAATATTATTTTTGGTATAGCTGCCATTCTAATTGGTATTGTTTCTATGATTAAACTTAACTCTTTACCTGCTGTTATCTTAGCTCTTATTTTAGGAGCTTTACTTGGAGAAATTTTATCCTTAGATAAAAAAATTCGAAATTTTTTCCAAAATATTTTAAATAAGTTAAATTTTGATATTCCTGGAGATAAAGAGGCTTATATGCATTTTTATTTACTTGTTACAGTTACTCTTTGTGCTAGTGGAACTAATATATTTGGAGCTATTAACGAAGGAATAACTGGAGATATGACTATTTTACTTTCTAAAGCTGTTATGGATATTTTTGCCTCTGTTATCTTTGCTGCTACTTTAGGTTATCCTATGAATTTAATTGTTATTCCTCAATTTATTATCCTTACAATCATTTTTTATCTTTCACAATTTATAATTCCTTTTATTTCTCCTGATATGATGAAAGATTTTATTGCAGTGGGAGGAATTCTTACTTTTGTCTTAGGACTTAGTATTGCACAAATTAAACATATAAGTGCTATTAATCTACTTCCAGCTCTTATTCTTATTTGGCCTTGTTCAAAATTATTTAGTTTAATAATTTAAATAAAAAAGGAAAATCTATTTAGATTACTATCTAAGTATATTTTCCTTTAATTTTTTATATCTCCAAATACATGATTCTACTAAAATTTTCAAATCCTAATCCTTCATAAAATAGTATTGCACTTTCATTAAATTCATATACATTAACTTCTATCCTATTAATTCCTTTTTCTTTAGTCCAATCTAGAATAGTATCAAATAACATATTACCTATTCCCATTCCTCTATATTCCTTTTTGACTATTATGGTATCTAAAACTATCCACTCTCTATCTATTTTTAAAGGGTATGGAGTATTTTTCTTTTTTATTACTTCTGCTAATCCTAATAATTGACCTTCGCTCTCAGCTACAAATATCTCACTATTTTCATCTCTACACATATTTTCTATATGCTCTAAAGATCTTCCTATGACCTTTGCTTTTTTAAAAATATGTGGTAAATTAATTCTGTGGTATTTATCTAACTCTTCAAAAAGTAAATTCATTTTTTCAAAATCCTTTATTTTAGCCTCTCTTATTAATATATTCAAGATTTATTCCTCCATTTTTAAGTATTTCATTTATTAAAAATTCTATTATTGAAAGAGAAAATTATAAATAGTATTGTACAAATAAATAGTAAACCTTGATACCATAATAATGGAATGATATCTAATGGAGAAACTTTACCAGCTGTGAATCCTAAGAGAATTAACATTTGAGCTCCGTAGGGAATAAAGCCTTGAAAAATGCAAGAAAAAATATCTAATATAGCTGCACTTTCTCTTAGATCAACATTGTATTTTTCAGAAATTTTTTTAGCAATTGGACCATTAATTATAATAGCAACTGTATTATTAGCAACAGCTATATCAGTTAAAGCTACTAAGGTGCCTATTCCTATTTTTGCACTTTTAGGTCCAACTATAAATTTTTGAATTTGATCAATAAGCCATTGAATTCCACCAGCCTTAGTAGTCATTGTAGCAAGTCCACCTGTAAGTAGCGAGAGTAAGAAAATTTCATTCATACTTGTGAACCCATTGTAAATCTCTTTAGAAAAAGTTAAAAATGAAAAATCTCCATAAACAAATCCTATAATTCCCGATAAAATAATACCTGATGTCAACACTATAAAAACATTTATACCAATAATGGCCAATAGAAGTACAATTACATAAGGAAGAATCTTTAAAAAATTGTATGGAAGGATTTCTATATTAGGAATACTTTCCGGACGCCCAAAAATAAGAAGTAAAATGATAGTTATTATAGCAGAAGGGGCAGCTATATATAAATTAACTCTAAATTTATCTTTCATTTCAACTCCTTGAGTTTTTGTAGCGGCAATAGTTGTATCCGATATAATAGAAAGATTATCACCAAACATGGAACCACCCAAAACAGTAGCTAATATAAGTGGCATAGAAACACCACTTTTTTCAGAGAGACCTATCGCTATAGGAGTAATAGCAACGATAGAACCAACTGATGTGCCAGTAGCTGTTGAAATAAATGCAGATATAATAAATAATCCAGCAGCTATATAGTGAGAAGATACATGAGTAAGGCCGAAATGTACGGTTGCATCTACTCCTCCCATTGTTTTAGTAACAGTAGCAAAAGCTCCAGCTAAAAGATATATTATGCACATTGTAATAATATCTTGATGTCCACATCCTTGAAGGAAATTACTAAATTTTTCATTTATAGTTCCTTTAAATATTGTGAATGCTGATATTAACCCAATAAAGATAGCAATTGGAGAGGGTAATTGATAGAAAGCCATTTCTATCTTTTGAAAATGTAGGAAGATTCCCGTTCCTAAATAGATAATGACAAAAATTAATAAAGGTATTAACCCAAGAAAGCTGGATTTTTTGTTTTCCATATTTTCCTCCTGATAAATTGAAAATAATTTTACATAATAAGTGTACTTTGTTTATTAATAAAAAGCAAGTAAAGATTTTTTAATCATTTGATTAGTAAAGAAATAATTAAAAGTTTTTGTTGTATATATAGGAGTTATCTTAGAAAAATAAAAGAATATATTGAAGAATTATATTAAAAAATAATAGTTGACAAATTTATTGAATAAGATTATACTTGAACTATAATAATAAATATTTAATCTTCAGGGCAGGGTGAGTGAAAGCAATTCCCGACCGGTGGTTATAGTCCACGAGAGTTTCTTTGAAATTCTGATTTGGTGAGATTCCAAAACCGACAGTATAGTCTGGATGGAAGAAGAAAAGATATCTTTAATAAGGAATCTTATACTTTTTTACATGCCCAGAATAAGTCTGGGTTTTTTATTTGTCCTGAGAAATCAAGGAGGAAAAATGAGAGTATTACAAGGGAAATTTACAGGAAAAGAATTAAGAGTAGGAATAGTAGCAGCTAGATTTAATGAATTTATTACATCTAAACTTATTGCTGGGGCAGAGGACGCTTTATTAAGACATGAAGTAGAAGCTGATAACATAGATTTAGCTTGGGTTCCAGGAGCTTTTGAAATTCCACTTGTAGCAAAGAAAATGGCAGAATCTGGGAAATATGATGTGGTAATAACTTTAGGAGCAGTTATAAAAGGGTCTACACCACATTTTGATTATGTCTGTGCTGAGGTCTCTAAAGGAGTAGCAACAGTTAGCTTAAATAGTAATATTCCAGTAATATTTGGGGTATTGACAACTAATAGCATTGAAGAGGCTATAGAAAGAGCTGGAACAAAAGCTGGAAATAAAGGTTTTGATGCAGCTATAACAGCAATTGAAATGGTAAATTTATTAAAGGGGATGTAGTTTTATGGATGAAAAGTACATGGCAAGAGCATTAGAGTTAGCTGCTCTTGGAGAGGGAGCTGTAAATCCGAATCCTTTGGTAGGAGCTGTAGTAGTGAAAAATGGAATAATAGTAGGAGAGGGATATCATAAGAAGTATGGAGGACCCCATGCAGAAGTATTTGCTTTAGAGATGGCAGGAGAAAAAGCTGTGGGAGCAGATATTTATGTAACTTTAGAACCATGTTCACATTATGGAAAGACTCCACCATGTGCTAAAAAAATAATAGAAATGGGATTGAAGAGATGTATTATTGCATCTCTTGATCCTAATCCTTTAGTATCAGGAAGAGGAATAAAAATACTCCAAGATGCTGGAATAGAAGTAATAACAGGAGTATTAGAGCAAGAAGCAAAAGAGCTTAATAGAGTTTTTATGAAGTATATAGTAGAAAAAAAGTCATATCTTTTTTTAAAATGTGGAATAACATTAGATGGAAAAATAGCTACAAAAACTGGAGACTCAAAATGGATTACAAATGAATTAGCTAGAGAAAGAGTACAAAAACTACGAAGTAAATATATGGGGATAATGGTTGGTATTAATACAGTATTAAAAGATGACCCAAGTTTAACAGCTAGAATAGAAAATGGAAGAGATCCATATAGAATAGTAGTGGATCCAAATTTAGAGATACCATTAGGGAGTAAGATAGTAAATTTTCAAGATGGTAAAAGTATAGTTTTGACATCACAAAAAAATGTAGAAAATAAAAAAAGTAAGATACTTTTAGATAAGAAAGTAAAAGTTATTTATTTTGAAGGTAAAAATTTTAAAATATCAGAAATTTTATTAAAGACTGGAGATCTTGGAATAGATGGAATACTACTAGAGGGTGGAGGATATCTTATATCTAAAGCTTTTAAGGAGGGAGCAATAGATGGTGGAGAAATATTTATTGCACCTAAAATACTTGGAGATGAAAATGCAATACCTTTTATAAAAGGATTTTCTATGGAGAATATAGCTGATGGAATCGAATTGAAAAATGTTAAAATAAATAGTTATGGAGATAATGTATCTATGGAGTTTTATAGATAGAAAGGAGTGATTTCTTATTTTTACAGGATTAGTAGAAGAGATGGGAGAAGTTCTATCTATTGAAAGCGGAGAAAAATCTTTAAAATTAAAAATAAAGTGTAAAAAAGTCTTAGAGAAAGCAAAGCTTGGAGATAGTATTGCAACAAATGGGACATGTCTTACAGTGACAAAGTTAGGAAGTGATTATTTTACTGCTGATTGTATGTATGAAACAGTAAAAAGAACTAATCTTAAAAGGTTAACTGTAGGAGATAAAGTAAATTTGGAAAAGTCAATAACTTTAGCTACACCATTAGGAGGCCATTTAGTAACTGGAGATGTAGATTGTGAAGGAAGAGTGGTTGCAATTATTTCTGAAGGAATAGCTAAAATATATGAGATAGAGATAGAAAGAAAATATATGAAATACATAGTTGAAAAAGGAAGAGTCACTCTCGATGGAGCAAGTCTTACTGTAATGAAATTAGGAGATATGACTTTTGGAGTCTCACTTATACCTCATACTCAAGAAATGATCACGCTCGGGAAAAAAAGAGTTGGAGATTATATAAATGTCGAAACTGATTTAGTTGGAAAATATGTTGAAAGACTTTTAAAATTTCAAGATGGACCTTTTAAAGAGAATGAGGGAATTACTATGGAGTTTTTACTAAAAAATGGTTTTTAGAGGAGTGAATTGTGATGTTGGATAGAATAGAAGATGCTCTTGAAGAATTAAGAGCTGGTAAAGTAATAATAGTAGTAGATGATGAAAATAGAGAAAATGAAGGAGATTTTGTTTGTGCAGCTGAGTTTGCTACTCCTGAAAATATAAATTTAATGGCAACAGTAGGAAAAGGATTAATTTGTATGCCTATGACACAGGAGTATGCTAAAAAATTAGCTCTACCTCCAATGTGTTATGATAATACTGATAATCATTCCACTGCTTTTACTGTATCAATAGATCATGTAGATACAACAACTGGGATATCGGCCTATGAGCGTTCATTGACAGCTATGAAAGCTTTAGATGAAAATGTTAAGCCATATGAGTTTAGAAGACCAGGACATATGTTTCCATTAGTGGCTAGAAAAGGTGGAGTAATCGTCAGAAATGGCCATACAGAGGCAACTGTAGATTTAATGAGATTAGCTGGACTTAAACAAATGGGTTTATGTTGTGAAATCATGAAAGAAGATGGAACAATGGCTAGATTTGATGATTTACAATTGCTAGCTAAAGAATTAAATATGAAAATGATTTCTATTGAGGATTTACAAAAATATATAAAGATGAATGATCAATTAGTAGAGGTTGCGATAAGAGCTAAGATGCCTACTGGATCTGGAATTTTTGAAATAGTAGCATTTGATAATAATCTAGATGGAAAAGAACACATTGCTTTAGTAAAAGGAGATGTAGCAGGAAAAGAGAATGTTTTAGTTAGATTGCATTCTGAATGTTTTACAGGAGATATTTTAGGCTCTTTAAGATGTGATTGTGGCTCTCAATTGAAAAGAGCTATGAAAAGAGTAGATGAAGAAGGAGAAGGAGTAGTTCTTTATTTAAGACAAGAAGGAAGAGGAATAGGCCTTATAAATAAATTAAAAGCATATACTCTTCAAGATCAAGGAGCTGATACAGTAGAGGCTAATGTGGCTTTGGGATTTGAGCCAGATATGAGAGATTATGCGATAGCTGTTCAAATGTTAAAAGCTTTAGGAGTGAAGTCAGTGAGAGTAATGACTAATAATCCAGCAAAAATAGAAGCTCTTGAAAATTATGGAATGAAGGTAATAGGAAGAGAAGCTATAGAGACAGGATTTAATGAGACTAATGAGAAATATATGAAGACTAAAAAAGAAAAAATGAGACATATGTTAACAAAAATTTAAAATAGAGGATACTGTGAGGGAGAAACCAGTTATAGTTTCTCCCTTTTATAATATTAGGAAAAGGAGTTCATAAAGTTGCTAAAAAAAGATAAATATTATATACTTTAATTGTAAAAAGTTAGATATAGGAGGAAAGAAAATGGAATTAAAAGATTTAAATGGAATAATAGATATAGATATTGATGGAAGTTTAGCGAGATTTGGAGATATGATAGAATTTTATGTAAAGTTTTTAAAAAAATTTTCAGAAGATAAAAATTTTGAAGATTTAAAAATAGCATTAGATAGAAGTGATGTAAAAAAAATTGAAGAAATAGCTCATACATTAAAAGGAGTAGCTGGTAATTTAGGCCTCAATAAGGTATATCAATATTCAAATGAGATAGTTAATTTAGCTAGAGAAAATAAACTTGAAGAGATAAATAATATAAGACCTGAATTGGAAAAAGAAATGCAACATGTAACTGAAATATTAAAGAAGTTGATTTAGTAAAATGTACAAATACATATATTGTATTTCTATTAATTTAAAAAATGAGGAGAGAAGATGATATATATTTCAGTAGCTTTAGGAATAGAAGCAAAACCTATTATAAAGTATTTTAATTTAAAAAGAGATAATGGTATAAAAAAATTACAAGTTTTTAAAAATGAGAGAGTTACTTTGATAATAACAGGAGTAGGAATTTTAAAAAGTGCAATAGCTTTGACATATATTTTTTCCCAAAGTGAGATAGATGAAGATGACATATTTTTAAATATTGGAATCTGTGGAGCTAAGAGTGAAAAATATAGTATAGGGGATATAGTCCTATGTAATAAAATAATAAATTCAGAGTTGGAGAAAAGTTATTATCCAGATATGGTGTTTAATCATTCCTTTAAGGAAGGGAGCTTAGAGAGTTTTAATACCCTAGTATATTGTGAAGATGAGGTTGTAGGAGATTTAGTAGATATGGAGGGGGCAGGTCTTTTTGAAGCTACTACATATTTTTTTCAAAGTTACCAACTAAATTTTATAAAGATAGTATCTGATTATTTAGATAGAGAGGTAGAGCAAAACCAAGTGGAGGAGTTAATTTTAAAATCTCTTCCTCAGATAGATAACTGGTTGATAGAGAGAGAAAAATTTAAAGTAGAAAAGGAGATGGATTTCACTTTAGAAGAAAAAAATATGGTAGAGGAACTTATAAAAAACGCTAGATTTACAGCAACTATGGAAAATGAATTAAAAAGCTTGTTACTTTATTATAAATTACAAGGAAAAAATATAAATGAAATTTTGGAAAAATATAGAGATGTAGAGATAAAAGATAAGAGAGATAGTAAAAAAATCTTAGAGGAGATCAAGGAGATAAGATGAAAGAGAATAACGAATTTGAGATAATTGATACAGCTGGTTTTGATGCAATAGAGAAAAGATTTAAAAAACTTTATCCTAAGCAGGAGGAGATACATTTCCACGCTCAAGTTTCATCAAGATTAGGTGGAGATGACCCTCTTGATGGAATAAGTATATTTAGAGGAGATGGATATTATCACTTTGTAACTTTTGGTTTTAGTGAACTCTATGAAAAAGAGAGTGATGATATGGAGTATAGTGGATATGGTTTTGAGCTTACATTTAAATTGAAGATGACAGAGGAACAGAAAAAGAGAAAAAAAAGAGACTTTGATATAAAGGACAGGGAGCTAAAAAATATCTGTTCCATATTACAAGAGTTAGCTAGATATGTATTTGAAACAGGTGAGATATTCCAGCCTAATGAGTATATTTGGACAGGGCAAAAAGAGGGAATAGATTCTAATAAAAAATCTAAGATAACAGGTTTTGTAACGACTCTTGATATGGCAGGAGAGATATCTACACCTAATGGTAAGGTACAATTTGTAGAGTTAGTAGGTGCTACTGATAATGAATTAAAAAATATAGATAGTAATAAGTTAAAAGTAGAAGAGTTATTAAAAAAATTAAAAACAGATATTACTGACTATAATAGAAAGAGTATTATATAGAAAGGATAATTTTAATAGATGAATTTATTAAATAAAAGTTTTTCTCACATATATATTGAAAAGGAAGCAAAAGAGTATGAGGAGAGTAAAAAAATTTTTGAAAGATTTCCAAATTCTCAAATAGTAGAGATAGATGATTATAAGGAGATTTTTTCTAAAAATAATCAAAATTTTTCACTACAAAAAAGGACACCTAAACTAATATTAGCAGTGAAAAAGGAAAATTATCTCTATGAGGGAGCAAAGGTGTGTGAAAGTTTTGGGAATGAGAATTTTTATTACTCATCATCTATTTTAAATTGTGTATATGATTGTGAATACTGTTATCTTCAAGGGGTATATTCCTCTGGAAATATAGTTATTTTTGTAAATTTAGAAGATATGTTTCAAGAGATAGAGAGGATATTAAAAGAGAAATCTATGTATATCTGTATTTCTTATGATACGGACTTGATGGCTCTTGAAGAGGTAACAGGATTTGTGAAGAGATGGTATGATTTTGTAGCTAAGCATAAAAATCTCAAGATAGAGTTACGTACTAAAAGTGCAAGTATAAAGGTATTTAAAGATTTAAAACCTAATCCTAATTTTGTAATAGCATGGACAATATCTCCTAAGAAATTTGCTCAAGAACATGAGAGAGGTACTGTACCTTTTGAGATGAGAGTAAAATCAGCTAAAACTTTAATAGATAGTGGTTGGACTGTAAGAATCTGTTTTGACCCTATGATAAAAATAGAGAATTTTTATGAAATCTACGGAGAGATGGTAAGAGAAACTTTTAAAGAGATAGATAGTAAAAAGATTTTAGATGTAAGTATTGGAACTTTTAGAATATCTAAAGAGTATATGAAGAGAATGAAAAATAATAGGAAAAACTCATTGATATTAAATTATCCTTTCCAATGTCAAGATGGGGTATATAGTTATCCATTAGATGAAAATAGTAAGATGTTAGAGTATATGAAAAAATTGATACTAGAATATGTAGAGGAAAGCAAAATATTTATATAGAGGAGAGAAGATGAAAAAAGTATTGATAACAGGGGCTACGTCTGGAATAGGACTGGCTATATCAAAAAAGATGTTAGATATAGGATATAGTGTCTATGGAGTGGGAAGAGATTTTAGTAAGGTTGATATAGATTCTTCAAATTTTTACCCAATTGTTTGTGATCTTATAAAGTATCAAAATATAGAGGATATGGTAAAAAAATTAAAAAAAGAAGTGGATATAGATATACTTATTAATTGTGCAGGGGTAGGATATTTTGGACCTCATGAAGAGATAAACCCTACAAAACTCCATAAGATGATAGCTCTTAATTTAGAAGCCCCTCTTATTTTAACTCAGCTTCTTCTTAGAGATTTGAAAAAGAGAAAGGGAACAGTTATAAATATATCATCTATTACAGCTACTAAAGCTAGTACATATGGTTGTGCATACTCTGCTACTAAGGCTGGGCTTGTGCATTTTTCTAAGGGATTATTTGATGAAGTAAGAAAAACAGGAGTAAAGGTAATTTCTATCTTACCAGATATAACAAAAACTCCTTTCTATGATAAATTAAATTTTAAAGAGGGAGAAGATGAAGAAAGTTATATTCTCCCAGAATGTGTAGCAGCTTTTGTAGAAAATATTTTGTTTCAGAGAGAGGGAACTGTGATTACAGAAGTAATATTACAACCACAGAGACATCAGATAAAAAGGAAATAATTTAAATTAATAAAAAAATACTTGACAAAAAGAGTAATATATAGTATATTATTACTGTAGTAAAAGTGAAATGATTACAAAAAAGTAAAATAGAAATAAATTAAAAGAAATTTAAGGAGGAAATTAAAGTGGCAAAATGGAGATGTAAAGTTTGTGGAGAAATTATAACTGATGAGGCGATAACTGTTTGTCCTGTATGTAAGGCTGGAAAAGACAAATGGGAAGAAGTAGTAGAAGGAGAAGGAAGAGTTTGGGCAACTGAGCATAAAGTTGGAGAAGGATTAGCTTGTGGAGATGAAGAGATAATCATGGGATTAAGAGCTAATTTTGAAGGAGAGTGTACAGAAGTTGGAATGTACCTAGCAATGTCAAGAGTGGCTGACAGAGAAGGATATCCAGAAGTAGCAGAAGCTTATAAGAGAATTGCTTTTGAAGAAGCTGAGCATGCAGCTAAATTTGCAGAATTATTAGGAGAATGTGTAACTACTTCTACTGAAGAGAATTTATCAAGAAGAGTTGAAGCTGAATATGGAGCAACTGCAGGAAAATTTGATATTGCTAAGAGAGCAAAACAACTAGGATTTGATGCTATTCATGATACAGTTCATGAAATGGCGAAGGACGAGGCAAGACATGGAAGAGCTTTCACAGGGTTATTAGAAAGATATTTTGGAAAAAAATTATAATAAATTTTGAGGTAAATCAAATAAGTAAACTATTAAATGTTTTACTATTTTTATAATTAAGAAAGAGTCAGAGGAATTAATTCTTTTGGCTTTTTTTTTATCTAATGAAATTATAATTTGATTTTTCTAATAAAAAATAAAAATATGAGTAGTACAAAAAACTGATTTTATATCACCTCTAGTAACCATATTCTTTTCAGCAAATTGAGTTTGTAGATATATTGAAATATGAAGTTCTTCTTAAATAGATACTAAGTTTTCCAATCATTTTAAAGTTTTTAGGAAGAATATGAACAATTAATTTAGTAAGAAATTTTTGAATAATCTCTTTGATATAAAGAAAATGATCATTGTTAAAATGTTTTTTGACATGAGTTAAAAAATTTAACATATTAATATCATAGAATATATATTTTAAAAATATATATATCTTTTGGTATATTTTATTTAGTTACTAAACTATAAAAAAGAGAACTAAGTAAAGTGTTTTTTAATGCTATTTAACTTTTTTTATAAAAATATATTGTATTTAAGATATAAATTGACGTTTTTTATAAAAAATGGTATACTTTATAAGTAATTTATGTCTAAAAAAATAGTATAAAATAATTTTATATAGTTTATAAATTTTTAGTTAAAAAAGGAGTGAGTAAAATTTACAAAACGAAGGATATTATATTAACAGGATTTGCACTTTTTGCAATGTTATTTGGAGCAGGAAACTTAATATTTCCACCAACAGTTGGATATATAGTAGGAGATAACTGGAAATTAGCAGCTTTAGGATTTTGTATTACAGGAATAGGATTCCCATTAATGGGAATAATAGCTTCAGGATTTGCAGGAACAGAATTAGACCACTTTTCAGATAAAGTTTCTCCTATTTTTAGTAGAATTTTTAATACAGTTTTAATTTTAGCAATTGGCCCCTGTTTAGCTATACCAAGAACTGGAGCAACAGCATTTGAAGTAATGATAACTCCTTATATAGGAAATGAAAGTTCAATAGTTAAATATATTTTTTTAATAATCTATTTTGGAGTAGTTTTACTTTTTTCTTTAAGAGAAAGTGAGGTAATAGATAGAATAGGAAAAATATTGACTCCAATTCTTTTAATAGTATTGACTATAATAATTTTTAAAGGAATATCTACTCCTATAGGAGAGGTAGTATCAACAGAAACTACAAATAATTTTAAATATGGTTTTTATAATGGTTATCAAACTATGGATACTCTTGCTGCCATAATATTTGCAAGCATAATTTTAAAAACAATAACTGCAAAAAATAAAGAGTTAGGAAAAAAAGAACAGTTATCTTTTTTGTTGAAAGCTAGTGCAATAGCTGTATGTGGACTTGCAATAGTATATGGTGGGCTTTTATATATAGGTGCAACTTCGACAGCAGTATTAGAAAATAAAGGAACTACTCAGCTTTTAAATACTATTGTCGCAGAGCTTTTAGGAAAAAATGGAAGTATGCTTTTAGGAATTTGTGTTGCTGGAGCTTGCCTTACAACAGCAATAGGACTTACTGCTACTGTTGGAGATTATTTTAGTTCAATATTTAAAATGAGATATGAAAAGATAGTAGTTATAAATGTATTGGTGAGTTTAATATTTGCTGGATTTGGCGTTGATTTAATAGTTCAAGTGGCTGCTCCAATATTAGTATTTATTTATCCAATAGCTATAGTTCTGATTATTCTAAATTTGTTTAAAGAATATTTACAAAACAAGGGAATATTTATAGGATCTGTAATTGGAGCTGGAATTATAGGAGCTATTGAAGCATCAGAAATGTTAGGAACTTGTCCAGCACTAGTATATAATCTTTATTTAAAACTACCTTTTCAAGATTATGGTTTAGCTTGGATATTACCAAGTATAGTAGTCGGGGGTATATTTGGTATGATAGAAAAGATAAAAAAATAAATTATAAAGAGAAAAGAGTAATAGATAAATTACTATTCTCTTTTCTTTATTTTATATAAAATTATTTGATCTAATAAAAAATTTTTAAAATTTTTTGAAAAACGTTCAGCAAAAAATACTGAAGTTATTAATTTTTCTTTTTATAGAAATACTTCTAAATGGGTAACAGTAGTATCAAACATAGTACTGATTGAATAAGTGAGTATACTTAATATTAGCTATATAGTTTAAAATATTTTTTAATTGCTTGTGTTCTATCTTTATGCATGTAATTAGAATAACAAAAGTTTCTTCTAGTTTTTCAGTGCAGAATTAGATAATCGGTTTCCATTTCAGCACTTATGTCTTGCCATACAAGTAAGGAGTTGAAATTCCTTTACTTTTTTTAATTAAGTTGTCATCTATATCATTTATAGAGAAACTTTTAGTTTTAAGATTTTCAAATTTAGATATTGTTAATGCAAGCTACTTTACCATATTTTTAGTTGCTTCAGAGACATAATAGTAAATAATACTTATTTTCATAACCTTCCTTCATTTTATAAAAAATACTAAGTATAAAAAATAATTTACTCCATTTTGAATACTTGATATAATGTACTATGTTTAAAAAATCAATTATACAGAAAATATGAGAAAATAATAGAGGAGAGGAAGAAGACTTTTGATCGATTAAAATCAGAAAAATTTAGTTTTTAAGAAAGAAAATATTAGATTGAAAAATATTTTGTTTAAGTTCTTATATTTTTTTACAAAAAAATTTGATTATGATATAATATAAATGTAGATAGAGTTAGAGGTAATTTTATGCTTATAAAAGAAACATTAACAATCTGTACTAATGAGAATGATAAGGGAAAAAGAATAGATAAATTTTTAAATGAGTTGATTGATGATGCTACAAGATCATACATTCAGAAAATAATTGATAATGGTTTGGTAGAGATACAAGGAAAAAAAGTTACTAAGAGTGGAAATAAATTAAAAGGAATAGAAATAATAGTAGTAAATATCCCTGAAGATGAAGTGTTAGATTTGACTCCTGAGGATATACCATTAGATATTATTTATGAAGATAGTGATATAGTAGTTATAAATAAAGCTCCAAATCTAGTGGTACACCCAGCTCATGGAAATTACAGTGGTACACTTGTAAATGCTCTTTTATACCATATAAAGGATTTATCTACGATAAATGGAGTGATAAGACCAGGAATAGTTCATAGGCTAGACAAAGATACAAGTGGTGTAATAGTAGTAGCCAAAAATGATGAAGCTCATGGAAAACTTTCAGAGATGTTTAAAGAAAAAACTTTAGAGAAAACTTATGTATGTATAGCTAAAGGAATTTTTAAAGATAAGAGTGGAAGGATTGAAACTTTTATAGGGAGAGATAGCAGAGATAGAAAAAAAATGGCTGTTGTAAATGAGAATGGGAAGATGGCTATTTCAAATTATGAAGTACTAGATGAAGGGAAGAATCACTCTCTAGTAAAAGTGAGAATAGAAACTGGAAGAACTCATCAGATAAGGGTACATATGAAATATTTAAATCATCCAATAATGGGAGATACTACCTATGGAAATGGAAGTGATGGTGCAGACAGACAGATGCTACATGCATATAGATTAAAATTTACACATCCTACAAAAAATACCGAGATGATAGTGATAGCTCCACTGCCTGAAGATTTTAAAAGGGCAGCAAAACATGTGGGAGTAGATATATCTAAAATAGAAAGTGAGATAGAAAATGGAAAATAATTTACTTTATCAATTTGATTTGGAAAAGGGCCAAGAGATAATAGGAGTAGATGAAGCTGGAAGAGGACCTCTTGCTGGAAATGTTGTAGCAGCTGCTGTAAAATTAAAAAGATATTCAGAAGAACTTCAGGAGATAAATGATTCAAAAAAACTTACTGAGAAAAAGAGAGAGAAACTTTTTGATATAATTATGGAAAATTTTGAAGTAGGGATAGGGATAGCTTCTGTACAAGAGATAGATGAATTAAATATATTAAATGCTACATTTTTAGCTATGAGAAGAGCAATAGAGGAATTAGGAAAAAAAACTAATATAGATGTATTAGTACTTGTAGATGGAAATTTTAAAATAAGAGAGTATATTAGAAAACAGGAGCCAGTAATTAAAGGAGATACAAAAAGTCTATCAATAGCGGCAGCCTCTATAATTGCAAAAGTTACAAGGGATAGGCAATTAGTAGAAGAGGGGAAAAAATATCCAGAATACCATTTTGAAAAACATAAGGGTTATGGAACGAAAGCTCATAGAGAAGCTATTTTACAATGTGGAGTTACACCTATCCATAGAAAAACTTTTTTGACAAAGATACTAGGAGAAAATGCAAAATAATAGAGAGATAGGAGATAAGTATGAGGAAAAAGCTGTAAAGCTACTTATCTCTCGTGGATATGAAATAGTAGAAAGAAATTATAGAGTGAAAGCTGGAGAGATAGATATAATTGCAAAATTTGAAGATACTATTGTGTTTGTAGAAGTGAAGTATAGAAAAACTTTAAAATATGGATATGGTTTAGAGGCAGTAGACTATAAAAAAATCAGAAGGATATATAATGCTGCTAAAGTATATCTAATGTTGAATAAAAAATTATCATCTAAGACTAGGTTTGATTGTATAAGTTTTTTAGGGGAAAAAATATCTTGGACAAAAAATTTAACATGGGGTGATGAAATTGGATTTTAAATGTATAAAATGTGGTTGTGATAAATACCAAGTAAAAACAACAGTTATTCCAGAGAAAAGCCCTGGTTTAAAATTAGAATTTGAAACTTATTATATAAAAACTTGTCTGAATTGTGGGTATACAGAGATATATTCTGCAAAAATAGTGAATATGGAAAAAGATGAAAAAAAGAAACTTTGTCCAGAATATTAAAGAGTTAGTTTTTTCTCAAAGATGTCCAATATGTAAAAAAATTTCCCAAGAAAATAATTATATTTGTAATGAATGTTACTTTTTATTGAAAAGAAAAGGAAAAATAAAAAATATAAAAAATTATTATTATTTATACTATTATAACGAAGAAATAAAAAGTTTAATAGCTGATTTTAAATTGAAAAATAGAAGAAATCTTGGATATGAGATAGCTTTATTAATAAAAGATCCGATTAAGAGTCTTATTAAAGAAAAAAGAATAGATATAGTTTTACCTGTTCCTATAAGTAAAGAAAGAGAAAGAGAAAGAGGATTTAATCAGATAGAAGATTTACTTGATAGATGTGGAATAGAATACAAAAGAATAATAAGAGAAAAAAATACTAAACATATGTATGAATTACTTGATAGCAAGGACAGAAAAAAGAATATATATAATGCTTTTAAAAATAGGAATTTAGATATAAATGGAAAAAATGTATTGATAGTTGATGATATAGTAACTACAGGAAATACAATAAAAGAAATAGTAAAAGAAATAACAAAAATTGCATCTCCTGAAAGCATATATATTTTTTCTTTAGCAGTTTCAAAAATTTTTAAACCGTGATTTAGGAGAAAAGATGGAATTGTACGTAGATAATAAAAAGATGAAATTGAAGCAGAAAAAATTTAAAAGTTTTGGGAGAATGATTAATGAAATTACAAAGCAGTTGACTCTGAGCAATAAAGTCCCTTATAAATTTTATATTAATGGAGAAAAATTAAAAGAAAATTCTATAGTAGATTTAAAGGATTTAAGATTGATAGAAGTTATTACAAAAACAGAAGGAGAAATGTTATTAGATTCAATATTAAGAGCAAAGGAACAAATTGATTTATTTTTTTCAATTTTTGATTATGCTGATGAAGATCCCACTAATGTAGGTAGAGCAGCTGTTGTTGTCACTGAAATAGAAATGGTGGAAAGAGGAATTTTTTTAAGATGGTTTTATAACTTATTATTGCTTATGAAGGCTAGTGGAGATTTAGATTTTCTATATAGTGATTTTGATGAATATATAATTGAATTTGAGCAAGAAATGGAACGAATTGAAAAGGCATATGATGCTCAAGATTATGAAGTGTTTGTTGAGATGCTGGAATTTTCTATAGGTAACCTACTTAAAGACTTTTATGAAAATATTGAGAATTATTATAATGACATCTTAGATGAAGAAAATCGTAAAAGATTGCTCAACTAAGAGTTAGATACTGATCAATCTAATATTTGAAAATTGATAATCTCTGTGATAAGATTTAAAATAAGAAAATAGAAAAAAGATGGAGGAGTATAATGAGAACAAATGTAATAGCTGGAAACTGGAAAATGAATAAAACCAATACAGAAGCAGTAGAAATGCTTACTGAATTAAAAAGATTAGTAAAAGATATAAAAGGAGTAAAAATAGTAATAGGAGCTCCATTTACAGCTCTATCTGATGCTGTAAAAGCAGTAGAAGGAAGTAATGTAGAGATAGCTGCAGAAAACGTATATCCAAGATCATCAGGAGCTTACACTGGGGAAGTTTCTCCTACAATGTTAAAAGCAATAGGAGTAAAATATGTAATCTTAGGACACTCAGAAAGAAGAGAATACTTCAAAGAGTCAAATGAGTTCATCAATGAGAAAGTAAAAGCTGTATTAGCAGCTGGAATGACTCCTATCCTATGTGTTGGAGAAAAATTAGAAGATAGAGAAGCTGGAAGAACTGCTGAAGTAAATGAAACTCAAGTAAGAGAAGGATTAAAAGATATAACTGCTGAAGAAGCTAAAAATATAATCATAGCTTATGAGCCGGTATGGGCAATAGGAACAGGGAAAACTGCTACTCCAGAAATGGCACAAGAGACTCATAAAGAGATAAGAGAAGTATTAAAATCTATGTTTGGAGCAGTAGCTGATGAAATGGTAATCCAATATGGAGGATCAATGAAACCTGAAAATGCTGCTGAATTATTAGCTCAAGCTGATATAGATGGTGGATTAATTGGAGGAGCTTCATTAGAGGCAGCTTCATTTGCTAAAATAGTTTTAGCTGCAAAGTAGTCAAATTTTAGGAGGAATAAAAATAATGAAAAAACCAGTAATGTTAATGATATTAGATGGTTGGGGAATAAATAAAAATCCAGAGCAAAAAAATGCAATAACTGCTGCTAACCCTGAAACATTCAATAGACTTATGAATGAGTATCCTCATTCTGAATTACAAGCTTCAGGAGAGGCAGTAGGATTACCTGATGGACAAATGGGTAACTCAGAAGTAGGACACTTAAATATAGGCTCTGGAAGAATAATATATCAACCATTAGTAGAGATTTCAAAAGATATCAGAGAGGGAACAATATATGAAAATCCTGTGTTAAAAGAGGCTTTTGAATATGCTGTTGCTAATCGAAAAAATGTTCATTTTGGTGGACTTTTATCAAATGGAGGGGTACACTCTCATATAGAGCATCTATTTGGTCTTTTAGCTATGGCTAAAAAATATGGAGTAAAAGCTTATGTACATGCTTTTCTAGATGGAAGAGATACAGCTCCACAATCAGCTAAAGGATTTGTAGAAGAGCTAGAAGCTAAGATGAAAGAGATAGGAGAAGGAACAATAGCTACTCTTTCTGGAAGATACTATGCTATGGACAGAGATAAGAACTGGGATAGAGTAAAACTTGCTTATGATGCTATGGTTTTAGGAGTAGGAAATAAAGCTAACTCAGCAGTAGAGGCAGTAGAAGCTTCTTATGCAGAAGGGAAAACAGATGAGTTTGTTGTACCAACTGTTATAGATGTTAATGGACTTATAAAAGCTGGAGATGTATTTATTAACTTTAACTTTAGACCAGATAGAGCAAGAGAAATTACAAGAGCTTTAAATGATAAAGAGTTTACAGGATTTGAAAGAGAATACTTAGGAGTAAAATATTATTGTATGCGTCAATATGATTCTACAATAGATGCTCCAGTTGTATATGAAGATAAAGATATTACAAATACATTTGGAGAAGTTTTAGCAAAAGCTGGAATGAAACAATTAAGAACTGCTGAAACCGAAAAATATGCCCATGTAACTTTCTTCTTCAATGGAGGAAAAGAGGAGCAATTTGCTGGAGAGGATAGAAAATTAGTTGCATCACCAAAAGTAGCAACTTATGATTTACAACCAGAGATGTCAGCTTGTGGAGTAACAGAAGGGCTAATGGAAGCTTTAAACTCTGGAGAGTATGATGTAATTATAGTAAACTATGCTAACCCAGATATGGTAGGACATACAGGAGTATTTGATGCTGCTGTAGCTGCAGTACAAAAAGTAGATAGATGTATAGCTAAAGTTTCTGAAAAAGTTTTAGAACTTGGAGGAACATTACTTATAACTGCTGACCATGGAAATGTAGAGTTAATGGAAGATCCTGAAACTCATATTCCTTTCACAGCTCATACTACAAATAATGTACCATTTATCTTAGTTTCTAATGAGTATAAAAATGCTAAATTAGAAGATGGAAAATTATCTGATATAGCTCCAACTATGTTAGATATCTTAGGGCTTGCTAAGCCAGAAGAGATGAATGGAAAATCTTTATTAGTTAAGTAAATAATTGTTAGAAGGATAAAAAGGAAGTCATCAATAATTGATTGACTTCCTTTTTGATATAGTTGTAACTTTTTATAAATAAAATAATTCTTAATTTTCATTTGAAAATATCTAAATAATCTAACCTTATTATTTAAAGATTGAAAATAAAAAAGGAGAAATCAAGTTTATGAAATCTCCAAATTTAGATGATTATTCTTCAGTAGAAGAAGTTCCATATTTAGATAAAAGTTCTTGATTTTCTCTTTTTTCATCTTCTAATTCTATTTTTTTAATAGATAACTTGATTCTTTGTTTTTCTTTATCTATCTCAATGATCTGTGCCTTTACAATATCTCCAACTTTAAATCTATCTTTTAAATTTTTAATAAAATCTTTAGATGCCATTTGAGCAGGAACAAATCCATCTATACCTTTGCTCAAATTTAAAAATAAACCAAAATCCATAATGTTTTTTATTTCTTTTTCTACAGTTTGTCCAACTTTATAATTTTCAAGAGCTACTTCCCAAGGACTCTTAGTTAAAGCTTTAATACTTCCTTTAATTTTATTATCTTCCATATTTAAATCAATAACTTTAAAGTTTATACTATCACCAATAGAGAATTTTTTACTAGTTTCTCCTTGCCAATTGTAATCTGATTGATGAATAAATACATCTACTCCAGGTTCAACTTCAGCAAATAGTCCAAATGGTTTTATATCTAAAACTTTTGCTGATAATTCTTTACCAATAGCAAATCTTTCTTCTGCAGAATCCCATGGATTTTCACAAAGTTGTTTTATTCCTAACTTTAATTTTCTTTCGCTAGGAACAAATTCAAGTACTTTTACTTTTATAAGATCTCCTACTTGTGTAAATTCTGCAAGATTTACTCTTTTTTTATTCCAAGTAAAATCAGACATGTGAATAAGTCCTTCTACTCCATCAGTTATTTCTACAAATGCTCCATAAGGAAGTAATTTAGTTACTTTTCCATTGACTATAGAGCCTACTCCAATATTTTCAGCTACAATATCCCAAGGGTTTTTAGTTAGAGCTTTTATAGAAAGTTTGATATTTTTCTTTTCGGGTTCTAAAGAGATAATTTTTCCTTGAATAGAATCGCCTTTTTTATATTCATCAGTTAACTTTTCTAATTTTTTCCAAGATGTTTCAGAGATATGAATAAATCCTCTCAGATGACCTATTTTTACAGATAGTCCAAAATCTAATACATCGGTTACTTCAGCTTCAACTATATCTCCTACTTTTAACTGAGAGAATTCTTGCTCTTCTTTTTGTAAAGTGATATCTTTTCTTGAAAAAGTTATTTTTTTAGTTTTTTTGTCTTTTTCTGTTTGAATATCTTTTATCATAAGTTGAACTTCTTTACCTATGAAGTCATCTCCATCTTTCATATTAATTTCTGATAAAGAATTTGGTAAAAATCCTTGATGGAACATAGCCTCTACCATATATCCACCTTTTATTTTTTTTATAATTTTTCCTGTAATTATCTCTTTTTTCTCGAAAGCTTCTTCTAATTTTTTTAGATTATCTTCCATATCAATTCTTCTTCTTGAACCAATTATAAATTCTCCATCTTCAGTTTCTCCAACTAAAAGAATCTCTACTTCATCACCTATGTTATAAGCTAAAAGCTCTTCATTTCTAACTCTAACACTTGTTGGTTGTCCTTGTACATCAAGATAAGCAAAATTTCTATCTCTTTGTGCAATTGTTCCCGTAACTCTTACCTTTATTTTTTCCTCTGCTGGTAAGTAATCGTTTAGCAGAGCTTCAAATTCATCATAGTTTTCGTTATTATACATTAATGAATCCCCCTTATTTGATTTTCTATTTTAATAACTATTTCTTCTGGTGTAGATGCTCCTGCGGTTATGCCAATTTTTTTCTTTCCTTCAAACCATTCCTTTCTTAGATCATTTTCATCTTGAACTAAATAGGTATTAGGATTAAAGTTTAATGAAATATCATACAATTTTTTTGTGTTTGAACTTGTTTTTCCTCCAATAACTATAAGCATATCCACTTGTTGGGCTAATTCTTCTACTGCTTCTTGTCTAACTTGAGTAGCCCCACATACCTTATCTAATATTTTAACATTTTGATAGTTATTTTCCAAATAACTTTTTATTTTTTCTAACTTTTTTTTATTTAAAGTTGTTTGTGTTAAAAGACAATACTTTTTTTTTGGATCTATTACTATATTTTTTAATTCTTCTAGATCATTGCAAACTGTTACATTTTTACCAAAAGAGATTATTCCTTTTACTTCTGGATGATTTTTATCACCTATAAATAATATATCATATCCATTCTCTTCCATTTTTACAAGAGTCTTTCTAATTTGTGTTACAAATATACATGTTGCATCATAGATTTCTACTTTCTTTTTATTTAAAATTTCGAATATTTTTTCTGATGTTCCGTGAGCTCGAATTATTACAATATCTCCTCTTTGAAGTTTATCTCTTCCTTGTAAAATATCAAGTTCTTGAACAATTTTAAATCCTTGCTTTGAAAGTTGGTTAACAACATATTCATTATGAACTAACATTCCTAAAATATATATTTTTTTATTTTTATTTTTTTCATCATTAGAAATTTTATGACATATATTTATAGCTCCAGAAACTCCAAAACAAAATCCCATATGTTTAGCTCTTATAATTTTCATAATCATTCCTCATTAAATTTTTTAACTTCTATTAGATTTACTAATGCTTCTAACATTTCATTTTCGTCAGGACCATCAGCTATGAGCTCTAATTTTCTACCTTGCTCTGCAGCTAATAACATTAATCCCATTATACTTTTTCCATTTATTTCTTCATTACCACATTTTACAATTATATTAGAATCGTAGTTAGTTACTACTTGTACAAAAAGTGATGAAGGTCTAGCATGAAGTCCAGCTTTATTTTTGATTTCTACTATTATACTTTTCATATTATTTTTTAATCTCCTAATTTTTAATAATTGATGTACTTTTTTAAAATATTTTTTACTTCTTTTTCATCTTTAGAATTTAAGATACTTTCTTTAATTTTGCCTAGATCTTCGTAATTGAGATTTCTAATTAAAGTTTTAGCAGCCAATATAGAGCTTTCTACCATACTGAAATCCTTTATACCTAAACTTAAAAGAGCAATTATTGCTTTTAAATCACCAGCCATTTCTCCACATACAGAAACTTTTTTTCTATATTTATCAGCAGCTTCTTTTATGTAGTATATAGCTTTTAGAACAGCTGGATTATATGAAGAATAGAGTTCACCAACAGTTTCTGAAAGTCTATCAGTAGCTAAAATATATTGGGTTAAATCATTGCTTCCAATACTAAAAAAGTCAACTTCTCTAGCAAATTCTTCAGCTAGTAAGATAACAGAAGGAACTTCTACCATGATACCAACTTCAATTTTTTCATTAAAAGGAATTTTTTCTTTTTTTAAATTTTCTTTGACTTTTTCTAAAATTATATTGGCTTTTTTTATTTCATTGATACTTGTTATCATAGGATACATTATTTTTACATTTTTTTCATTAGATAATCTGAGAATTGCTCTTAATTGTGTTTCGAAAATATCAGGGTATCTCAAAGAAAATCTAATACCTCTAAGTCCTAAGAAAGGATTGGTTTCATTTTTCATTTTAAAATAAGAAAGTTGTTTATCTGCACCAATATCTAAGGTTCTTATTATGATAGATTGTTCTTTTGAAAATCCATTTAATATTTGTTTGTATTTCTTTAATTGTTCTTCTTCAGATGGAAAAGAAGTAGTATTCATATAAATTAGTTCAGTTCTAAGTAATCCTACTCCTGCTATTAATTTTCTATCTATTTCAGAGTTTATTTTTTGCTCATTAGTACCTAAATTTAAATATAAATTTATATTTTTACCATCTTTTGTAATACAAGGTGAAGAAGCTGATTGTCTAACTTGTTCAAGAATGTTTAAAAAATTTTCTCTTTTTTTTGAATACTCCTTTATTTGTGAGTCATTTGGAGCTATAATTACTAACCCATTTTCTTGAGTAGTATCTAAAATAATTTCCTCTTTCCAGTCATAATTAAAGATATTTGTTACTCCCATGAGTGTTGGTATTTTTAGTGCTTTAGCAAGAATAGCTAAATGGGATGTCTCACCACCATACTCCATAATAATTCCTTTTAGATTAATCCCTTCTTTATGAATTTTTAATAACTCAGTTGGATAAATTTCTTTTGTAACAAGTATTTTCTCATCATATTTTTTATAATTTTCATTCCCATTATTCAAAGTTTCGATTAATCTATTACCCACATCTTTAATATCCAAACCTCTTTGTTTATAGATAGGGATATTTATATTCTCAAATAATCTTATAAACTTTTCTGTAACTTCTTTTATAGCAAACTCTGCTTTTTTTTGTTTTTGCTCTATTGTTTTTCTTATGTCAGAAATATATATAGGATCTGAGATTAATAAGAGATGAGCTTCAATTATTTCAAGCTCTTGTTTGTCAATTTTATTACTTAAGTCCATTTTTAAATTTTTTAATGAGAGAATAGATTTTTTTATACATATTTCTAGCCTTGTTTTTTCTTTTTCAATTTCTTCAAAACTGATATTCTCTTTTTCATTTTGCAAATTTATATTTGTATCTAAATAAGTTTTTCCAATTACAACACCTTCATATACACACTTTCCTGTCAGGTATTTCATTAAAAAATCCACCTCTTTATATCTACTTATATACTACATAAAATTATATCTTATTTTAGTTTTTTTTTCAATTTTTAATTGAAAAAGGAAAGTTTTTAAAAAAATTATTGATTATATTATGAACATGTGCTAAAATCATTAATAATATAGTCTATGTCAAGAAATAATAAGATAAATATCACGAATATAAATGTATTAGAGTTGGTTTAGTATATTATTATAGTATGAAAAATGCTTAGGAGGGTTTAAAAATGAACACTATGTTGGATGTTTTTGGGGCTAATTATTTTTCAGAGCTTGAATTAAAAAGTAGGGTTCCTAGTTCTGTTTTTAAAAAATTTAAGGCCGTTCAACAAGGTAATGCGGAGATGTCATTAGAAGTGGCTGATGTCATTGCTAATGCAGTTAAAAGTTGGGCAACAGAAAAAGGAGCTACACATTTTACTCATTGGTTTCAACCTCTTACTGAATTAACAGCTGAAAAACATGAGTCTTTTATATCTGTAACTTCTGAAGGAACTATTATGTCTCAATTCTCTGGAAAAGATCTAATAAAAGGAGAAGCGGATACATCTTCTTTTCCTAATGGCGGATTAAGATCGACTTTTGAAGCTCGTGGATACACAGCTTGGGATACAAGTTCTCCTATGTTTATAAAAGGAGAGGGAATGACTAAATCACTTTATATTCCTACAGCTTTTGTTGGATATAATGGAGAGGCATTAGATAAAAAAGTTCCACTTTTAAGATCAATTAAATCTATTGAAGCACAAGCATTAAGAATGCAAAGATTATTGGGAGATTTTGATACAAAGCATGTCAATGTAACTTTAGGGGTAGAGCAGGAGTATTTTCTTGTAGAGAAAGAGTTTTGGGATAGAAGGCAAGATTTAGCTTTGGCTGGAAGAACTTTATTTGGAAATCTTCCACCAAAGGGGCAAGAGATGAATGATCATTATTATGGGACTATTAAAGAAAGAGTAGAAATATTCATGGCAGAATTAGATGCAGAGCTTTGGAAATTAGGAGTAATGGCAAAAACAAAGCACAATGAAGTGGCGCCTAATCAATTTGAAATAGCGTTGATGTTTACTTCGGCAAATGTTTCAGTTGATCAAAATCATCTTGCTATGGATACTATAAAGAAGATAGCAAATAGGCATAAATTAGCTGCTCTTTTGCATGAGAAGCCATTTTCAGGAGTAAATGGTTCAGGAAAACATTGTAATTGGTCACTAGCTACAGATACTGGAATAAATCTTTTTGATCCAGATAATTTATCAGCAGAGAATCTTCAATTTTTACTATATACAATGGCAGTAATAGAAGGAATAGATAGGTATGCTGATATATTGAGAGCTTGTACTGCAACTCCAGGAAATGATCATAGACTAGGGGGACATGAAGCTCCACCAGCAGTAATATCAATATTTTTAGGAGAACAATTGCAAGAATTATTTGAAAATATAGGAAACGCTTCTTTCTTAGAGACATCGGATATCAATGAAACAATTAATATAGGAGTTCGTATTCCTAAAATAGCAAAAGATTTATCAGATAGAAATAGGACTTCTCCATTTGCTTTTACAGGAAATAAGTTTGAATTTAGAATGCCTGGTTCAAGTGCTTCAGCTTCAACACCAGTATTTATGATAAATACTATTGTTGCTGATATTTTGAGAGAATATGCTGATATTTTAGAGAAAACTAATCCAATTCAAAATATTAATAAATATATAATTAAACTTATTAAGGAGAGGTATAATCTTCATAAAAGAGTTATTTTTAATGGAAATGGATATGAAAGTTCATGGATAAGTAAAGCTAAAGAGCTTGGGTTATCAAATTTAAAAAATACTATTGAGGGAATACCTGTATATATTAGAGAAGAAACAATTGAGTTATTTGAAAGAAATGGTGTTTTATCGAGAAATGAACTTTATTCAAGATTTAAGGTTTATAGTGATAGATATAATAAACAAACTAATATTGAGATATCAACAGCAATAAGAATGGCAAGAAATGAAATATATCCTTGTGTTATAAAATATATAACAAATATATCACAAATGATTAATAGTGTAAGAGAAGCATTAAAAGAAGAGGAGTATATTCAATTTGATAAAGAGCATTTAATCAAAGTTATAGGATTTAAAAATCAATTAAAAAATTGTATAACTGAATTAAATGAAGGATTAAAAGTAGCAATGCTGATATCAGATGAGTATGAAAGAGCTTGTTATTATAATACAGAGTTAGTGCCAATATTTAATCAAATGAGATATGTAGTAGACTCATTAGAGCTGTTAGTTGATAAGACTGTATGGCCTATTCCTACTTATTATGATTTATTGTTTAGATTATAATTGAAATATAAAAAAGGATATTGGAAGTAATTTCAATATCCTCTTTTTTTTATTAATTTTAGCTTGCATTTATTATGACTAATTTAGTATAATTAAATCATAGAGATTATTAAATTTATAAGGAGGGGTAGATGTCAGTATTATTTATTAATTATCCTAAGTGTAGTACTTGTATTAATGCAAGAAAATGGCTTGAGGAAAATAAAATAAATTTTGAGAATAGACATATTGTTGAGAATAATCCAACCAAAGATGAGCTTAAAAGATTTATAGCTTTAAGTGGTTTATCAGCAAGAAAATTTTTTAATACTAGTGGGATACTTTATAGAGAGATGAAACTTAAGGAGAAACTTGTTACTGCTACTGAAGATGAGATGTTAGATATCTTGTCATCTAATGGAATGCTAGTAAAAAGACCTTTGTTAATTACAGAAAATGGTGTTTTAATAGGATTTAAAAAGGATAAATGGGAAGAGTTTTTTAAATAATTTTTAGGAGGGGAATATGAATAAACTATGTGAAGTAGATAAAGATATTTTTGAAGCTATTGAGGCTGAAAAGAAAAGGCAAAACGAGGGAATAGAGTTAATAGCATCTGAAAACTTTGTATCAGAAGCTGTATTAGAAGCAGCTGGAAGTATAATGACAAATAAGTATGCTGAAGGATATCCAGATAAGAGATACTATGGAGGTTGCCATATAGTTGATATAGCTGAGAAATTAGCTATTGAAAGAGCTAAAAAATTATTCGGTGTAAACTATGTAAATGTTCAACCACATTCAGGGTCACAAGCTAATATGGGAGTATATAAAGCACTTCTTAGTATAGGAGATACAGTTTTGGGAATGAAATTGGATCATGGTGGACATTTGACTCATGGAAAAAATGTAAATTTTTCAGGAAAAGACTACAATATTGTATCATATAGTGTTTCTCAATCTGATGAAAAAATAGACTATGATGAAGTAGAAAAAATAGCACTTGAAACTAAGCCTAAAATGATAATAGCTGGAGCTAGTGCTTACTCAAGGATAATAGATTTTAAGAGATTTAGAGAGATAGCTGATAAAGTAGGAGCTTATTTAATGGTAGATATGGCACATATAGCTGGACTTATTGCTGCTGGAGTGCATCCATCTCCTATTCCATATGCTCATGTGGTAACTACTACAACTCATAAAACACTAAGAGGACCTCGTGGTGGAGTTATTATGACTAATGATGAAGAGATAGCTAAAAAGATTGATAAATCTATATTTCCTGGAATACAGGGAGGCCCTCTTATGCATATAATAGCAGCTAAGGCTGTAGCATTTAAAGAGGCTTTGACACCTGAGTTTGTTGAATATCAAAAACAAATTGTAAAGAATGCTAAAATTTTAGCTAAAGTTTTAGAGGAGGGAGGACTTAGAATCGTAAGTGGAGGAACAGATAACCATATGATGCTTATAGATGTAAAATCTAAAGGACTTACAGGTATGCAAGTTGAAAAATCTTTAGATTTAGCAGGGATAACTGTAAATAAAAATGGTATTCCTTATGATACTGAAAAACCAATGGTCACCAGTGGAATAAGAATAGGAACTCCTGCTATGACGACTAGAGGAATGAAAGAAGAAGAGATGAAGAAAATAGGAGAGTTTATTCTTAGAGTTATTGAGAATATTGAAAATGAAAGTGAACTTTTGAAAATAAGAGAAGAGGTTAGAGAGTTGTGTTTAAATTTTCCATTGTATTAAAGTTTAAAGTTATTATTTAGATATTTTTAAATTTTCTTTATTCAATTAGTATTTGAATAATTAAAATTTGAAAAAATAGAATAAGAAAGGAAAAAGTAAAAAAAGAACATTATTCTTGAATTAAAATGTAGTGAATTCTCTTTCTTAGATACTATTATTTAATCATTGATTAATAAGGATTGACTCCTGTATTCTGTAGACGTTAATCCTTTTAATCTTATTCTTTTGTTAAAAACTACAACCTCTATCTTAGATATCTAAGATAGAGGTTGTAGTATAAAATTCTTCTTTTCAATTTGTTAGATTTTAATATATATTTTTAAAGTTTTCCCCTTTGATGATTTTTACTATTCTACTTGTACCTAATCTATCAGCCCCAAGTTCCATAAATTTAGCAGCATCATCTAATGAAGAGATTCCTCCAGCAGCTTTTATTTTAACATTTTTTCCTACATACTTTTTCATTAGAGCTATATCATCAAATGTAGCTCCACCAGTTGAGAATCCAGTAGAAGTTTTAATATATTCAGCTCCTGAATTAGTAACTATTTCACACATTTTTATTTTTTCCTCTTCAGTTAGAAGACAAGTTTCAACGATTACTTTTAATATTTTACCATTACAAGCTTTATGAATATCTTTAATCTCTTCTAAGATTGCATTAAAATTTTCATTTTTTACATCAGTAATATTGATAACCATGTCTATTTCATCAGCACCATTTTTAATAGCATCTTCAGTTTCAAAAATTTTTACAGCAGTTGTAGAATACCCATTAGGGAAACCAATTACTGTACAAATAGGTAGCTTATCTCCTACATATTCTTTAGCTTTTTTTACATAAGAAGCTGGAATACAAGCAGAAGCAACACTGTATTTTATTCCATCATCAAGAATTTGTTTTATATCTTCCCAAGTAGCATTTTGAGTTAAAAGTGTGTGGTCAACAGCACTTAATATTTTATTTCTATCCATATACATATCCTCTCTTAATTTATTTTATCTAAAATAGAGTATCCAATAGTATCTTGAGGCATTGTTAGTCCAAAGTTATCAACTATTGTTGCTCCTATTACAGCAAAGGTATCAAATTCTCCTAAATTTCCATTTTCTTTAAAAGATGGAGAATAAGCTATAAAAGGCACTTGTTCTCTAGTGTGATCAGTTCCAGTATAAGTAGGATCATTTCCATGATCAGCTGTCAATATTAACAGATCATCTTCTCTCAACTTAGAAAGAAGTACTCCTAAATTTTTATCAAATTTTTCTATCTCCTCAGCATAACCTTGCGGATTTCTTCTGTGTCCCCATAAAGCATCAAAATCTACTAAATTTACAAAACAAAGACCTGTAAAATCTTTGTTGGCTATTTCAATAGTTTGTTCCATTCCATGAACAGAACTTTTTGATTTATGAGACTCAGTAACTCCCTCTCCATCAAATATATCATTAATTTTTCCAACAGAAATTACATCTAGTCCAGCATTTTTTAAAACATTAAGAGCAGTATTTCCATAAGGTTTTAAAGCATAATCATGTCTATTACTTGTTCTTTTGAATTCTCCTTTTTTTTCACCTATATATGGTCTAGCTATTATTCTCCCGACTTTCCATTCATCTTTCATAGTAAGTTCTCTAGCTATTTCACAATATTTATAAAGATTATCTAATCCCATATATTTTTCATGTCCACAGATTTGTAAAACTGAGTCAGCACTGGTATAAACTATCATGTCTCCCGTAGCTATCTCATGTTCTCCATATTCATCAAGTATTTCTGTACCACTAGCAGATTTATTTCCAACTACTTTACGTCCACATTTAGCTTCAAGTTCATCTATTAATTCCTTTGGAAAACCTGTATCAGTAAAAGTTTGGAAAGGTTTTTGTATATTAAGTCCCATCATCTCCCAATGCCCAGTCATAGTATCTTTTCCAACACTAGTTTCATTAAGAACAGCAAAATATCCTAATGGTTTTTCTACTGTATTTACATTTTTAATAGGATGTAGATTAGCTAATCCTAATTTTTGCAGATTTGGAATATTAAGAGAAGAAACAGATTTAGCAATATTACCAAGTGTATCTACTCCTATATCTCCAAATTTTTCAGAATCTTTCATAGCCCCAATTCCTAATGAATCTAATACTATTGTAAAAATTCTTTTGTATTTTTTCATATTAATCTCCTTTTTAGTCAATAAAAGTTTCTAGAGCTATTTCCATCATCTTAGTGAAAGCAGTTTGTCTCTCTTCAGGAGTTGTAACTTTATGAGAAGTGAAAGAATCAGATATAGTTAAGAGACAAGCTGCTTTTTTACCTAAAACTTTAGCATTATGGAATAGAGCAAAGCTCTCCATTTCTACACATGTACAACCATGTTTTGCAAAATGCTCTTTATAGCTATCTACATTTGGCTCTGTATAGAATACATCACTTGAATGAATTTTTTCAACATGTAAAGGAATACCTAATTTTTTAGCAGTTGCTATAATTTTTTCATTTAATTCTTTATCTGGGTATGTAGTATCACTTTCATATCCATTTTGAGTATGAGCAAAAGTTGATTGACTCCAAGCTGATTCAGCTAAAACAACATCGTATACATCTAACTTATCAACATAAGCTCCAGCTGAACCAATACGTACAATATTTTCTACTCCATATACTTTGAATAACTCATAAGAGTATATTCCTATTGATGGCATTCCCATTCCAGAAGCCATAACAGTAATTTCCTTTCCTTTATATGTTCCAGTATAGGCAAGCATATTTCTAACAGAGTTAACTTGTTTTATATTTTTTAAAAATGTTTCAGCTATAAATTTTGCTCTTAAAGGATCTCCAGGCATTAAAACATTTTTTGCAATTTCTCCGATTTTAGCATTATTGTGTGGTGTCATATTAATATATCCTCCTATTATTTTAAATCATCACTTGTAAAAGAAAAAGGTAAAAGTTCAACAATATTTGTGATCATAGCTTGAGAATTTGTATTAGCAATAATTATAGGGGTATCCTTTTTTAAAAGCTCAACCATAACTTGTCTACATGCTCCGCAAGGACTTCCTAAAGTGTTCCCTTTAGTTACTAGAGCCATAGATTCAATGTCATCTTGTCTATACCCTAAAGAATATACATGAAATAGAGCACTTCTTTCAGCACAATTAGTAAGCCCATAAGAAGCATTTTCTATATTAGCTCCAACATAATATTTTCCATCTTTAGTTTTTACACAAGCTCCAACATGGTATTTTGAATAAGGTGCATAAGCTTTTTCCATTACCTCAAAAGCTCTATCTAGAATATCTTTATATTGTTCAAATATTTTTTGCATAAATACCTCCTTCTAGTAATAATTGAGGTTGAAAATCAACCCCAATATATTATAACATAAATTTATATAATTGTGATAAATCCAACAATCATCGCACTTAAAATACTTACAGCAAAACCACCTATCATAGCTTTGAAAGCAAGTCTAGCAAGTACAGGTCTTTTGTCAGGACAAAGTATAGATATTCCAGAAATACAAATTCCCATACTAGAAACATTAGCAAACCCAGCCATAGCAATACTTAACATAAGTCCTGTTCTATAATCTAAAGAAGCAAGGTGTTGACCTAAATTTTGAAAAGCAACAAATTCATTTAAGACTAATTTAAATCCAAGTAATTCTCCAGCATACAAGATATTTTTACCTTCTAATCCCATAAAGAAACCAAATGGAGAGAATATATATGCGAAAATTTTCTCAAGGCTTAATCCAGCAACTCCTAATATACCATTTACAAGAGAAACAATAGAGATAAATGCTACAAGAGAAGCAGCAATGGCAATAACAGCTTGGATACCGTTTACAGCTCCTTCTGTAACAGCTGATATAATATTTTCATGATGTCCTTTTCTATCCATACTTACATTTTCAATTACTTTAGCATGCTCTGTTTCAGGTAAAAGAATTTTTGAGATAGCAATACTTCCAAAGGGAACAAGAGCTGAAGCTGTAAGTAGATACTCCATAGGGATACCTAAAGCAGTATATCCTCCAATTATTGTAGCAGACATACTTCCCATTCCAGAAACTAAAACTACCATTATTTCACTTTGAGTCATATTTCCTAAGTATTTACTAACAAGAATAGGACTTTCAGTTTGTCCTAGAAACATATTAGCAACAGCAACAAAGCTTTCAACTTGAGTAGTTCCTAAGATTTTCCCTACTACTTTACCAATAACTTTAACAATAGCTCCTAATATTCCAAGATAGAAAAGAGCAGCTACTAGAGCTGATAGGAATATTATGTTTCCAAGAGCACCTATTATAAATATGAAACCAGTAGCTTGACTAGGGTCTGCTAAACTACCAAATACAAATGATAATCCATTAAATCCATAACTAAGAATTTTTGTAACTACATCAGAAAGCTTAGATACTACAATTCTTCCAAAAGGAAACTTTACTAGAAGAAAAGCTAGAATAAATTGAACAATTAAAGCTTTTACAACAATAGAAATTTTTACTTCCTTTTTGTGTGAAGATATAAGATACAATAGACCTAATAGTAAAACTATACCAATTAAAATTATTATCCCTTTCATCATTCCTCCGATTTATTTAATTAAAATTATAAAAGACCAGATTCTTTATCTTGTTTAATTAAGTTACGAATAGCTTGAACTGTAACTTCAATAGCAGCCTCTGTATCATGAACAACGGGGTTTTCTAGTCCTAATTTTTCTCTTTCTTGGTTAGCAACAACTAAAAAAGATGAACCTACACGAACTTTTAAATAATCTCCAACAACAAATAAAGCAGCAGATTCCATTTCAGAAGCTTTACATCCTAGACGCACCCAAGCATTCCATTTGTTCACTAGTTCATAATCTACAGGTTTTGTTTCAGGCTCATGTTGTCCATAAAAAGCATCCTTACATTGAACAATTCCAACATGATATTTTTTATTTAAATCTTTAGCAGCTTGAATAAGTGCATTAGTAATTTCGAGATTAGCAACAGCAGGAAACTCTATTGGTGCATACTCTTTACTAGTTCCTTCCATACGAATAGCCCCAGTAGCGATAACTAAATCTCCTCCCATTATATCTGTTTGCATACCACCGCAAGTTCCAACTCTTAAGAAAGTATCAGCTCCAACTCTTACTAACTCTTCAAGAGCTATTGAAGCAGATGGTCCCCCTATTCCAGTAGAAGTAACACTTACTTTAACACCATCTAAATAACCAGTATATGTAACATATTCTCTACTATCTGCAATAAGTTTAGCATCATCAAAATGTCTTGCTATTTTCTCACAACGTTTAGGATCTCCAGGTAAAATTACATATTTACCTACATCTCCCTTTCTTAATCCTATGTGATATTGTACCCCTTCTTCAGCATATTTCATGATATGACCTCCTGAATAATTTTAATAAATGTCTACAAAGTTGTATAATTTATAATTAAAATATACCATAACTAAATAAAAGTGTCAATTATTAAATTGTTTTTTATCTATAAAGATGTCTAAAAATTATAAAAAATATTAAAATATAGAGGTGTTTATTTTTTATGAAAAATATGATAAAATTGAATAAATTTATTATTGAATTCATTAAAATATTTTAGGTATAAATTATTTAGGAGGAAATTTATGAAAAAAGAACTACTATTACTAGGAAGTTTATTAATTTTAACTCAAAATATATTAGCTGGAAATATTGGAATAGGATATGGAGTGACAACACCTATATATCATAATAATAAAAATACATATATTTTACCAATAGTAGACTTTGAGTATAATAAATTTTTCCTTAAAGGAGGAAGTACTTATGGTTTATCTTTAGGATATAAATTAATAGAAGAAGATAATTATGTTTTATCCCTTTATGGTATGCCCTTTGGTGGATATGAAGTAAAGAATAGTGATATGAAGTCAGGTTATAAAGGAATAAATGATAGAAATACTTATTTTATGGGTGGAATGGAGTTAACTTATTATCCTGGAATATATAATCTTCAAACAAAGTTAGCAGTTGAGTATGGAAAGGAAGGTGGCCATTTTAATTTAAGCTTAAGCAGACCTTTTTATGTATCTTCAAAAATAGTATTAATTCCATCATTAAATTATATTTATTATGATTCGAATTTTATAAATTATTATTTTGGGATTGATTCGAGTGAGCTGGGGAGAGCAGAAGGAGAAAAAATAACCAACTCATTTAATGGAAGAGAGGCTCATAGAGTAGGGATAGGAGTTTTAGGAAACTATAGAATAAATGAAACTTTGTCATTAATGGGATTTACTGGTGTGACAAAGTTACCAAAAGAAATATCAAACTCTCCAATAGTTGATAATGATCTGATTTATGTGTTTGGAGCAGCTTTAATTTATACTTTTTAAAGATGTAAAATTATATAAAGTTGTTTGTTAAACTTAATTTATACTATGTTCATGTTTATAAAAAAATTCTTTATATAATGAAAAATTATGATATAATATTAACGTATTAACTCTTTGGGGTGGGAGGTTGAAATTATTTTGGATAGAAGTATATTAAAGACAGAAATTTTTAATCAACTAGATATGAAAGATTTATTGAAAAAAGAAGAAGAGATACGAATAGCACTTTTGGGCAATCCTAATGATATAGAGTTATTAAGAGGGCTAGCTATTTTATTATATCATAAGGGGGATTATTCAGGAGCTATAAAAATATATAAAAAGGTATTAGATTATAGAGATAATAAAGCAGAAGGATTAGCTTTTTTAGGACAACTTTATTATGAAAACGAAGATTATTTAAATGCGATAAAAGCTTTTGAAAAATCTTTAGATATAGATCCGGATGTTGCTTTTGTACATTTTTTATTAGGTAATGCTTACTCAAGAGCAGGAAAGCTTATGGAAGCAGTTATGAGTTATGATTTTGCAATATTTTTAGATCTAGATATTTATAAGGCTCATATAGATTTTGCACAAAAATATGAGAAAATGGGATTGTTAGAAAGGGCTCTAAAAGAGTATACGATCGCTTATGAAATAGATCCGCGTGAAAAAAATGTTTCGGATAAGATACGAGAGTTGAAAAAGAAACTAGAGTTAAAAGTAATTTAGAGTTTCAAAAGTATAGAGTAAGGAGAATAAATGATTTATAGTGTTTCATTAACTTTTATATTAATACTATTTTTATTTATAGGAATAACAGTTGGCTTTAATAGGGCTATAGGTATGGCACCTGTATTATTTATAGTATTTTTATTAGTTACATTTCTAGGTTGGTTTGCAATAAATTTCTTTTGGTTAATATTGTTAATTATATTTATTAATTATTTAAAAAATAGGAATCAGCCTAAAGGTACAAGAAGAACTTACTATTACAGATATAATGGTAATAATGCAAAAGATTTTGAGGATTTTTTTCGTCAAGCTGGTGGAGATTTTAAGGGGCAACAACAAGATAGTTATCATAATAGAAATAACCCATTTGGTTATACAGAAGATAGAGGAAAGTATTATGATATTTTAGGAATTAGTAGAGATGCTAGTAGAGATGAAATAAAAAAAGCATATAGAGATTTAGTAAAGAAACATCATCCTGATAAGTTTACCAATGCTAGTGAAATAGAAAAGGAACAGCATGAAAATAAATTAAAGGAGATAAATGAAGCTTACGAAAAACTTTCAAAAGATTTTTCTTAACTTGAAATAGGTAAGTAAGTATGGTATAATTTAGCGCGTATGGAAAGTCTTTTATAAATGTACAGTGCAATTTTATAAGGAGTGTATTTATGAAATTAAAAACGTTAATTTTAGCTGCTGGAAAAGGAACTCGAATGAAGTCAGAATTACCTAAAGTTATTCATAAAGTAAATGGAGTTCCAATGATATCAAAGATAATAAAGGTCTTATCAGGATTGAATCCAGAGGAAAATATACTTATTTTGGGGCATAAAAAAGAGGAAGTTTTAAAAATTGTAGGAGAAAATTGTAATTATGTCTTACAAAATGAACAATTGGGGACAGGTCATGCTGTTATTCAAGCAAAAGGAAAACTTCAAAATTATGATGGGGATGTAATGATATTGTGTGGAGATACTCCCCTGCTTAGAGATAGTACATTAAAGGCTTTATATGAGTATCATAAAAAAGGTGAGGCTGTTACAACTATACTTACTTCAGTTTATGATAATCCATTTGGTTATGGAAGAGTAGTGAAGGAAAATGGTTTAGTGAAAGCTATTGTAGAGGAAAAAGAGGCTACTGAGGAGATAAAAAAAATCAAAGAAGTAAATGCAGGAGTATATTGTTTTAACTCAAGAGAACTTTTTAAAGCTTTAGAAAGAATAGATAACAAAAATGAAAAAGGAGAATATTATCTTACTGATGTAATAGGAATTCAAGTATCTGAAAATAAGAAAGTTCAAAGTTTTATTTTAGAAGATAATATGGAAATTTTAGGAGTGAATTCTAAGATAGAGTTAGCTCAAGCTGGAAAAATTTTGAGAAATAGAAAAAATAAGGAATTAATGGAGGAAGGAGTTATTCTTATTGATCCAGAAACTACTTATATAGAAGATGATGTGAAAATAGGAAAAGATACTATAGTATATCCAGGAGTATTTTTACAAGGAGCGACAGTTATTGGAGAAAATTGTGAAATAATAGGAAATAGTAGAATCGTAAACTCTGTTCTTGGAAATGATATAAGAATAGAAAATTCAGTCGTAGAAGAAAGTAGTATAGACAATGGAGTGACGATTGGGCCTTATGCTCATTTAAGACCTAAGACTTATCTTAAAGAAAAGGTACATATAGGAAATTTTGTAGAGGTTAAAAAATCCATTTTGGAAAAAGGGGTAAAAGCTGGGCATTTGACATATTTAGGTGATGCTCAAGTTGGTGAAAATACAAATATTGGTGCTGGAACAATCACATGTAACTATGATGGTGTAAATAAATTTAAAACTATAATAGGTAAAGATGTATTTATAGGAAGTGATACTATGCTCGTAGCTCCCGTAAACGTAGGAGAAGGAGCTCTTGTAGGTGCTGGCTCTGTGATTACAAAAGATGTTCCTAATAGTTCATTAGCTGTATCGAGAAGTAAACAAATTATTAAGATCGACTGGAGGAAATAAAAAATGATTAATTCTGAAAATGTAAAAATTTTCACTGGAACTTCAAACAAAGACTTAGCTAAAAAAATAGCTGAAAAATATGGGTTGCCTTTAGGGAAAGCAGAAGTAGTTAGGTTTAAAGATGGAGAGGTATTCGTTAAAATTGATGAAACAGTAAGAGGAAGAGATGTGTTTGTAGTACAGTCAACTTCTGAACCTGTAAATGAAAATTTAATGGAGTTATTAATTTTTACTGATGCTTTAAGAAGAGCATCAGCTAAAAGTATCAATGTTATAATTCCTTACTATGGATATGCTAGACAAGATAGAAAATCTAATCCCAGAGAGCCAATTACATCAAAGTTAGTGGCTAATTTATTGACGAAATCTGGAGCTACTAGATTAATAGCGATGGATTTACATGCTGATCAAATTCAAGGATTTTTTGATATTCCTGTTGATCATATGCAAGCACTACCATTAATGGTAAGATATTTTATGAAAAAAGGATTATATGGAGATGATGTAGTTATAGTTTCCCCAGATATAGGTGGAGTAAAAAGAGCTAGAAAATTAGCTGAATGGCTAGATTGTAAAATAGCTATTATTGATAAAAGAAGACCAAAGCCAAATATGTCAGAAGTAATGAACTTAATAGGAGAGGTTCAAGGAAAAACAGCAATCTTCATAGACGATATGATAGATACAGCTGGAACAATAACTAATGGAGCTGCTGCTATTATAGAAAGGGGAGCAAAAGAAGCTTATGCTTGTTGTACACATGCTGTATTTTCAGATCCAGCAATAGAAAGACTTGCAGCCTCACCTTTAAAAGAGGTTATAATAACTGATTCAATAGCTTTACCAGAGAGAAAAAAATTAGATAAAATAACTGTATTATCAGTAGATGAAATTTTTGCTGAAGCAATTAGGAGAATTATAAATAATCAATCAGTTTCTGAGTTGTTTGAAAAAAAATTAATAATGGATAATTAATTTAGGCAGAAAAAGCTAGTATTTTACTAGCTTTTTCTAATTAGATATGATAAAATATTAAGAGTCTAAAATAAGGTGTAGAGTATGAAAAAAATATATAATTTAGAAAATATAAATTTTTTGGAAATAGCTAATTCTCTAAATTCTGGAGAACTCATAATATATCCAACTGATACTGTATATGGAATAGGAGGAGTTATCTCTTCTGAAGAGACAATAAAAAGTATTTATAAAGCTAAAGAAAGAAGTTTTAAATCTCCCCTTATAGTTCTAATAAGTGATGTAAAAAAAATAGAGGAAATAGCATATATAAGCGAAGAAAATAGAAAAATTGTTGAAAGATTAATAGCAAAATTTTGGCCTGGAGGGCTTACAATCATTTTGAGAAAAAAAGAGTGGATTCCAAATGTTATGACAGCTTTTGGAGATACAGTTGGAATAAGAATGCCAGCTTTAGATGTAGCATTAAAAATAATAGAATCTGCTGGTGGAATGCTTCCAACTACAAGTGCTAATATCTCTGGAGAAAAAACACCAAGAGCTTATGATGAGTTATCAGAAGTTTTTAAAGGAAAAGTTGATATTTTAGTGGATGGTGGCAAATCACCATTAGGGATTGAATCAACTATAATTGATTTGAGTGATGAACCAAGAATAATAAGATTAGGTGCAATATCAATTAAAGATATAGAAAAAGTAATTGGGAAAAGTATAGGGAGGAATTTATGAAAACACAAAGAGTAAATCCTAATGGAATGAATCCGATGCATATGAATAATATGTCTAGCATGATGGGGACGATGAATATTATTCAAAGAATAGGGAAAGGAAAAAGAAAAATAAGTGTTAATTTAGATAAAAGTAATAAAAAATTCTTATCTAAATTTATAGATGAAGTTAAAAAACAACTTACTTCTTCAGCTATAGGAGCACAAACAACAAGTTTAGAAGAATTTTTTGATTATATAAAATCTATTGCTGATGCAAAAGAGCAAATGGAATTGAAATTAAGTTTTGAAGAGTATGAGTTTTTGAAGAGAATGATAGTTGATTCTATAAAGGGAATGGAAGCAATGAGTTTTAAATGGTACCAGTTTGTAAAAAAAGGTATGTTAAAAGTTATGTTGAAACAGTATAAAGAATTACTTACAAAATTTAAATAGAGATATTAAAACTGTGGAAAAATTTAAGGGGCTAAATGAAAAAGTTGGAGCAAGTTAGTAAAGTTGAGTACTAAAAAATACAACTCTGAAAATAATAATGAAGTTAGTGTTTATTAGTAGGATAGTTACACTTGCTTTTTATTTTGAAAATAATAATTATTGAAAAAATTTAGAATATAATGTAGAATATATTGATAAAAATAATTGATAGGAGAGTAATGGATGTTTGTAGATGAGGTTATAATAACTGTAAAAGCAGGAAATGGAGGAGATGGTTCGGCTGCTTTTAGAAGAGAAAAATTTATACAATTTGGTGGCCCTGATGGAGGAGATGGAGGAGATGGAGGAAGTGTGATTTTTCTAGCTGATTCTAATATAAATACCCTCATAGATTTTAAATTTAAAAAACTATTCAAAGCTCAGAATGGAGAAAATGGACAAAAAAAACAAATGTATGGGAAAACAGGAGAGGATTTAGTGATTAAGGTTCCTGTTGGAACACAAGTAAGAGATATAGAAACTGGAAAGCTTTTACTGGATCTAAATATACCAGGAGAGAAGAGAACTTTACTCAAAGGTGGAAAAGGTGGTTTTGGAAATGTTCATTTTAAATCTTCTATTAGAAAAACTCCAAAAATAGCTGGTAAAGGTAGAGAGGGAGCAGAATTAAAAGTAAAACTTGAATTAAAACTTATAGCTGATGTTGCTCTTGTAGGATATCCATCTGTTGGAAAATCAAGTTTTATTAATAAAGTATCAGCTGCTAATTCTAAAGTAGGAAATTACCATTTTACAACTCTTGAACCTAAATTAGGAGTAGTAAGACTAGAAGAGGATAAATCTTTTGTAATAGCTGATATACCTGGGCTTATTGAAGGTGCACATGAAGGAGTAGGATTAGGAGATAAATTTTTAAGACATATAGAGAGATGTAAAATGATATATCATTTAGTTGATATATCTGAAGTTGAAGGAAGAAGTGCTATTGAAGATTATGAAAAAATAAATACAGAGCTAAAGAAGTTTAGTGAAAAGTTAGCAGCTAAAAAGCAAATAATATTAGCAAATAAAATGGATCTATTATGGGATATGGAAAAATATAATACTTTTAAAGAGTATGTAGAATCTCAAGGTAATGAAGTATATCCTGTATCAGTAATACTAAATGAAGGAATTAAGGAAGTTTTGTATAAAAGTTGGAGCATGTTAGAGAAAATAGATAGAGAACCATTAGAAGAAGAGGCTAGTGTAAATGAAGTTTTGAGAGAAATAAAAGGAGATAAAGAAAATTTCATTATTACTCAAGATGAAGATGGAACCTACGTGATAGAAGGAAGGGTACTAGATGGAGTACTAGCTAAGTATGTAATTACTATGGACGATGAATCAATAGTAAATTTCTTGCATATGATGAGATCTTTAGGAATGGAAGAGGCTATGAGAGAAGCTGGAATTCAAGATGGAGATAGTGTAAGGATAGCTGATGTTGAATTTGAATATGTAGAATAATCATATTTTAAAAGTTAAATAAGAGATTAAAAGGGGAAAAGAGTATCTCAAATTTGAACTGTAAAGTGGTTCGCTTTGGTAGCTTTTCCTTTTTTTGCTAAAATAGATTAGTATTGGAGGAAATATGATAAAGAAAGGAATAGTGATAGCAGGGCCTACTGGTGTAGGTAAAACAGCTCTTTCGATAAAATTGGCAAAAATATTAGATGCTAGTATTATATCAGCTGATTCTGCACAGGTATATAAAGAGATGAATATAGGGACAGCTAAGATAACATTTGAAGAGATGGATGGGATTGTACATCATATGTTAGATGTTTTGGATCCTATAAAAAAATATAGTGTAGGTGACTACCAAAGAGATGTAGATAAGATATTAAAAGAAGAAGAAAAAAAAGGGAAAATGGTTATATTAACTGGAGGGACAGGTCTCTATATTAATTCTATTACAGATGGACTATCAGCTCTACCAGTATCTAATGCTAAAATAAGAGAGGAATTTATGAAAAAAAGTTCGCTTGAACTTTATAAAGAATTAGTGAAAGTAGATCCAGAAGCAGCAAAAGAGATACATTTTAATAATAAAAAAAGAGTAGAAAGAGCTCTAGAGGTATATATACTTACTGGACAAAAATTTTCCTATTTATCAAAACAAAATATAAAAAATAATAACTACAGTTTTTTAAAAATTGCACTAGAAAGGGGAAGAAAAGAGCTATATGAAAGAATAAATACAAGAGTAGATGCTATGATTAAACAAGGATTAGAAGAAGAGGTTAGAATGCTTTATAAAAAGTATGGTGAGGTATTAAGAAAGATTAATATAATTGGCTACTCTGAGTTTATAGATTATTTCAAAAGCGAGATAAGTTACGAAGAAACAATAGAAAAAATAAAACAAAATTCAAGAAAATATGCTAAAAGACAATTTACTTGGTTTAAAAATGATCACAGATATATTTGGTATAATTTAGAAGAAACATCTGAAAATGAGATAGTAGAGGATATAGTAGAAAAATTAAATATAGAAAATGGATAATTAAATTCTTGATAAAAAGATATGTATATGGTATTATTTATAGTAATAAGGAATGGTGCATGTTGTTAATGAAAAGGATTTTTATTTTTATAATTACTTCTGTTTTTATAATAGGTTGTTCGAATATTGGAAAAAAAGAAGAAGTAACTTTAGAAGAAAAAGCAGCTTTAATTATTTTTATAGAAGAGATAAAATCTAGCCTTAAAAATGGGGAAACAACATTTTTAGAACAAAGCTTAATTTCTAATATGGGAAATAATTTTTTAAAAGAAGAAATACAAAATATAGATTTTTCAAAAATAAATATTTTTAATTCAAAACCTGAGTTTTTAAAAAATAAAGCTATGAATGTTGTTGCTTTGAATATACAAACTACAACTATATATTTTGATGTTGAATATGTATTAAAAAATAAAAAATGGAAAATAAATAAGTTTAAAGAGAGAAGGAAATAAGATGAGACCAAATGAAGTGAAAATAACTGTCTCTTCTTCTTTAGAAAATTTATCTTTAATAAGAGCTATGGTAAAGACATATCTAGAGTTACATCAGGTAAGTCAAAGAGATGTATTTCAACTTTTATCAGTAGTGGATGAACTTTCAACAAATGTTGTTGAGCATGGGTATGAGTATAGGCCTGGAGATATCATCTTAGAAATTCAAAAGTCAAATGATATTATCCGTTTGATAGTAGAGGATAATGGTGTAGGATTTGATGAAGAGAAATTGAGTAAAGAAGAGGGTGGGATGGGACTTTTTATAGCAAGAACCATCGCAGATGATTTTAAAATTGAAAAAAAATTGAATGGAACATTATTTAGAGTAGAAAAAAAGGTTAAGGAGGCAGAATAAAAGATGATAAATAATTTTGAAATACTTGAAAAAAATTTAGAAGGAGTTAAGGAGTTAAAAGTAATAGGGGAATTAGATGCTTTAGTAGCACCAAAATTAAAAGAAAGGATTACAAAATTAGTAGAAGCAGATTGTATAAAGTTTATTATTGATTTTGAAGAAGTTACTCACATCAACAGTTTAGCTATGGGAATATTGAGAGGAAAGTTGAAGGTAGTAAAGGAGATGGGAGGAGATATAAAATTGATAAAATTAAATGAGCATATCAAAACAATATTTGAAATGATAGGATTAGATGAAATATTTGAGATATATGAGACGGAAGAGGAAGCTGTAAATAGCTTTAAATAAAATGTAGAAAGGAAATAATTATGAGTATAATATTAGGTATAGGTTTGATAGTAATTGGACTAGGAATAGTATTTGCCATACTATATAAAAAGTCTGTTATAGATAAAAAAATAAATGAGTTAAATGATTTAGAGGATGAGATAACAAAATCTAAAATAAAAGCTAAAGAAATAATAGAGAATGCAGAAAAAGATGCAAATGCTAAAGGGAAAGAGATAGAGTTAAAGGCTAAAGAACATGCATATTTGATAAAAGAAGAAGCAGAAAAAGAAATAAAAAATGCTAAAAATGAGCTTTTACAAAAAGAAGCGAGGTTAACTAAAAAGGAAGAAACATTAGATAGTAAAATAGAAAAGTTAGAATTAAAAAGTCAAGAACTAGAAAAAACAACTGAAGAATTAGAAGCAAAAAAAGACGAAATAGAAGCTATAAAATTGAAGCAGGAAGATGAATTAGAGAGAATCTCTGGACTTTCTAAGAATGAAGCTAAAGAAATTTTAATAGCGAAATTAAGAGATGATTTAACACATGAAACAGCTGTAGCAATTAGAGAGTTTGAAAATAAGCTTGAAGATGAAAAAGATAGAATATCTAAGAGAATATTATCAACTGCCATTGGAAAGGCTTCAGCTGAGTATGTAGTAGATGCAACTGTATCAGTTGTAAATTTGCCTAATGATGAAATGAAAGGGAGAATTATAGGTAGAGAGGGAAGAAATATAAGAGCTATTGAGGCACTTACGGGAGTAGATATAATTATAGATGATACTCCAGAAGCAGTAGTTCTTTCAAGTTTTGATGGAGTAAAAAGAGAAATAGCTAGACTTACTATTGAAAAGCTTGTAACAGATGGAAGAATACATCCAGGAAAAATAGAAGAGGTAGTAAACAAAGCTAGAAAAGAGATAGAAAAAGAGATAATTGATGCAGGGGAAGGAGCTTTAATAGAATTAGGTATTCCTGGAATGCATCCAGAAATAATAAAGATTTTAGGAAGATTAAAATTCAGAACAAGTTATGGACAAAATGTATTAACTCATTCTATAGAAGTAGCAAAACTTGCAGCTAATTTAGCTGCGGAATTAGGAGCAGATACTGAATTAGCTAAAAGAGCTGGATTATTGCATGATGTTGGTAAAGTCTTAGAAAGTGATATAGAGGTTTCACATGCATTGATTGGCGGAGAGTTTTTGAAAAAGTTTGGAGAGAAACCAGAAGTTATAAATGCAGTAATGGCACACCATAATGAAGTAGAGTTCGAAACTGTAGAGGCAATACTAGTTCAAGCTGCTGATGCAGTATCAGCTTCAAGACCTGGAGCAAGAAGAGAAACTTTAACAGCTTATTTAAAAAGATTAGAAAGTCTTGAAGAAATAGCTAATTCATTCTCAGGAGTTGAATCTTCATTCGCTATTCAAGCAGGAAGAGAACTTAGAATAATAGTAAATCCTGAAGCGATGACTGACGATGAGGCTACGAAAATGGCAAGAGAGGTAGCTAAAAAGATAGAAGAGTCTATGCAGTATCCTGGACAAATAAAAGTTACAATAGTAAGAGAGACTAGAGCAGTAGATTATGCTAAATAAGGATTTAGAGATGATACTTTTTTAACAAAAAATAAATTTATAAAAATGGGAGAAAGTTTTTAGTGTAGGGATCATTTTGAGATGATTTATAATAAAGCTTTCTTCTTTTTTTCTATAAAAAATAACTATAGAGTTCTATTTTGGGAGATATAAATATAAAAAAAGGTAAAAGTTTTAATTAGGAGGAATAATTTTGAGGTTAAAAATTAATATTTAATAAAAAACTATTATTTAAAAAAATAAAGATGCAATAATTCATATTTAGAGTAAGATTATATGATATTTTAATCTGAAATAGGAAAAAATTTTTTAATCAATATTTTAAAATGTAATCATAATAAAAATGTATAATTTAGGATGTGTTTATAATGAAAATGTATATTTATATCGGATGTCTTATTCTATTCTAAAATATTTTTAATTAAGGAATATTTTGCATGGGACAATATTATATGATTATCGTTTTAGTTGCTATTTCGTAAATTATTCATATTAGAAGGTAGGTGATAAGATGAAAGATTTTAAACTGTCGGAAAAAGTTTTAAAACGCAATCTTAAGGGCAAAAAAAGTATCACATTAGCTTTGGTTGTCAGTTTTTTAATTACTGGGGGATTGGGGACTACTGAAGAAGTTATTTTAGCTAGAGATTTGAGAGCTAGAAACACTGTTATTCCTGTTCAGGGAAACAATGCTCCAACTTTAGGAAATTCTGCTAATGGAACAGATGTTGTTAATATTGTTAATCCTGATAAAAATGGGATTTCTCACAACAAATTTACTGATTTAAGTGTCGGTGCAGGGAATGGGCTTATATTTAACAATAGTACTGAGCATGGAGTCTCACAAATTGGTGGGTATGTAACTAAAAACCCTAACTTAAATAGTAGCGCTACTACTATTTTGAATGAAGTTAGTGGAAATAAAGTATCTAATATAGATGGAACCATTGAAGTTTTTGGTAAAAGAGCTGATTTCATACTTGCTAATGAAAATGGAATAAATGTCAATGGAGCTACCTTTATTAATACTAATGGAGTTACTTTAAGTACTGGTAAAGTTCTAAAGGATGACTCTAATATTAATTTTGATGTACAAAAAGGAAATGTTCTTTTAAATGGAGTTGGAACTAGTGGAGATTATTTCAATGTTTTGGCAAGAAGTATTGAGATACACAACGAAATATCTGCTATAAAGGAAGAAAAAACTCCTGATATTACTTTAATCGCAGGACAAAATAAAATTGAATTAAAGAAGGGAGATTTTAGTAATCCTATTATAAAATCTTCTTCTGATAGTAAACAAGATAAGTATGGTATATATGCTACTGGATTAGGTGCTATGTATGGAAGAAATATTAGACTTATCAGTACTGATCAAGGACTTGGAGTAAAACATGAAGGAGCTATATTTAGTGAAGGTGATATAGCGATTGAAGCTAATGGAAATATTTCAGTAGCTACACTTAACGCGAAGAAAGGTGTAAAACTCAAAGGAAAAGATCTAGAAACAAAAGGTGGAATCATAAAAGTTGCTGGAAAAGATCAAATTAATTCTATTTCAGCAGGGAATGATATTACTCTTGAATTAGAAGGAAATGGAACTATAAGATCAGCTGTTCAATCTACTGGAGGAAATATAGTTATTTCTGCTAAAGGATTAACTCTACAAGATAAGACTTCTGCTAGATTGATAAGTAAAAATTCTATAACTTTAAAGCTTTCAGAGAAGTTAGATGTACAAGGAGTACTAATTCCTACAGTATCAGGAGTTGATTCTAATAAGTTAGTAATAGTATCAAATAGTGATGGATCACTTCAAGTAAAAGATATTGAAAGTGGAAAAGTTTATTCTTCAGAAGAGATTACATGGGTAAGTACAGGAATAATAGGTAAAGATGTAGAAATATTTACTAAAGAATTAGTAAATAAAGGAATTATTTCTGCAGATGGAAAATTAACTATTACTGCTGAAAGCTTATTAAATGAAAAGAATGCTTTATTAAAAGGAAGTGATCTTGAGTTAACAGCTAATTCTTCTTTTGTTAACAAAGGAGAGATTAGAGAAAATAAAAAAGAGTTAAATGAGGTAGTAGATCCTAATGGAAAATTAAAAATTGAAGTTTTAAAAGGAAAATTTGAAAACTATGGAAATATATCAGCAAAAGATATAACTATCACTGCTCAAGAACTTATAAATGCTTTAAATGGAAAAGTTATTGCTAGTGATGGAAATATTATTCTAACTACTACTGTTGGAGAACTAGTTAATAATGGAGAGATATTAGCTACAAAAGATCTTAAGTTAATAAGCGCAAATAATCTAACAAATACAGGAAAACTAGGTGCAGATTCTATATTAATTCAGGCTGTACAAGGTAAATTTTTAAATGCGGGACATATAACGGCTGTAAAAGATTTAGTTATAAATGTTAAAGAACTTCTCAATGCTGGAAGCTCAGAAGAGATAGAGAAATATTTAGGAGCTCTATATCAATATTCTGAGGAGGAGTTAACAAAAGTAGAAAATTCTATATCAGAGTTAAATAAGAAAATAGCAGCTGAAAAAGATCCAGCGCAACTTGCAGAATTAAAAGCTACTTTAAGTGGATTAGAAGAGGTTAAAAATAAATTAAATAATTTAAAAGATATCTTATCTAAAACAGGAATGCTTGGAGTATTATCTGGAGATAATGTTAAAATAACTACAAAAGAGTCTTTTGAAAATAAAGGAGTTGTTACTTCACAAAAAGATCTTACTCTAGAAACTGGTAGCGTTATTAATTCAGGGGTATTACAAGCTGGAGATAATCTTTTAATTGAAGCTCTTGGAAAAATAGTGAATACTCAAAGAATAACTGCTGGGAAGAAAATTATAATCAGTGGTGATAGTTTTGTTTCTAATGGAAATGAAGAAAAAATAAAAGAGTATTTAGAGTTATTACAAAAGTTAAATTCAGAAAATTTAAGCGCGGAAGAATTAGCAGAATTAAAAGCTAAGATAGCAGCTTTTTCTGATTTAGGTGTGATAGAAGGAGAAACTTTAGCAATAACAACTAAAACAACTTTAGAAAATAATGGAATAGTAATAACTAAAGGTGATGTAAGTTTAAAATCAGAAGATTCAATTAAAAATAATGGAGTAATGTCAGTAGGAAAGAACTTAGATGTTAAGGGTAAGAGTTTTAGTTCAAAAGATTTAACAATTAAGGAGAACTTAAGCGCAAATATATCTGGGGATTTTAATTCACACAATTTAAGTGTTGGAAGTAATGTAGATGTTACTTCTTCTAAGTTAGAAAACTCTGGTAAATTAGAAACTGGAGGAGGCTTAAATCTGACAGGAAACTTCTCGAATAAATCAGGAGCTACAGCATCTGTAGGAAAATCCTTAAATATAAATGGAGGAGTTAATAATAGTGGAGAACTATTAGTTGGAGAAATATTAAAGGTAGCTAATGGAAATACTTTAAATAACGGAAATATTAATGTAAATGGAGATATAAATATAGGAGGATCATCTCTTACAAATGCTGGAAAATTGATTGCTAATGGTAAAATAGTAACTAATGTATCTGAAGATATAAGTAATAGCGGAGATCTTTCTTCAACTGATAAAATAAGTTTAAAATCTAAAAACTTTTCAAATAGTGGAGAAGTTGTTGGAAATGGAGTTTCAATAACCGTTGATAATTCTTTTTCTAATACTAACTCTATCCAATCAAATTCAGAATTAAGTATATCTAATTTGGGAAATGGAATAACTCAATCAATGAAAGAGTTAAAAGCTAAAGGTAATATAGATATAGAAGCTTCTTCTAGTGATGTATCATTAGCTGGTAAAGTTCAGACTGAAAATAATTTGAAAGTAGATTCTAAATCTTTCACAAATACTGGAGAGCTTTCAGCTAAAAATATAGATGTAAAGACAGGATCATTAAATAATACAGGTACATTAATGACTGGTGAAAGTACAAGAGTTTCGCTTGATTCTTCAAGACAAAATTTAAGTAGTGGATTCCGTAGTAGTTTTGCTAATTCAAGCGCTAATACTGTTGCTGGTACTATGATAAGTAATGGAGATATCACTCTTGAAAATGTTGTTGGAGATATTAATGTTAAAAAATTCCAAACTCCTGGAAGTATAACTATATCAACTTCTGGAGATATAGTTAATGAAGGAATGATAGTTGGAAATAAAGATGTTAATTTAAAAGCTACTAATGTTTTAAATCAAGAAGGTACAACTATTTGGGCTGGACAAAATCTTCTTATAGAAGCTCTTGAAAAAATATATTTAAAATTAAACTCTCTTATTATGAGCAAAGGAGATATGAGTCTAAAAGCTAAAGCTATTATAAATGATGCTGGAACTATAAGTAGTGGTAAAGATTTAAGTATTAAAACAGATGTTCTTCTTAATAAGAGTAAAGTTGATATCAAATATGATGTTGTAGGAACCGAAAATTCAAAACATACAGTAAGATGGGATGATACTTTCAATTATCACTTAGATACTACAGAGGTTTGGGTACCAGTTATTGAAAATAATAGCGTAGTAACAGATAAAGCAACAATAGAAGCTGCAGGAAATATAAATATAACTGGTGATACAGGAGCTACAACCAAAGTTTTAAATGAATCTGGTACTATTGCAGCAGCTAAGGATATAACTATAAAAGGGGATATTCAAAATAATACATCTTATAAAGAAGTTGATGTAATAGAACTTTTAAAACTTATTAAAGTTAAACTTTCATGGCAAACAAAACTTTATTTAACTAATGCGCATGGAAATTCTGGAGTATCTTTTGAAGGAAGTCTATATGATGCATTGACTCAAGGATACTTAGGAAAAGGAAGAGAAGCATATTATAGAGCTTTAGCTTTAAATGATAATGAACTACTTAATAAGGCACTTTCAAGTGTTCTTGGTAGCGATTGGAAAGATAAGAGTAAACCTATTTCTCAAGATAAATGGAATTTAGATGCTAATTTTAAATATTATGCAGCTAATGGAAATGCTCAAATATTAGCAGGAGGAAATTTTACCCACACTGATGGAAGTTTAGTAAATAATGGTGGAGAAAGTGGAGGAAACAAAAGCGTAAATATCACTATAGGAGAGAATGTTGTTGATGGTATCGAAGGAAATTTAGGAGTAAATATTGCAAATATAAACGATATCAAAGAAGTGAATGGTATAAAATATCCTCATGATGTAGAATTAGCAACTGGAAGTATAACTATAGATGGAGTGACTATAACTGCTGAAACAGGAAACTTAGCAGGAACAATAGCTGTATCAGGAACTGTAAATCCTATAATCTTTATAGATGTTCCAACTGGTGAAAATGGATTGTTTAAACCTGTAGTAGGAGATCCACAACCTGGAGAGCCTTTATTTGAAACTAATATAGAATTTATTGATCCTAATAATTTCTATGGTTCTGATTATTTCTTTAAGCAATTAGGATATGATAAAAATAAAACATCATCAGTTCTAGGGGATGCATATTATGATTATTTATTAATTAAAGATATGATTCAAAAAGGACTTGGTTATGTAAAAGATATTAATGCACAGGATATTCAAGCTCTTATTAATAATGCAGCAAAAGTGTCTACTGCACTTGGACTTCAACTCGGAAAAGCTTTAACACAAGAACAAATTAACAGCTTAGAGCATGATATAGTATGGTATGTTGAGGTAGAGGTTAACGGACAAAAAGTTTTAGCTCCACAATTATATTTATCTAAAAATAGTAGAATAGATATAGCGCAAAATCAAGGTAATGGTGGAACTTCAACTATAAAAGCTGGAGGAGACTTTATAAGTGACAATACATCATTTAGTAATACTAATGGAAATATTGATGTTGCTGGTAATGTTATTATAAAATCTTCAGGAAATATTACTAATAATAGTTCTGGTGGAATGAGTGGAGGAATTAGCGCAGATAAAAATATTGCTGTAGATGCTACTGGTAATATTAATATGATAGGTGGTAGCCTCAAAGGTGATAATGTAATTGTTAGTGGAAATGATGTCAACATAGAGTCTACATTAGGAATTGATGAAAAAGGAAATCAAATTATTTCTGATAAAGCAGGTATAGAAGCTAATAATGGAATTCAAGTAGATGCAAAAAATAATATTAACATAAAAGGTGGGTCGTTAACAGCTTCAGGATATGAAGTTAGAACTAATGATACACAAGAGGCAACAACTACTCAAGATGTTAGTCAAGGTAATGGAAATGAAGTAGTTGAAAATGTAGAAGTAGTAAAAGATATAAATTATTATAAAGAACTTTTTGCTAAAGATTCTAAAGATGTTATAGCAGGAGATGCTGGAAGTATTAATATTAATGCTGGTGGCGATGTTAATATAGAAGATATATACACTGTCTCTTCTGAATATAAGCATGAATATAGTGATAAAGGATATTCTAATGAATCAGGAAGTAGTGCTCTTTCAAATGGAACAGAAGTTAAAGGTTCAAATATTAATATTAGTGGAAAAAATGTAAATATAAAGGGAAGCGATTTATCAACAAATGATGTAGATGAAAAGATTGCAGAGAAAAGTAAATCAAATACAATAAGTATAAGCGCAGAAGATAATGTTACTGTAGAAGATTCAGCTGATGTAGTACATATTTCAAGCTCAGGAAGAACTTTAGATACAGTAAGAGGGTTATTAACATCAGAATATAGATCAAAAGATTTTAATGCATCATTATCACATGGATCAAATATAAATACAAATGGAGATGTATATATATCAGCTGGACATGATGCGACAATAAAAGGAAGTAATATTAATTCAAATGGAAGCACTAATATTTCAGCAAAACATGATGTAAATATAATAGATGGAAGAGATGAGATAAAGGAAAGTACAAGAAAAGATGTATATCAAGTATTTGGAGGTAGTTCAACAAAAACAAGTAAAGAAGCATCATTAAGTAAAGGAAGTAATATAACTGGTGATGGAGATTTAAATATAAGTGCAGGAAATGACATCAAAGTAGTTGGAGGAAAAGTAGAGGTAAAAGGAGAAGCTAATTTTGATGCAGGAAATAATGTAACATTTGAAGCTGGTAAAAATGAGATAAAAGAAGAAGTAGATTCCTTTGGAGCTGGACTATATGTTGTTGGTTGGGCTGGAGCAGCTGGCTCATCTGCCAATTTTGAAGAAAAAACTTACTCTATTGAAACTGTTGATGGTTCAGCAACAGCCCCATTACCAACATATCCTACTGGTTCAGGAGGAACTATGTTAGATCCTACTGCTTATCTTAATATGGGAGTAAAATTAGAAAATTATCATGGTATTACAGAAGAAGTTAATTGGGAAAATAGTAAAATATCTGGAAAAAATATTAATATTACTTCTGGTAATACTACTGATATAGGAGGAGTAGATTTTTCTGCAACTGACAATATTGATGTTGTAGCTAGAAAGATTATAACTACAAAGTATGAAGATACATATAAGCAAAAAGAAAATGGATTTAGTTTCTATCTTGAAAATTCAACTGCATTTGAGAGTTCGATAGTAGATGCTGCAAATAAACTTGGAAGTATGATATCAAATGGATCTGAGCTAGATCCTACAACTGGAGTTTTACAATCAGTTGGAGCTTTAACAACTATGATTTTTAATGATACTGCTGGTTTAGGAAACTATTTAAAGGCTGGATTTGTTTATAAGCAATCTGATGTTAATCAAACTGAAGAAAATATTTCTAGTATGTCAGGAAAGAATATTTCATTAACTTCAACTGGTGATGGAATAGAATTAGTAGGAGTTGATATCACTGCTGAAGAAGAGTTAGCTTTAAATTCAGCTGGAGATATAACTATTGAAGCAGCAAAATCTACCGAAGATTCTTTTAAAATTACTGCTGATGGAGAGTCAAGATTTGGACAAGCAGCAAGTGTTAATCCTATGTCTGGAGCAGGTGTAGGACTAAATTTAGGGGCTCATGTAAGTGCTGATACAACTGATGAGTATAATAGTAAAAATATTCAATCTAAATTGAATGCTAAAGATATTACTATTAAGGCTAAGGATGATTTAAATATCAAGGGAGGAAGTATTGAAGCTACTAATAATGTTGGTTTAGCAGTAAATGGTGATGTAAATATAGAAAGTTTAAATGATGTACATGACAAAGATAAAAAATTTGGAAGTGTAGGAACTAGATTAGGAATAAAAGTTACATCAAACACTATTGTTAGTGGGAATTTTTCAGGAGCTGTAGGTGGAGGACATATTTATGAAGATGCTGAAACTACAATAGTTTCTGGAATTAAAGCTGGAAATGAACTTAATGCTAAAATTGATGGAAATCTTAATATGAAAGGGTCTGTATTAGGATCTGAAAGTAAAAAAGGAAGTCTAGAAGTAGAAGGAAATATTATATTGGATGATGTTACTGCTAAAAGTAACAGTGGTGGAGCGGATGTAGTTGTTTCAGCAGGACAAGCTGGAGAGCTAGGTGTTACCGGACAGATAGCTGATAAGCTTAAAAAAGAAGTAGTAACTGAATCAGCTATAGGTATTGAAAATATAGTTGTAAAAGGTGATGTTAATATTAATGGAGAAAAGAGCGATACTTCAGATATAAAGAATGATATTAACAATACCCAGCATGTTGTAACTGATGAATCAAGTAAGGGAGGAATATTCTCTATAATTATCCCTGCAAAAGCAGGATATAATGCAGCTACTTCACATCAGAAAGGAAGTTATAATGTTAATCCATAATATTAGTTGAGTTTTTTATTAAAGAATAAAGATGGATAAAATATAAAAAGGCTGTGGCAATTAATTTTGCAACAGCCTTTTTTCTATCCACCTATTATCATTCTACTATTTTTTTTAAAAATTAATTTTATTATTTTTGTAAAAATCATAGAAACTATACAAATATATGTGGTAAATAATATTAGTCCTAAATAGCTAAAATTTAATGTTAAGTTATATTTTTCTAAAAAATATTTTGTAATTAGTATAGAGTAATTATGGATAAAGAATATGGGAAAACTATAATTTGCTAAAAGAGATAGGGGTTTTTCTATTAAAATATATTTTTTATCTTGTATTTTGTAAAATAAGCCTACAAAGAATAGACAAACTATTATCTTTTGTATTCCCATTAAGTCAATTCCGTTATAAACAAACATATTGGCTTTATGCATATTCATAAATTTATTTATATGTACTTGAAAAATTCCCATTCCTATCCAAAGTAAAAATATAAAAGAATTATATTTTTTTAAATAAGGTAAAAGTTTTTCTTTATTTTGTGATATATATATTCCAAGGCAATAAGCTGGAGAAAAATAAAGAAGTGCTTGAATTACATTGATATGTAAATTATGTGCAGGTCTATGTATTAACATTCCTATTAATAATCCAATTATAATTATAAGTATTTTTCCTTTTTTAGCTTCTATATATCTTATGAAAAGTGGAGAAGATATAAAGAGTAAAAAGGCAAATGGAATATACCAAGTAGAATCAAGTAAAGCACCAGAAAGGTACATAAGTATTAGCCTGATGATATCAGAAATATTGATAGATGTTTCTGTAAGGGTTTCAGGAAATTTAATCATTATAATAGGAGTAATTATAATTAAGTATGGGAGAAAAACATTTTTAAATTTATTTTTCATAAATTTTTTAAAGTTGAATCCTCTAGAATAAAAAATATGATGGAATAAAAATCCAGATATAAAGACAAATAATGATGTTCCTCCAGTAGTCATAGTAAAAAAAAGTTTTCTGAAAAATGGATTACCTATGGGATTACTAAGATTAAAAAAATTAGTAATATAGAAGGAGTGCCCCATAACAATTAAAAAAATTGCAAATCCCCTAAAATAATTTAAAAAATTTAAGTACATAAATTTCTCCTTTCAAGTAGTTATTTTATAGATATACTAACATTTTTTTATGGCAAAAAAAGAAAAGATATACTTAGAAATAAATAAAAATTAAATAATTTTTGGACAAAATTATGGGTTTTATGATATAATTGAATGTAAAAACCTATTGATAGAAAGAGGGAAATTAATGAGAATTTTAGTGGTAGGAGATATAGTTGGAAGCCCAGGAAGAGAGACTTTAAAAACTTTTTTAGAGAAAAAAGGAAAAGGTTATGACTTTATAATTGTAAATGGAGAAAATGCTGCTGCTGGATTTGGACTTACAGTAAAATTAGCTGATCAATTACAAGAGTGGGGTTGTGATGTAATAACTAGTGGAAATCATATTTGGGATAAAAAAGAGCTATATGAATACTTAGATAGAAGTGATAGAGTTTTAAGACCAGCTAACTATCCAGATGAAAATACACCAGGTAAAGGATATACGATAGTAAAAGATAGAAAGGGAAATAAAATAGGAGTGCTATCTATTCAAGGAAGGGTATTTATGCCACCTATTGATTGTCCTTTTAAAAAAGCTAAAGAGATAATAAAAGAGATTAGGAAAGAGACAAAATTTATAATAGTAGATTTTCATGCTGAAGCAACATCAGAAAAAATTGCTATGGGTTGGCATTTAGATGGTTATGCTTCTGTAGTATTTGGAACTCATACACATATACAGACAGCTGATGAGAGAATTTTACCAGAGGGAACAGGGTATATTACAGATGTTGGAATGACAGGTTCAGAAAATGGAGTAATAGGAATGAAAGTTCAATCTGTATTACCAAAATTTTTAAACTCTCTTCCTCAAAGATTTGAAATAGCAGAAGGAAATGAAAGACTTTGTGGATTGGATATAGAGCTAGATGAGGAAACTGGAGAGTGTAAAAAAATAGAGAGAATTAGTAAAACACTTATGGAGATCTCATATTTATAAGGAGTGAAGAATGAAAGTAGTAGAGATAAAAGTAATATATGAAAGTGATGATATAGAAAGAGCTACTAAAGAGATTTCAGATATATTTTATGGGTTTGGAGTAACTGGATTAAAGATAGAAGAACCAATGAAAAGTAAAAATCCGTTAGATTTTTATAAAAATGAGAAGGAATTTTTAATGGTAGATCATGCTATTTCTGCTTACTTTCCATTAAATCCTTATGCTGAAAAGAGAAAGATGGCAATACTATCTACTTTTGAAGAAAAATTTGCTGATAGAGATGATATAATCTATACAGTTGATTTTTATGAGTATGATGAAGAAGACTATCAAAATAGCTGGAAAAAATATTTATTCCCAGAAAAAGTAAGTGAAAAATTTGTAGTAAAACCTACTTGGAGAGAGTATACTCCAGAAGCTGATGAACTTATAATAGAATTAGATCCAGGAAGAGCTTTTGGTACAGGTTCACACCCTACTACTTCACTATGTTTAAAACTTATGGAAGAGAATATCTCTGAAGGAGATAGTGTAATAGATGTAGGAGCAGGTTCTGGAATACTTATGATTGCAGCTGATAGACTTGGAGCTAGTGAAATATATGGAACTGATATAGATGAATTAGCAGTTGAATCAGCTAAAGAAAATCTTGAATTAAATAAAATTAGTGAAGAGAAAGCTAAAGTTTATAAAGGAGATTTAATCTCTGTTGTTGAGAATAAGAAATTTGATGTAGTTGTGGCTAATATTCTAGCTGATGTACTACTTATACTTTTACATGATATTTCAAAGGTTGTAAAACCAAATGGAAAGATTATCTTCTCTGGAATTATTGAAGATAAATGTGAGTTATTAAAAAGAGAAGTAGAGAGTTTAGGATTTACAGTAGAAGAGATAAAAGCTGATAAAGAGTGGAGAGCTATACTTATAAAAGCATAATTAGGAGGGAAAATGAAAGAGTTTATAGTTACAGTAGATGGACCTGCTGGAAGTGGAAAGAGTACAATAGCTAAAATAATAGCTAAAAAGTATGGATTTACATACCTAGATACTGGAGCTATGTATAGAATGATAGCCCTTTATGCTTTAAAGAATAGTATTGACTTACAAGATAGCAAAGCTATTGAAACTATGCTTAAAAATACAAAGTTAGATATTGTAGGAAATCAATTTTTTCTAAATGGAAAAGATGTTTCTGATGAGATAAGAACTCCTAGAGTAAGTGCAATAGTATCTCCAGTGTCTGCAATAAAAGAGGTAAGAGTAAAACTTGTAGATTTACAAAGAGAAATAAGCAAAGGAAAAAGTGTTATCTTAGATGGTAGAGATATAGGTACAGTAGTATTTCCAAATGGAGATGTAAAGATATATTTAGTAGCTTCTCCAGAGGAAAGAGCCAAAAGAAGACTTAAGGAGTATGAAGAAAAAGGAGTAGAGGCTGATTATGAATCAGTATTAACATCTATTAAAGAGAGAGATTTTATAGATTCTACTAGAAAGGAAAGTCCTCTAAAAAAAGCTGAAGATGCTCATGAAATAGATAGTAGTACTATGAGTATTGATGAGGTAGTAGAGGTTATTTCTAAATATATAGATGAAAAAATAGGAGTTTAGAATGTTTTATCAAATAATTAGAAGGATATTACAACCTTTTATTCTAATTTTAATGATGATAGGTGGAAGAAAGGGAGAGTTCTTAAAAAAAAGATTGAAACAAGATTTTTCTTCACTAAAAAAAGAAGAGTATATATGGGTACACTGTTCATCAGTAGGAGAGATAAATCTTTCTGAAACTCTAATAAAAAAACTTTTAGAGAATAGAAATGAAAGAATACTTCTGACTATGTTTACTGACACTGGAATAGGAGTAGCCAGAGATAAATTTAGAAAAAATGAGAGAGTAGATATTTTTTATTTTCCATTAGATGATAGAAAAAACATTTTAGATATTTTAAAGAGAATAAAGTTAAATCTATTGATTTTAGTAGAAACTGAGATTTGGCCAAATCTAATAACAGAGATTGGGAAAAAATCGAAAGTCATTATAGTAAATGGAAGAATTTCTGATAGGAGCTTTAAGAGATATCAAAAGCTATCTAGTTATTTGAAAAAAATATTTTTGTGTGTAGACAGATTTTATATGCAAAGTAATGAAGATAGTAGAAGAATAATAGAGATAGGTGCTGAAAAAAATAGAGTAGAAATTCTTGGAAATTTAAAATTTGATATATCTTTTCAAAAGTATAATGATAAGGAGAAAAGAGAGTTACAAAGTTTATTTAATATAGATGGTAGAAAAATTTTTACTGCTGGAAGTAGTAGAAGTGGAGAGTATGAGGTTTTACTTGATACATTTAAAGAATTAAAAGATACATTATTGGTTTTAGTCCCTAGACATATAGAGAGAACTCCTAAGATAGAAGAGATTATAAAAGAGTATGGATTTAGTTATAAAAAATATAGTGAGATAGATAGCAAAAAAGAAAAAACTGACATAGTTATAGTAGACAAAATAGGAATATTAAGAAAGATATACTCAATTACAGACATAGCTTTTGTAGGAGGAACTTTAGTAAATATTGGGGGGCATAGTTTACTTGAACCATTATTTTATGGAAAGACTCCCATATTTGGTCCATATTTACAAAATGTAAAGGAGATATCTAGAGAGATATTAGAGTTGGGATTAGGTTATAAAGTAACTAATGTAAAAGATTTTTTAGAAGCTATTAAAGAGATAGATGTAAAACAAGAAAGTTCTATTGAAAAAATAAAAGAGCTATTTGAGAAAAATAGTAGAACAGCAGATAAGATTGTAGAGAGAATAAAAAAATTAATATAAATGGAGGAGAAATGGAAGATTTAAGAGAAAATCTATGGAGCCACTTTTTCAAAAGTCCAAGAAAAAATTATAATCCATATATGTTTAAGCTTTTAGAATATCCAGAATATATCATATATGATAAGAAAATAATGGACTCTTATAAGGGAAAATGGCATGAGTTCTTTGGAAATAATAATCCTATATACTTAGAGATAGGTTCAGGTAGTGGAAATTTTGCACAAGGAATGGCAAAGAGATATCCTGAGAGAAATCATATGGGATTAGAACTTAGATTTAAAAGACTTGTACTATCAGCTGTAAAAGTAAAAAGAGATGGTTCTACAAATGCACTTTTCTTAAGAAGAAGAGGAGAAGAGATACTTGAGTTTGTAGCTGAAAATGAAGTTGATGGTATCTATGTAAATTTTCCAGATCCTTGGGAAGAAAATGAGAAAAATAGAGTTGTGCAAGAGAGTTTTTTCAAAACTTTAGATGTAATATTGAAAAAAGGTGGAATGTTTTACTTTAAAACTGATCATGATAAATATTATCAAGATGTAATTGATTTAGTAGAAAATTTAAATGGATATAGAGTGGTGTATTATACTTCAGATTTACATAAAAGTGAAAAAGTAGAAAATAATATAAAAACAGAGTTTGAACAACTGTTTTTATGTAAGCATAATAAAAATATTAACTATATTGAAATTGAAAAAATAAAGTAGGCTAGTAGGAGGTAACAATGGCTGGATATGTAGTAGTAGGGACTCAATGGGGTGACGAAGGAAAAGGAAAAATAATAGATGTATTAGCAGATAGAGCTGATTATGTTGTGAGATTTCAAGGTGGTAATAATGCTGGACATACAGTAGTAGTAAATGGAGAGAAGTTTATACTTCATCTACTACCATCTGGAATGTTACATGGAAATGGAAAATGTATAATAGGTCCAGGTGTTGTTGTAGATCCTAAAGTATTACTAAAGGAATTAGATACATTGGAAGAAAAAGGTGCTAAAGTAGATCATTTATTTATTAGTGATAGAGCTCATATAATTATGCCTTATCACATAAGAATAGATGAGTTAAATGAAGAAACTAGTGGAGAAAATAAGATAGGAACTACTAAAAGAGGAATTGGGCCGTGTTATGCTGATAAAATAAACAGAATTGGAATAAGAGCTGTAGATTTTTTAAATATGGATATCTTTGCTGAAAAATTAAAAAGATTTTTAGAAAAGAAGAATCAAATAATAACAAAGATATATGAATCAGAGCCACTTTCTTATGAAAAAATATTAGCTGACTACACAGGATATGCTGATAGATTAAGACATAGAATAATAGACTCTATACCAGAAATAAATAAAGCATTAGATGAAGATAAATTAGTTCTATTTGAAGGAGCTCAAGCTATGATGCTTGATATAAATTATGGAACTTATCCATATGTAACATCTTCATCACCTACTACTGGAGGAGTTACTACAGGAGTAGGTGTTTCTCCTAGAAAAATAACTAAAGGTATAGGAGTAATGAAAGCTTATACTACAAGAGTTGGAGAGGGACCTTTTGTTACTGAATTAAATGATGAGTTAGGTGAAAAATTAAGACAAATAGGTGGAGAGTATGGAGCAACTACAGGAAGACCTAGAAGATGTGGTTGGTTAGACTTAGTAGTTGGGAAATATGCTGTGGATATCAACGGACTTACAGATATAGTTATTACTAAGATAGATGTATTAAGTGGATTAGATACAGTAAAAATTTGTGTAGCTTATGAGATAGATGGAAAGAGATATGATTACGTTCCAGCATCTACTGAGATACTATATAGAGCAAAACCTATATATGAAGAGTTACCAGGATGGAAAGAAGATATCTCTCAAATGAAAACTTATGAAGAGTTACCAGAAAACTGTAAAAAATATATCAAAAGAATGGAGGAATTTTTAAATTGTCCAATATCAGTTGTTTCAGTTGGACCTGATAGAAGTCAGAATATACACATAAGAGAAATATAAAAAATAAATAGATATATACCTCATAAAGTTAAATTTTTATAGGACTTATAAAAATTTTTAAAAGAACTTGAGGTAGGAACATGGAAAAATTAAAAAGAGATATTAAAAATTATGTACCTTTTAATGAACAAGAAAAAAAGATAAGGAGCTTATTTTAGAAATATTTGAAAAAGAAAAAGGTATTTTAACAAGAGATAATAAAAAATACCATTTTACTGTCTCTACTTGGATAGTAAGTCTTGATAGAAAAAAAGTATTAATGTGTTATCATAATATATATGATTCATGGATTTGGTTAGGAGGACATACTGATGGAGATAGTAATTTGAAAAATGTAATTTTGAAAGAAATAAAAGAAGAAAGTGGGCTAACTAATATTAGGTTTCTATCTGAAAATATTTTTTCTTTAGAAGTACTTACAGTAGCAGGGCATATGAAAAATGGAGAATATATTTCTTCACATCTCCATTTGAATTTGACATTTTTATTAGAAGCTAATACTACTGAAAAATTATTTATAAAACATGATGAAATAGTAACTTAGAATTGATAAATATAGAAGAAATCCCCCAAAAATCAAGTGAAAGGTGGATTGTTGAAAATATTTATTCAAAATTAATTATTAAAGTAAATCAAATGATAAATTAACTTGAGATAAAAGTGATACTTAAAAAAAGAAAAGCTGTTGTAATTGAGTACAACAGCTTTTTTTTACTTTCTATTTAATAACTCTTTTAGTTTTTCTACTAGCTTATAAACTTTGGTCATAGGTTTACTATTAGCTGGAGTATTTGTTTTATGTTGTTCTTCTAATCTTTTAGCAAATTTAAGAGCCGAATTATAATTACCATAAGTTTCTAAAATTTCATAAATATTAGCAAGATTTTTTCTATACTTTCCATTATTTATACTATTTTTTTAAAGTAGAAGTTTAATTTTCCAATATACTGTTCCCTTGAAATTCCAGTACTAATAAATTCAAAATGAAGTAAGAACCATAGTTCAATAGCTTCATTAGACCAAGTAACATTTATATCTTCATTTTTCAGCTTTTATTATAGCACTATTAAATTGATTAGGATTAAATGAATCTTTATCAAATACACACCAAACATTTCCATAACCAATTAGTGCATTTCTCTAAGTTTTTTAGTATATTCAACTAGAGATTCAGTATTTCTTCCTTTTACTATAATATCTACACAGTCAACTTTTAGAGTTATAAAGTTTTTCTTTTCCTTAAATTCCTTTGTCTTTTTCTATGTAAATCATCAAATCCTATTATATTTTCTCAAACTCTTTTAATAATGGTAAAGCTCCATACTTACCAAGTAAGTAGTCTTTATTATAACTTGCGTCATTTCTAACTTTGTTATTATCTATTTTATATTCTACAAGGGAATAAAGTGTTGATTCATTCTTTATATTTTTTTATACAAACCAAATCTCATCTCTTCTAAAGTTTTCTTTCTTTAGGTTAATTACATCATGGGTTGTATAAATAAGTTGTGCCTTATTAGGATTACTATTTTTATTGTGAAATTTTTGAATTAAATATTTAGTTAAAAGTGGGTGTAACTTTACGTCAAGTTCATCTATAAAGATAGTTCCACCATTATTTAGACATTTCTCTATATCTGAATAAAGAGAAATCATCTTTAATGTTCCATCAGATTCTTCAGATATAGGCAGATATTCATTATTATTAGTATCGTTGTTTAAGTGAATAGAAAAAATACTATATTTCCCTTTATCCTCATTATTAGTTTCCTCAATCTTTATATCTTTAATTCCTACATCTATATCTGAAAGAAAATTATTGAAATTATCTTTAGCTTTTAAATCTCCTTTTAATAGCTTTTTTGGTAAAAATTCAGATAAATTTTCTCCTGAATTAAAAGTTCCTAGATTTAAAACTTTAGTTTCTTTGAACCACTCATAAGTATTCTTTATATCTCCAATTTTAATATTAGCTAAGAAAGATAAGATAAGAGTTTTTTCAGAAAGTCCATTTAACATTTCACTATATATTTTCAATTCTTTTGAAAGTTCAAAACTATTATTTTCTCTAGCAAAAACTAACTCAAACTTTCTATATTTTACTTTTTTTCTTTATATAGCCATTCCTCTTTTATACTATGATTATCTAATTCAAAGCCATATTGATATACTTCATTATTGTATTTAAAAAAGACTTCAAACATACTATTAGAGTTTTACTCTCTTCATCAAAAGCAAATCTCTTTAGAGGGATATTTTCCCACTTTGCTTCTTCAGTAAAAGAATCTAAAATAATTCTTTTCATATGGGAAAAAGCTTCTATAACATTAGATTTTCCACAGGCATTAGCACCATATATAGCTGTAACTTTAAGATATTTTTCATTTCCATTTTCAATTAATTTATCTGTATGTTCTTTGATTGAAGAAGCTGTCATATCAAGAGTTACTTCATCTTTAAAAGATTTAAAATTTTTAAAAGAAAATTGTATTAACATGAGCAACCTCCTTATACTATTTTTAAGAAAATTATATCATGTTTTAATTTGATTTAGAATTATTTGAGGAAATTTCTCAAATATATTAGAAAATTAATTTGTTTTAATATATAAACACCATTTTTCAAGATTATCAATATCAAAATTTTTTAAAGATGTACAAAATAATTTATATCCAACTTCATCATATTTCTCTAAATACTCTATAGTATCCTTTGAACCCCGAAAAAATTTATCACGAAATATGCAATATAGTTCCAAGGAGTCCATTATCAACCAATGATATCTATACATTCCTTCTGTATCTTTTACTTTTATTCTTTCAATCATTTTATCAATCCAAATAGATAAATGTTTTTTCTCTTCTAAAGATTTTAAGGAATTCAAGTCCACATACTTTTTTATTTTTTTTAAGAAATTTTTCCCAATATTTTGGTTATCCAATACAAGAGAAGCATTATAAAGATGTACAAAATTTTGTAGGTTTTGTAGGTGTTCAATTTCTTCTAAAGTATAGATAAATAAATCTAAATAGGTATTTGAAATCATAGTATTATCGTACGAAGTAACTTTTTCATTTACTATAATTAATGAATCAAAATCACTGTTTTGATTATTTGTTCCTTTATTGAAAGAACCATAGACAAATATACTTATAGGATTATATTTATCTTTTATATATTTCAATATCTTTTCTTTCTTTTCCACAAAAATACCCCTTTTTTCTCTCAAAATCAAAATCTTTACACATTATATTTGAATTTTTTCTAAACTCTTGTATATCAAATTCTAAATAGATTTCTTTTTCTTTTAAAGGAAAAATTAATTGAGTTCCCTCATAATTATAAATGGTACTATTTCCTAAAAAGCTTGTTGATAAACTATTATTTTCTTCTTTTCCAACACGATTACAAAGAATAACAGGAATTAAATTTTCAATAGCTCTTATTTTACAAATTTCATATGTTGTTATTCCTCCAAAATTGCCTAGAATAAAAATTAAATCAGCTCCTAAATTTAATTGTTCTCTTGATATTTCTGGAAACCACACATCAAAGCATATTTGAAGTCCTATATTTACTCCCTGAACTTTAAAAATTTTATTTTCCTCTCCAGCTTCAAACAAATTCTTTTCAAAATCAGTTAAATGAATTTTTCTATATGCTCCAATTACCTGTCCTTTATCTATTATAATAGCAGAGTTATATATTTTTTCTCCATCTTTTTCAGCTACTCCAACTATTACAGATTTCTTATTTTCTAATGTTATATTTTTCAACTTATTTATTAAAATATTTTTTTCTAATTCTGTAGCTATAGAAAAAAGCTCTTCTCTATTATTATAAAGGTATCCTCTATCTGATAGTTCAGGTAAAATAAATATATCAGCATTATTATTTGAAATTATTTTTGAAATTTTAGTAATATTTTTATTTATATCCTTAGAAATATCTAGCTGTAAAATTCCTATTTTCATATATTCTCCTTTTAATTTGACCTCATAAAATCCTTTTTAATCCCCTTCTAAAACTTTAGAGGACTTATACCTTACCTCAAAAATATAGATTTTAGTGCCTTTTTTATTTTTTCCACTACTTTTTTATCAAGTACAAGATAATTTTCTAGTCTATATGTTATTTTGGTATATATTCCTTCTCTTTCTTTAAAACTTAGTTGTTTTATATAAGTTTCTAATACTTTATATATTTTCTTATGTTTATTTCATTTTTAGTTTTTAATCCTCATTATAAATCTTGAGAAAAATATTGATCTTTTTAAGGTCTTCAAAAAAATTAGGATAAGATTTAGAAATAAATTCAGCACCATTAATAATCAAAGGAGTATCAAGTAAGGTAGCAAATATAGCAAGACTCATAATAACTCTGTGATCTTTATGACCAAAAACTTCACCACAGCTATTGTACTTTGTTTTTCCTTTGATATAAATATTATTTTTATCTGAGGATATTTCAACACCAAATTTTCTTAATTCTTTTTCCATTGAAACTATTCTATCACTTTCTTTATATCTTAGTCTTTGGGTATTATATAGTTTAAAATTTCCATTCCCATAAGAAGAGAAAACAGTAAGGATAGGACCAAGATCAGGGCAATTTTCTAAATTTATAATATTTCCTTTGGGAATACCTTTAAAGAATCTATATCCATCCTTTAATTTTTCGATTTTAATTCCAGTTTTCTTTAAAATCTTTATTATTTCTTTATCACCTTGTTTTGAATTAATTTGTAAACCTCTACAGGTTATTGTATTATTAAGAGCTCCTAAAACTGCAAAAAAGGCTAATTGAGAAAAATCACCTTCAACTTTATAATCAGTTGGAATATATTTTTGACCTCCTGGGATTGAAATGGTCAATTCATTTATAAAATTAATTTTAATACCAAAAGTTTTTAATGTATCAATAGTTAAATCAATATATGATTTTGATTCAAGAGGTGGAATAATTTTTATTGTAGAATTTTCTTTTAAAAGTGGAAGAGCAAAAAGAAGTCCACTAATAAATTGAGAGCTAATATTTCCAGGAATGGTATATTCATTAGGTTGTAATCTACCTAAGATTTTTATGCTTTTTTTATCTTGTTTATAAAAGAGAGCTTGTCTCAAAAAGATATTTTTATATATTTCTAAAGGACGATGTAGCAGTCTATTTTTTCCTTTAAATTCTATCTTTTTATTTGTCAATGAAAATATAGGAATGAGGAATCTAAGTGTTGAACCAGATTCATTACAATCTATTATATCATCTTTTATTCCTGAAAAATTTTTAACTCCTTCAATATATAAAGTATTTTTATTTTTAACAATATTAGCTCCTAATTTTTTCATTCCAGCGATGGTTGCTAAAATATCATCTGAGTATGTGATATTTTCAATTTTACTTTTTCCATCTGCAAGAGAAGCACAGATAATAGCTCTATGAGCTATACTTTTAGATGGTGGGATTAATATTTCACCAAAACATTTAGATGGATATATTTTGACTTTCATAATAACTCCTTAAAATTTTTTATTATATTTTACAACTTTTTTTTCTGAATTAATAGTGTTATAATTAAATAAAAAAGGTGATAGATATGAATAAATTAGAAGAAGCAAGAGTTAAAATAAATGAAATAGATAGAGAAATGGCTGAGCTTTTTGTAGAAAGAATGAAAGCTGTAGAAAAAGTAATAGAATATAAGTTCCAACATAATATGAAAATTTTAGATAGTAATAGAGAAAAAGATATCATTCAAAAAAATAAAGCTTTTATTATTGAAAAGAAATACGAAAGATACTACTTGAGTTTTATTCTTGAAATAATGAGGATCTCAAAAGAGTATCAAGGAGATATTTTGGGAAGAAAAGATTGAGCTTAAAATGTAAAATAAAGAGTTTATAAAAGAGGTACAGTGTATAATACTGAGCCTTTTTTATTACTAATAGTTTCATAGATTTCATTTCTATTTTTATGTTTAGAAATAGTTGAAAGAACTGTTTTAAGTTTGTAAAAATAAAAAAAGATGCACATATATAAAACTCTTTTTTGTTAGACAAGCTAGTAAAGTTTTGGTATAATATAAAGAAGTTCATAAATTATAACAAAGAAAAATAAAGGTGAAATATGGAAAAGATATTTGAACAGGTAGCAAAGGAATTGGAATTATCTCCAGTTCAAGTAATAAATACTATGCAACTTTTAGATGAAGGAGCAACTGTTCCTTTTATAGCTAGATATAGAAAGGAAGTTACTAATAATCTTGATGAAATAGAGATTGGAAAAATTTTAGAGACAGTTACTTATCAAAGAAATTTAGAGAAAAGAAAAGAAGAGGTAATTAGACTTATTGAAGAGCAAGGAAAACTTACTGATGAAATAGTAAAGTCAGTTGCTTTAGCAACTAAACTTCAAGAGGTAGAAGATATATATTTTCCTTATAGAAAAAAGAGAAAAACTAAGGCAGATACAGCAAAAGAAAGAGGATTAGAACCACTTTCTGATTATATATTAGAAGCTGTATCAAATGAGGCAGTAACTGAAAAAGCAAAGGACTTTATAACAGAAGAAGTTTCTAATGTAGATGAAGCAATAGAAGGAGCTATGCTTATATTAGCTCAAAATATATCTGAAACTCCTGCTTATAGAGAACAAATCAGAGAGATGATGCTTAATAAAGGAGTAATTACAACTAAAGAAAGTAAGAAAGCAAAAGAGTTAGATATAAAAAAAGTTTATTCTGACTATTATCAATATAGTGAGTCTATATCTAAAATACCTTCTCATAGAATTTTAGCTGTAAATAGAGGAGAGAGTGAAGAGATACTATCTGTTTCAATAGGATTTGAAAATGAAGTAAGAACAAGAGTAGAAAGACTTATACTAAAGGATTTTAAAAATAAAAATCTTCAAGATATTTATCAAAAAATAGTAGTAGATGCATTAGATAGATTGATACTTCCTTCTATTGAAAGAGAGGTAAGAAATATCTTAACAGATAAAGCAGAAAAAGAAGCAATTAAAGTGTTCAAAGAAAATTTGAAAAATCTTTTGATGCAACCACCTTTGCGAGAAAAAAGTATATTAGCACTAGATCCAGGTTATAGAACAGGATGTAAGGTAGCTATAATAGATAAGAATGGTTTTTATGTAGAAAATGATGTATTTTTTTTAATAGAAGAAATGCATACTCCAAAACAATTAGAAACTGCTGAAAAAAAGATAGTCAATTACGTAAATAAATATAATATAGATATAATAGTAATAGGAAATGGAACTGCATCAAGAGAAACAGAAAATTTTGTGGCAAATGTAATAAAAAAACATGATTTAAGTGCGAAATATCTTATATCAAATGAAGCGGGAGCTTCTATTTATTCAGCTTCAAAAATAGCAGCTGAAGAATTTCCAGACCTAGATGTAACTGTAAGGGGTGCTATTTCAATAGGAAGGAGAGTACAAGATCCACTTGCTGAATTAGTTAAAATAGATCCTAAATCTATAGGAGTAGGTATGTATCAACATGATGTAAATCAAGGTAGATTAGATGAATCTTTAGAGAGTGTAATAGCCTATGTGGTAAACAGTGTTGGAGTGAATTTAAATACAGCTTCTTGGGCATTGCTTTCACATATTTCAGGAATAAAAAGAAATATAGCTAAAAACATAGTTGATTATAGAAAAGAAAATGGAAACTTTCAAAATAGAAAAGAGCTTTTAAGGGTAAAAGGAATAGGAGCAAAAGCTTATGAACAGATGGCAGGTTTTCTTGTAATAGTAGATGGTGAGAATATATTGGATAATACAATAATTCATCCAGAGTCATATTATATAGCTGAAGAGTTGTTGACCGAGGCAGGACTTACAGTAGGAGAGTATAGAGTTAATTTGAATGTAGCTAGAGAAAGATTGAAAGGATTCGATTATAATAAATTTGCTAAAGAAAAAGGATATGGAGCAGAAACAGTAAAGGATATATATGAAGCTTTAATTAGAGATAGAAGAGACCCAAGAGATAGTTTTGAAAAGCCGTTACTAAAGTCAGATATATTGAAAATTGAGAATTTGCAACCTGGAATGGAGTTGGAGGGAACTGTTAGAAATGTCGTAAAATTTGGAGCCTTTATAGACATAGGCTTAAAAAATGATGCACTTTTACATATTTCAGAAATTTCAAATAAGTTTATAGATGATCCAAGTAAAGTTTTGTCAGTGGGGCAAATTATTAAAGTTAGGATAAAAGATATTGATAAAGAAAGAGAGAGAGTAGGATTAACTAAGAAGGAGAAATAGCTGTAATGAAAGTAAGTAAGAATTCCCTTTTAGTCAGAATGATATTTTACAATGATATTGCTATAGCAGTATCTTCTATTACAATAGCTCTTTTTTTAACATTTACAGCCTTTCAGAATATAGAATCTAGAGTAATAGAATCAGCAAGAGATAGAATATCCTTAATAAATAGGGTTTATAATGGAGAAGTCTTAAAAGTAAAAGATGATTTAAATCAGACTTTAAGAACTTTTTTTGCATTTGAAACTAGGAATTCAGAAAATATATTAAATTATAATGAAAAAGCTAATTTAGTAAGAAATCAATTGATAAGAAGAAATTATGAATTATATTCAAATTCTACACTTTGTATTGTTGATGAGAACGGCTTTGTTTTAGGAAAAACAAAGGATAATTCTATATATTCAAAAATAGATAAAGATGGATTTAAGGCTAATGTATCTAATGCTGATAGTGATATAAAGACTAGCTATTTTTCAAAGGTAGAGGATAAAATATTCAATAGAATTATTGTTAGATATAATGATGAAACTAATCAAAAATTATATTTAGTGTTGACTTTACCAATAGATAATACTACTTTAAAAAATCTTTCTGTATTGTCTTCAATAGGAGAAAGAGATAAAATTTTTCTATTAATAGATGATAAATACAAACTTGGGACTTTTGACTTAAAAGAGGATACTCCAATTTTAATAAGACGTGATATAAATAAATTTTCATTAAAAAATTATAATTATATTTATAAAAAAAGAAGTATTAATAATGAGACTTATTATATTGCATTATCTGATATATATGATTATAAAAATGATTATATAGGAAGTTTTGGAGTTGGAATATATTATGAGAATATTGAATTTATGAAGCTTATGGTTTCTCTTTCTGTCATGTTTATAGTATTGGTATTTATAATCTTAAGTACTACAATATCAGCTAGAATGTTTAGTAAATTATTAGAACCATTAGGAAGAATAGTTGAAGCAGCTGAAGAGGTAAGTAAAGGAAATTACAAAATATTTGTAAAACCTGAAGGTGTAGATGAGATGAGAACCTTATCTAAAACTTTTAATAAAATGGCTACTGATATCAGAGCTAACGAAGAACAAAGTAAAAATAAAAATAGAAAGTTAGTGGGAACTCTTAAAAGAATAGACGCTGTAGAGAAAATTCTTATGAATATACAGATAGAAGATGATATGAATACTACTGTAAAGGAAATAATGTCAGCTTTGACATCAGAGATAGGACTTGGTTTCAGTAGAGCTATGTACTTTAGATATAGTAGAGAGATTGATACTATGGTAGGGGAATTTGCCACTACAAATAATAAAGTTAAGCGTGAGATATTAAATGGAACTGATGGAACAGATGGATTTAAATTTCAGATAGAAGAGTTAAATAAATTAGTAAAATTGATAAAAATACCATTTAAAAATAAGAATTTAATAGCTAAATCTCTTATTGAAAGAAGAATAATATTTCAAAATGATAAAGGATATAAGCATGAACTTGGGAATGAACTTTTTAAAAGTTTAGGAATAAATAATTTTTTAATTATGCCAATATTTACAGAAATTAGAAATTATGGATGTATAGTGGTAGATTATTTTGGAAAAGAAAATAATGTAACACAAGAAGAAGTTGAATTATTGACTTTACTTTTTTTAAATATCTCTATCAGAATAAAAAATAAAAACTTAGAAAAGGAAAAAATAGATTCTGAAAGAACAGCTACTATCGGAAAACTTGTAGAGAGATTTTTTAAAAGAAGAGAGGTGTCTTTTGAAAAGATACTGGAACTTATCAAAAAGATATATAAAGAAAATTTAAATAATGATCTACTTAAAATTCAGATAGAAGAGATAAAAAATGAAATAGGAAAACTAAAAAGAGAGAAAGAGATTTTGAATGAGTATGTGAATGTAAAAAAGAATACCTCTTTAGAAGTAGTTGAAATAGAAACAATATTATCAGATGCAATAGAAGAAGTAGAGCCTAAATTAGAAAAGCTTGGGATAAATTTATCTACATTTATTAACTATAATGCAAAAATATTAGCAAATAGAGCTAGACTTACGAGGGCTTTTTATGAAATAATAAAAAATGCTAAGGAATCTTTTGATAGGAAGAATGATAATAATAAAAAAATAAATATAATAGTTACAAAGGAAAAAAATATTGATAAAATAAAAATTAGTATAATAGATAATGGAATTGGAATGTCTAAAGAGCAACTAGAAAATATATTTGAACCGTTTGTAGGATATAATGAAAATGCTCCAGGTCTTGGGCTTTCAATAGTTTCAAGAATAATAAAGGATCACTATGGAGTAATAAAATATTCATCCCAAGTAGATGAAGGGACAGAAGTAAAAATAACTTTAAATATATATAAGGAGGAAATTTTATAATGAGTGAAAAGGATTATGGGTCTACATTAAATCTTCCGAAGACAAGTTTTCAAATGAAGGCAAATCTTCCAAATAAGGAACCAAAAATTATTCAAAAATGGGAAAAAAATAAAATTTATGAAAAAGGATTAAGTAAGGGAACAAAATCATTTATACTACATGATGGGCCACCTTATGCAAATGGAGATATCCATATAGGACATGCTTTAAATAAGATATTAAAAGATATAATTTTAAAATATAAAAGACTTAGAGGCTATAATGCACCATATATTCCAGGATGGGATACACATGGATTACCTATTGAATTAAAAGTAACAGAAAAATTAGGAGAGAAAGCAAAGGAGATGTCTCCATTAGAGATAAGAAAACTTTGTACAGAATATGCTCTTAAATGGGTAGGAATTCAAAGAGAAGGATTTAAAAGATTAGGAGTACTAGGAGATTGGGAAAATCCTTACTTAACTTTAAAACCAGAGTATGAAGCAAAACAATTAGAAGTATTTGGAGAGCTTTATGAAAATGGATATATTTTCAAAGGATTAAAGCCAATTTATTGGTCTCCAGTTACAGAAACAGCTCTAGCAGAAGCTGAAATAGAGTATAAGAATGTAACTTCTCCATCTATCTATGTAAAAATGGAAGCTAATGCTGATTTATTAGAAAGATTAGGACTTACAGAACAAACTTGGGTAGTAATTTGGACAACAACTCCTTGGACATTACCAGCAAATATGGCTATATCATTAAATCCTAACTTCGAATATGGAGTATATAAAACAGAAAAAGGAAATCTAATTCTAGCTAAAGATTTAGCAGAAAAAGCTTTTGCTGAGATGGAAATAGCTGAATATGAATTAGTAAAAGAGTTTATAGGAAGTGACTTAGAAAGAGCAACTTATAAACATCCATTCTTAGAGAGAACAGGTATGATAATATTAGGAACACACGTTACTGCTGATGCAGGAACAGGTTGTGTACACACAGCTCCTGGACATGGACAAGATGACTATGTAGTAGCAACTAGATATGGAATTGAGGTAATCTCTCCTATTAATAACAAAGGGGTACTTACTGAGGAAGCAGGACAGTTTGCTGGATTATTCTACTTAAAGGCAAATAAAGCAATAGTTACTCATATTGAAGAGACTGGACACTTATTAAAATTAAAAAATATAGAGCACTCTTATCCACACGATTGGAGGTCAAAAACTCCAGTAATATTTAGAGCTACAGAGCAATGGTTCGTAAAAGCTGAAGGTTCAGATTTAAGAGAGAAAGCGTTAAGAGTTCTTGATAATGTAGAGTTTGTACCAGCATGGGGAAGAAATAGAATAGGTTCTATGCTAGAAACAAGACCTGACTGGTGTATCTCTAGACAAAGAGTATGGGGAGTACCAATTCCTGTATTCTACAATGAAGAGACTGGAAAAGAGATTTATAATAAAGAGATTTTAGCAAGAATAGTAGAGATAGTTAAAAAAGAGGGAACAGCAGCTTGGTTAACTCATACAGCTGAAGAGTTAATAGGAGAAGAGTTATTAGAGAAATATAACTTAAAAGGAGTAACATTAAGAAAAGAAACAAATATTATGGACGTTTGGTTTGACTCTGGAGTATCTCATAGATCAGTTTTAGAAACTAGAGGAGAACTATTACATAGACCAGCTGATATGTACTTAGAGGGTTCTGACCAACATAGAGGATGGTTCCAAACATCACTTCTTACTTCAATAGGTTCTACACATGATGCTCCATACAAAAAAATCTTAACTCATGGATTTGTAAATGATGGAGAAGGTAAGAAAATGTCTAAATCGGTAGGAAATGTAGTAGTGCCAGCTGATGTTATAAAAGTATATGGAGCAGATATCTTGAGATTATGGTGTGCTTCAGTAGATTACAGAGAGGATGTGAAAATCTCTGATAATATCTTAAAACAAATGGCAGAGGCATACAGAAGAGTAAGAAATACTGCTAGATATATTTTAGGTAATAGCAATGATTTCAATCCTACAACTGATAAAGTAGCTTACAAAGATTTAATGGAAATTGATAAATGGGCATTAAATAAATTAGAAATTTTAAAGAGAAAAGTTACAGAAAATTATGAAAAATATGAGTTCTATAACTTATTCCAAGATATTCATTACTTTGCTGGTGTAGACATGTCAGCTTTCTATTTAGATATTATAAAAGATAGATTATATACAGAAGGAACAAACTCATTAGATAGAAAATCAGCTCAAACAGTAATGACAGAGATATTATTAACTTTAACTAAGATGATAGCTCCAATTCTTTCATTTACAGCTGAAGAGATTTGGGATACATTACCAGAAGCTTTAAAAGATGAGGAATCAGTACTTTTAACTTCATGGTATGAGGAAAATGATGAGTACTTAAATCCAGAAGTAGAAGCTAAATGGGCAGATATTATAAAAATAAGAAAAGAAGCCAATAAATCTCTAGAGAAAGCAAGACAAGGAGAGAATAGAATAATTGGGAATTCTCTTGATGCTAAAGTAGTGCTATTCTCTAAAAACGTCGATATGCAAAAATTCTTAGTAGAAAATAGAGATAGACTAGAGTTAGCATTAATTGTTTCAAATGTTGAAATAGTAAATTCTTATGATGAAACATTTGTAGAGGGAGAAGAATTAAAAGAATTATACATAAAAGTTGTACATGCAGAGGGAGAAAAATGTGAAAGATGTTGGAAATATTCAACTGAGGTTGGAGTAGATGTAGAACATCCTACACTTTGTCCAAGATGTGCTTCTGTACTAAAAAATAACTAGGAGAAATTATGATATATATAGTTTTAATTTTGATACTTGTTGGTGCTGATCAACTATCAAAATACCTCATAGATAGCAATATGCTAGAAGGGGAGACACTACCTATAATAAATGATTTTTTTCATCTTACTTATGTAAAAAATAGAGGTATTGCCTTTGGAATGTTTCAAGGAAAACTAGATATAATAAGCATAGCTACAATTATAGCAATTGTAGCTATTGCTTATTACCTGTATAAAGAGAGAAATAAATTATCTATGGTAGAAAAAATGGGATTTATTTATATCTTAGCAGGAGCTATTGGAAATATGATAGATAGAGCCTTTAGAGGATTTGTAGTAGATATGGTAGACTTTAGAGGTATCTGGAGTTATGTATTTAATCTAGCTGATGTCTGGATAAATATAGGAGTAGTATTTGTACTACTAGACCAATTAATTCTTAGAAAGAAAAGAGAAACCGAGGAGGATAAGAAATGACATTTCAAGAGATAATTTTTGCCCTTCAAAAATATTGGAGTTCTAAAGGGTGTGTATTAGGAAACCCTTATGATATTGAGAAGGGAGCTGGAACATTTAACCCAAATACATTCCTTATGTCATTAGGACCTGAACCATGGAGCGTGGCATATGTTGAACCATCAAGAAGGCCTAAAGATGGAAGATATGGAGAGAATCCAAATAGAGTTTATCAACACCATCAATTTCAAGTTATAATGAAACCATCTCCATTAAATATTCAAGAGCTTTATCTAGAAAGTTTAAGGGTATTAGGAATAGAACCTGAAAAGCATGATATCCGTTTTGTAGAAGATGACTGGGAATCACCTACACTTGGAGCATGGGGACTTGGTTGGGAAGTATGGTTAGATGGAATGGAGGTAACTCAATTCACATATTTCCAACAAGTAGGAGGATTAGAGCTTGATCCTATTCCTGTTGAGATTACTTATGGGCTAGAAAGAATAGCACTATATATACAAAATAAAGAAAATATTTATGATTTAGAATGGGCTCCAGGAGTAAAATATGGAGATATGAGATTCCAATTTGAATATGAAAACTCTAAATACTCATTTGAATTAGCAGATTTAGATAAACATTTTAAATGGTTTGATGAGTTTGAAAAAGAAGCAAGTAGAATACTAGACGAAGGTTTAGTATTACCAGCTTATGACTATGTTTTAAAATGTTCTCATGTATTCAATGTACTAGACTCAAGAGGTGCTATATCTACGACTGAGAGAATGGCATATATATTAAGAGTAAGAAACTTAGCAAGAAGATGTGCTGAAGTTTATGTTCAAAATAGAAAAGATTTAGGATATCCGCTATTAAAAAAATAATTAGATGAGTAAAAATAAAAAATAACTTTCGTTCAAAGAATAGAGAGCAAGTAGGCTTATCTCATTAAAAACACAAGGGTTAAGCCTTTGGCTTATTGTGTTTTTTTACATTCGTTTTCGCTGACTTGCTCTAACTATTCTTTTCAATCTTTGTTATTTTTAATTTTATCAACACAAATAAAATTTTTTAATAGGAATATCAGTTATTAATTAAGAGGAGGAAGAACATTGAGATTATTATTTGAAATTGGAATGGAAGAATTGCCAGCAAGATTTCTTAAGCAGGCATTAAGTGATTTAAAATCTAATTTAGAAACAAAATTAAATAATGAAAGAATAAAATTTGATGAGATAAAAACTTATGGAACACCTAGAAGATTAGTACTAGATGTACATAACTTAGCTGAAAACCAAGAGGACTTAGATCTTGTAAACTTAGGACCAGCTAAAAATGTAGCTTATGTAAATGGAGAAATTTCAAGAGCTGGACTTGGATTTGCTAAATCTCAAGGAATAGAACCAGAGCAACTAGAAATTGTTTCTACTCCAAAAGGAGAATACATAGCTGCTAGAAAATTTATGAAAGGTAGAGCTACTAAAGAACTTTTATCTGAAATTTTAAAATCTCTAGTATTAGAGTTAAACTTCCCAAAATCTATGAAATGGGCAGATAAAAAATTAAGATTTGCAAGACCAGTTCAATGGTTCTTAGCTTTATGTGATTCAGAAGTAGTTCCATTTGAAATAGAAGGAATAGCAAGTCGAAATAGATCAAGAGGACATAGATTCTTTGGAAAAGAGTTTGAAGTATCTAACATAGAAGAATACTTTACAAAAGTTAAAGAGAATAATGTTATCATAGATATAGAGGAGAGAAGAGCATTAGTTAAAGATTTAGTAGCTAAATGTGCTGGTGCTGGAGAGCAAGTTCACATTGAAGAGGAGCTATTAGATGAGGTAACAAATTTAATAGAGTATCCTTGTCCAATAGTTGGAAGTTTCAATGCTGATTTCTTAGAAGTACCACAAGATGTATTAATTATATCTATGCAAGTACACCAAAGATATTTCCCTATTTTAGATACTAATGGAAAATTACTTCCTAAATTTGTAGTTGTAAGAAATGGTATTGAATCTTCTGATTTCGTAAGAAAAGGAAATGAAAAAGTATTATCAGCTAGACTTGCAGATGCTAGATTCTTCTATCAAGAAGATTTAAAACATCCATTAGCTGATAATGTAGAAAAATTAAAAACAGTAGTATTCCAAAAAGATTTAGGAACTATCTATCAAAAAATAGAAAGAAGTAAAGAGATAGCTACTTATCTAATAGATGTATTAGGTTGTACAGATAGAAAAGAAGATGTATTAAGAACTGTATATCTAGCTAAAGCTGACCTAGTTTCTAATATGATAGGAGAGAAAGAGTTTACAAAACTTCAAGGATTTATGGGAGCAGATTATGCACTAAAATCTGGAGAGAATGAAAAAGTTTCATTAGGAATAAAAGAGCACTATTATCCAAGATTCCAAGGTGACTTATTACCAACAGAAATGGAAGGAATAATAGCGGGTATATCTGATAGAATAGACACTCTAGTAGGATGTTTTGGAGTAGGAGTTATTCCAAGTGGTTCAAAAGACCCATTTGCTTTAAGAAGAGCAGCTTTAGGAATAGCTAACGTAATAGTTAACTCTAAATTAAATATATCATTAAAAGCATTAGTTAATAAATCTTTAGATACTTTAGTAGCTGACGGAGTATTAAAAAGAGATAGAGCTACTGTAGAAACTGAAGTATTAGAATTCTTTAAACAAAGAGCTATCAATATTTTTGGTGATATGGGATATAGTAGAGATGTAATTGTTGCAGTAGTAGATAAAGATTGTGATAACTTAGTAGATGCACTTGAAAGAGTAAAAACTTTAGAGTCATTTGCTAAAGAGGAAGAGTTTGGAAAACTATTACCTGTATTAAAAAGAGTTGGAAATATCTCTAAAGACCATACAGATATGATAATTAATCCAAAATTATTCAAAGAGGATATAGAGAAGAAATTATATCAATTTTCTGTAGAGTTAAGTAATAAAATAAATCTAGCTATTGAGCAAAGAGATTATACTAACTATTTACAAGAGATAATAGCTGGAAAAGATATAATCAATAACTATTTTGATAAAGTAATAGTAATGGATAAGGATGAGGATATTAAAAATAATAGATTATCTCAAATGAAATTTTTAACTGATATCTTTACTGAGATGGCAGATTTGAACCAAGTAGAAGAGAGATAAAATTAAATTTAGGATTAAAATTAGGAGAAAATAGAAAGATGCGAGAGTTTTTAAAAAGAAAAGATGTAGAATTATCTATAAAAAGATATTTGATTGATGCTTCTAGTTATATGGCATTGGGACTTTTTTCTACTCTACTTATAGGAACTATACTCAATACGGTGGGAGGAAAATTAGGAATAACTTTTTTAACTGATGCAGTATGGAAGACAGCTAGAGATATGACGGGCCCTGGAATAGGAATTGCAGTAGCTTATGGGTTAAAAGCTCCTCATTTAGTTCTATTTTCTTCTACTATAACTGGAGGTATAGGAGCTATCTACGGAGGTCCTGTAGGAGCTTTTATAGGAGCAGTTGTTGGAGTAGAATTTGGTAAAATAGTATCTAAAGAGACAAAAGTAGATATAATAGTAACTCCAGCTGTAACTATAATAACAGGCTCTTTAATTGTTTATTTAGTAGGACCATTTGTAGCGAAACTTATGGCAACTTTTGGTGCTATGGTAACATATGCTACAGAATTACAACCATTTGCTATGGGCATACTTGTTTCAACTATCGTTGGAATAGCATTAACTCTCCCTATTAGTAGTGCAGCTTTATGTATGATGATAGGGTTAGGAGGTCTTGCTGGAGGAGCTGCAACAGTAGGATGTTCAGCTCAGATGGTAGGTTTTGCAGTAATGAGTTTTAAAGAAAATGGTTGGGGTGGACTTGTAGCACAAGGAATTGGGACATCCATGCTTCAGATAGGAAATATAGTAAAAAATTGGAAGATATGGATACCACCAATAGTAGCAGGAGCTATATTGGGTCCAGTGTCTACAATAGTTTTTAAATTTCAAAATATACCGATAGCTTCAGGAATGGGAACAAGTGGATTTATAGGACAGTTTGGAACAATTACAGCTATGAATAGTATAGGAGTAACTGGATTAAAATTATATCTAGGAATATTATTACTTCATTTTTTATTACCGGCTATAATTACTTTAATAGTAGCAAAGTTTATGAGAAGAAAAGGTTGGATAAAAGATGGAGATTTGAAGTTAGATCTGTAGAAAATTTATGGGAAAGGAAAGAGAAATGGAGTTAAAAAAGATAGAGAAAGCTTTTGAAATGATACTAGATGGAATAGGAGAAGATAAAAATAGAGAAGGCTTAGTAGATACACCTAAAAGAGTTGCTCAAAGTTATGAAGAGTTTTTTTCAGGTGTAAATAAAGATCCAATAGAACCATTGCTTAAATATTTTTCAGTAGAGAATAACGATTTAGTTATGGAGAGAAATATAGATTTTTATTCTATGTGTGAACACCATTTTTTACCTTTCTTTGGAACAATAGATATAGCATATATCCCAAATGGAAAAATAGTAGGTTTTGGAGATATTATTAAGAGTATAGAGATACTTACAAAAAGGCCACAGATACAGGAAAGACTTGGAAGTGAGCTAGCAGATGTAATTTATAGAACACTTAATTGTCAAGGTGTTATGGTAGCAATAAGGGCAAAGCATCTATGTATGACTATGAGAGGGGTAAAAAAAGAAAATAGTCAAATAATAACTACTGCTTATCGAGGTGTATTTGAAGATGATGCTGCTAGAAGAATAGAAATATTAACTTTATTAAAATAATGGTGGTATAATGGATAAAATTTATATAAATAACTTAGAGTTTATAGGATTTCATGGAGTTTTTCTTGAAGAGAAAAAGTTAGGGCAAAAATTTTTAGTATCTTTAGAGCTTACTATTGATACAAGAGAAGCTGCTAAAACTGGTGATTTAACAAAATCAGTTCACTATGGTCTAGTAGCTCAAGATGTAGAAAAGATTTTTTTAGAAAAAAGTATAGATTTGATAGAAACATGTGCTGAAAATATAGCTGAAATGGTGTTAAAAAAATATAAGTTAGTAAAAGAGGTAAAAATTATTATAAAAAAACCTTGGGCGCCTTTACAGATGCATTTTGAAAATGTAGCCATAGAAATTACTAGAAAATGGCATAAAATCTATCTTTCATTAGGAAGTAATATGGGAGATAAACAGGCAAATCTTTTAGAAGCTATTAAAAGAATAGGTAATTTAGAAAGTACGGAGATAGTTAAAAGTAGTCGAATGTTAGAGACGGAACCTTTTGGGTATTTGGAACAAGATAATTTTTTAAATGCTTGTTTAGAAATAAAAACTCTTATGACAGCACAGGAATTTTTAAAGGAAATTTTACAAATAGAACTAGATATGGGAAGAGTTAGAGAATTAAAATGGGGACCAAGAATAATAGACATTGATATATTATTTTACGATAAAGAGATAATTGAGGAGGATAATTTAGTTGTACCTCATCCTTGGATTTGTGAAAGAGAGTTTGTATTGGAACCATTGGCTGAGATCGCACCGAATTATATACATCCTTTGGAAAAAAAAACAATATCTATATTAGATAAAAAATTAAAAGAGGGTGAAAAAAAGAAATGGAGATTAGAAAACTTGAAAGATTAGAAATAAATAAAGCATTGAAGCTTATATGGGATGTATTTTTAGAAAGTGAAGCTTTTAATTATAATAGAAGAGGAGTAGAAGAGTTTAGAAAATTTTTAGATTGTAGAGAATTAATAAATAGATTCGATTTTTATGGAACTTATGATAGAAGAGAATTGATAGGAGTAATAGCTTTTCAAGGAGGACAACATATTTGTTTCTTTTTTGTAAAAAAACCTTATCAAAGGCATGGGATAGGTAGAAGACTTTTTAATGAAGTTTTGAATATAGTGAAAGAAAAGGAGATAACAGTAAATTCTCCTGGAATAGCAGTGGATATTTATAAGAAATTGGGATTTGAAATTACAGATTGTGAGCAAGATATAAATGGAATAAAATTTTTTCCAATGATATACAAAAGATTAAAAAGAGATTTTCAAATTTTAAAATGTAGAGAGAAAGAGTTAGAGTTAGGAAAAAGAACTTTAATAATGGGAATACTAAATGTTACACCTGATTCTTTTTCGGATGGAGGGGAGCATAATACAGTAGAAGAAGCTGTAAAATATGCGAAAAAGATGATTGTAGAGGGTGTCGATATTATTGATATCGGTGGAGAATCTACAAGGCCAGGACATACTAAGATAGATGAAGAAGAAGAGATAACTAGAGTTATACCAGTAATAAAAAAAATTGTAGAATTAGGTGTGATTGTATCTATTGATACATATAAATATAAAGTTGCAGAAGCAGCTTTTGAAGCAGGAGCCCATATATTAAATGATATATGGGGATTACAATATGATAATGGAGAAATGGCAAGGGTAGTAAAAAAATATAAAGTTCCTATGATTGCTATGCATAATCAAATTGGAAAGGAATATAGAGGAGATATTATCTGGTGTATGAAAGAGTTCTTTAAGAAAACTTATGAGATAGCTGAAAGATATGAAATACCTAGAGAAAATATCATTTTAGATCCTGGAATTGGTTTTGGAAAGGGAATAGAAGAAAATTTAGAAGTGCTTTCAAGATTACAAGAACTAAGAGAAATTGGAAGATTACTTTTAGGAACATCTAGAAAGAGATTTATAGGAACAATATTGAATGATTTACCACCTCAAGAAAGGGTAGAAGGAACAGTTGCTACTACTGTTTTAGCGATAGAAAAAGGTGTTGATATAGTGAGAGTGCATGATATAGTACCTAATAAGAGAGCAGCTATGGTAGCAGATAAGATAGTAAGAAAATAGTTGGTATAAAGTTGAGTAAAAAGATAAAGAAATTCTAGACAAAATAATAAAAATAGTATATAATAGGTATATAAAATTGAAAAGATACCAATTAGAGGAGGAAACAATTATGGCAATTTTGCATATAACAAAAGAGAATTTTGAAAAGGAGGTACTACAATCAAAAGAGCCAGTATTAGTTGATTTTTGGGCTTCTTGGTGTGGACCTTGTAAAGCATTAGCACCTATTTTGGATGATATAGACTCAGAATTAGCTGGGAATGTGAAAGTAGTAAAAATTAATATAGATGAAGAGGAAGAATTAGCAGCTCAATTTAGAGTAATGAGTATTCCAACTCTTTTACTTTTCAAGAATGGAGAGGTAGTTAATAAATCAGTTGGGCTTTCTCCAAAAGAAGAAGTAATGGCCTTTGCAAAGTCTTAAAAAATTTTTAAAATTTTTGGAATATATAGTGTTAGTATAGCTTAATAGCTTTATTAACACTTTTTTTATTAATTATTAAATATATTGTTAGTAATTATTTAACTGAATATGATACAATAGTAAATAATAAGTAATAAAATTGTTTTAAAATTAAATAGAATTAGATTTTATATAAAAAAATAAAAATTGAACTTTGAAAGAGTTTTTTATGATATTTAATATAATTAACAGGGGGGATTTTTTTGTTATTAAAAAAAATAAATATTTATAATCCTTTAACTAGAAAAGGATTTATTCAAGAGGTTTCATTAATAATGGAACCGGCTATTGAAGCTATGTATTTGGAATTAAAAAATAATCATGAAGCTTTATTTAAACATAAGGAGTTATTGTCACTGAGTCCTGTAGGAATGAAAAATTATAATATTGAAATAACAGGATATGAAGGAACAGCTCTTTATAAAATTTTCCATGGAGAAGAACTAGTGGTATTAGGAGAAGTATTTACTAATGAAGAAGAGATAAAGAAATTTTCAAAGGATTTAAGTTTAGAATTAGTAGAGGCTTATAAAGATATACCATCAGCACCAGTTTCAACAATAATTTTTACAGGGAAGTTTTATAAAATAAATAAGTTAATGCAAGAGAATTTATTTTCATTTTGTAGGTTACTAGGATTTTCAGTTGTAAGACTCTTAGTAGACTATAATGATCATGTAAAAATATAGATATTATCAACTAAAATTTAACATTTTGAAAAAAAATAATATACTAATGAATAAAAATATGGTAGAATTAGAGTGACATAAAAATAAAAATATAATGGGATTTTTAGTCTAGAAAGGAGAATGTAGGAATGTCGATATTTAGAGAAGAATATCAAAAAAAATTAGTAACAGCAGAACAAGCAGCAAAGGTAGTTAAATCTGGGGATTATGTAGATTATGGTTGGTGTGTAACTACGACAGTAGCTTTTGATAAAGCATTAGCAAAAAGAATGCCAGAGTTAACTGATATTAATTTAAGAGGTGGAGTACTTTTATGGGAACCGGAAGTATTTAAAATTCAAAGTCCAGAGAAGCATTTTACTTGGAATTCGTGGCATGCAAGTGGATTAGAAAGAAAATTGATATCTAAGGGATTGGGATTTTATATTCCATTGAGATACTCTGAGATGCCAAGGTACTATAGAGATGGAGCAGCAAAGGTAGATGTAGCAGTTATGCAGGTAACACCTATGGATGAATCAGGATATTTTAATTTTAGTGTTAGTCCTTCCCACGCAATGGCTGTATGTGAAGTAGCAAAAACAATAATTCTTGAGGTAAATAAGAATCTTCCGGTATGTCAAGGGGGATTTGAACATGCAATTCATATTTCTAAGGTTGATATGGTTATAGAAGGTGATAATCCTATGCCAGCTATTTTACCAGCACCTACTCCTTCAGAAGTTGATATGAAAGTAGCAGAGTTAATAGTTGAGGAATTAAAAGATGGATGTTGTATTCAATTGGGAATTGGAGCTATGCCTACAGCAGTAGGATCTTTAATAGCAAAATCTAATTTAAAAGATTTAAGCGTACATTCAGAAATGTATGTTGATTCTTTTGTTGAGATGGCAAAAGCTGGAAAAGTTACAGGAACACATAAAAATTCAAATAGATTCAGACAAGTATTCACATTTGCAGCTGGAGGAAAAGAGATGTATGAATATTTAAATAACAATTCTGAGCTTATGGCAGCTCCAGTTGATTATGTAAATGATATAAGAATTATATCTTCAATAGATAATTTTATATCTATTAATAATGCTGTAGATATAGATTTATTTGGACAAGTAAATGCAGAAAGTGCAGGATCTAAGCATATAAGTGGTGCAGGAGGACAGCTTGATTTTGTATTGGGAGCTTATCTTTCAAAAGGTGGAAAAAGCTTCATATGTTTATCGTCTACATATAAGACAAAAGATGGTCAATTAAAATCTAGAATTAGACCAATGTTAGAAGAAGGATCTATTGTAACTGATACAAGATCAAATGTTCAATACATTGTAACTGAATATGGAAAAGTAAATTTAAAAGGGAAAAGTGTATTTGAAAGAGCAAAGCTTTTAATAAGTATAGCTCATCCTGATTTTAGAGAAGAACTAAAAGAGGAAGCTAGAAAATTAGGGATTTGGAAAGATTAATTGTAATTATAGGGTTAGTATATTAGCTATATTACATCCATTATCTTAAATATTAAGATGATGGATGTATTTTTTAAAATAAAGATTGACAAAACTGTACTTTGAAGGTAATAATAATTATAAAGAGAATTTTTATTTGAGATAGGGGGAAATAAATTGGATAATTTAATAATTACAGTAGGAACAAGTTTAATAGAAAACTATATTAAACATAATCCAGAGAAAGAAAATATTACTAAAGATGATATTTTAAGCTTTTATGAAAAAGAAAAAATTGAAGATTTACGAGATAGAAGATTTGGATTAGAAATAATTTCGATAGAAAATTTAAGAAAGAAAGATATTTTTTCAGGAAGACATCTATTTATGATAACACATGATACTGTAAATGGAAGATTAGCTGGAGAGGTATTGGAGGAATTTTTCTTAAGTAAAGGAATAGTAAGAAGGGTTACTAGAAAAGCTGTTGAAAAGATGAATAAAAGAAATCCTGATGAATTTAGAACAAAAGGATTAAGAAATCTAGTAGAAGAAGTTGGAGATATAGTAGAGCAAGTTGGAAATAAATATAATATAGCCGTATGTACAGTTGGAGGTTATACAGCAGAGATATTTATGGTAAGTCTTATGGCTCAAATTCTTGGAATTAAATCATATTTTATGTTTAGAGAGTTTGAAGATGTTACTGAGATACCACCTTTACCTATAAAGATAGACTATAACTATTATTTAGAAAATAAAGAGTTTTTCAATACTATTTCAAATAATGAGAGATTAGAAAAAGAAAAAGTTGAAAAATATTTAAATGAAAATTTAGAGTTATCTTATTTCTTAGAAGAGGTAAAAGATGGAGAAAAAACTTATGTAGAATTATCTGCAATGGGAGATTTTTACTTAAAGACTGTTAAAAATTGTAAATATTTACCAAGAAGAACTACTAATGTTCCTGTAAGTGAAAAAGAGATACCATCTTCAACAATCACAGAGAGACCACAAGAGTTAGATGATATGTTAAGTCTATTAAAAGGTTCTCCATATGTAAATAAGTTAAAAGTTGTATTCCATAATCCAAATAGAAAATTAAAAGTTTCTAAATTCTTTATTTTAGATAGTGATGATTTTGAGAGTACATTAGCTCTTGAAATGAAAACTTCTATGGGAGGATTTAGAGTAGATATATATACTGTAGCTGATACTAAGAAAGAGTATGAAGCTCTAATGGTATATTTCAATGAAAACTTTCTATAATAGATAAAATAATTATATAAAAGATATAAGAGACTGTTGCAAATTCTTAAATTGAAATCAAAAAATAAAAACATTTAATAATATAAAAGGAAAAAAGTTTACTTCCAATCGCTAGTGCTTACACAATGCTCATTACAGTAAATTTTTTTCCTTTTCCTTTACTCTTTACTCTTTATTCTTTGAACGAAAGTCATTCTTGAATTAGTTATAATAACTTTAATTTCTTAAATTGCAGCAGTTCCGTTATTTTTTGATTAGTTTAGAAATTTTTCTGCTATAATAGTGATAGAAAGGAGCAGATAAAATGTATAAAAGAAGATTTTATATAATTATACTTATATTTTTCATATGGTATTTAGGTTCAATTTTTAAATTATGGAATAGTTTTATAATTCCACCTCCTGAAAAGGTAATAAAAAGTTTTTTTATTTTATCAAAAAATGGAAAATTACTAAATAGCGTAGCTATAAGTTTAAGAAGAGTTATAATAGGTTTTGGAATATCTATATTTTTTGCTCTTCCTCTTGGAATAGTATTTGGTATAAAGCCTAAATTATATGAGTATTTTAAAAATCTGTTGGAATTTATGAGGCATGTTCCTCCATTAGCTCTAGTTCCAATGATAATACTCTGGTTTGGAATAGGAGAGTTATCAAAAATAGTGATAATAATATTAGCTAGTTTTTTTCCCATATTTTTAAATTCACTAAAAGGGATAGTAAGTTGTGATGAGAAATATATAGAGGTTGGGAAAGTTTTTAATTTAACTCATATGGAGATATTTAAAAAGATAATATTACCAAGTGCTATTCCAGATATACTTCTAGGATTAAAGTTGGGGCTTGGTTATAGTTGGAGAGCAATAATAGCAGCGGAACTTATAGCTTCATCTTCAGGGATAGGATATCTAATTTTAGATGCCCAACAAATATCTAGGTCAGATATAGTAGTTGTTGGTATATTATCCATAGGATTTTTAGGAATGATTACAGATTACATATTTTCTATTTTTACTGATAAATATTTAAAAAAAAGAAAAGGAAGCTTATATGAGAGGGTTATATAGAGTAAAAAACTTAACTAAAACCTATGAAAGAAAAGAGGTTTTTAAAAATTTAGATTTAGAGATAAAAAATGATGAAATAACAGTTATCTTGGGAAAAAGTGGCTGTGGAAAAACTACTTTAATGAGAATACTATCTAAATTAGATGAAGATATTCAAGGGGAAGTGAAATTTTATGATGAAAATAATTTAGAGACTCAAGGAAGGTATGGAGTAGTTTTTCAAGAGAGTAGATTATTACCTTGGCTTACTGTAGAGGAGAATATAACTATTCATGGGAGAAAAGAGAGTGTAGATGGATATTTAGAGATGATAGGACTGGGGGAGTATAGGAAAAGTTACCCTCAAGAACTATCTGGAGGAATGGCTCAAAGAGTAGCATTAGCTAGAGCTTTAAGTTATGAGCCAGATACTCTGTTTATGGACGAGCCTTTTTCAGCTTTAGATTATTTTACAAGAAGACAATTGCAAAAAGAGTTATTAAAAATCTATGAGAAAACAAAGATAGGAGTAATTTTTGTAACACATAATTTAGATGAAGCACTAGCACTAGCTCATAGAGTTTTAGTTATAAAAGAGGGAAACATAATAGAATTTAGAATAGATAAAAATTATCCAAGAGAGATAGAGGATATGGAGTTAATAAAGTTAAAAGGTAAAATAATAGATTTAATAGAAAATTAAGGAGGATAAGTATGTTAAAAAAGATAATGGTTTTAATAAGTATGGTTTTAGTGTTATTATTAGGTGCATGTGGAAAGGAAAAAAAAGTTGAAAATATAAATTTGACTTATGTTAAATCTCCATTAAATATTCCATCTATATTAGAAAAAAATTTAAAAATGTTTGATAAAGAGTTTGAAAAAGATGGAATAAAGATAAATTTTTATGAATTGACAACAGGACCAGAACAAACTAATGCCTTAGCAGCTGGAGAGTTAGATTTTTTACATGCACTAGGTGGAACTTCTGCTATAATAGCAGCTTCCAATGGAGTAGATTTAAAAATTACCAATGTATATAGTAGGTCACCAAAGGGATTTATGATTCTTTCAAAAAAAGATGATATAAATACTCCTGAGTCATTGAAAGGGAAAAAAATTGGAGGACCAAAGGGAACAATACTTCATCAAGTATTAGTTGGATATTTAGGAAAAGGAAATCTTAAAGAGGAAGATGTAGAGTTTATAAATATGGGACTTCCTGATGCTTTAGCAGCTATGGAAAGTGGACATATAGATGCAGCCCTACTTGCTGGACCTGTAGCTTTAAAAGCTATAAAAAATGGCGCTAAGGTAGTAAGTAATGGGGAAGGGTTGACACAAGGGCTAGTAGTTACAGCTGTAAGTGGAAAATTTTTAAAAGAGAATCCAGAGTTAGTTAAGAGATTTTTAAAAGTCAATGAAGAAGCAGTAAAATATATTGATGAAAATTTTGAAAATACTTTAAAAATAACAGCTGAAGATGTAGGGTTAACAAAGGAAGAGGTACTAGAGTTATATCCACTATATGATTTTAATCCAGAGATAAGGGAGGCAGATATTCAAGATTTAATAGAGACACAAGAGTTTTTAATAAAAAATGGTATGCAAGAGAATAGAATAGATATAAATAGTATTATAGCTAAATAGAAATTAGGGTGTTGTGATAAATAGCAACACCCTAATTTTATTGGGAAGTAAAATGATAAAAATTATTTGTTATTAACACTATTTATAAATTCGTAAATACGATTTAAGTTTTCTTCAGTTGTAAATGCTGGACCACCATGTTTTGCCCCAATTACAAGTTCAATCTCAACTTTATTTTTAGATATTTCTTTTAATTTTTCAGCGAAAGTTACAGACTGTGTATAAGGGACAACATTGTCAGAAGTTCCATGTTCAATAAAGAAGTGAGGAGAATTTTCAGAAATATAGTTAGTAGGATTATTTTCATTTACTAACTCAGGAATTTCAGATAATTTTTTTCCCATGTATAGTGATGCTGGAGAATCAGCAGCACCATGTACTTCATCACTTATAGGTTGATTAGGGTCTTCAACAGCAGCACCACGTAATTGAGGTCTTATTCCTAGATTTTTTAACTCTTTATCCATAGTTAATAAATTTATAGGTGGAAACCATGCAACTACAGCATGAACAGAACTAGAAACATCAGAGTTTCCCAATTCTGGATTATCAAATTTAGTTGTACCGCTAGTTACTCCTGCTAAAGTGGCAAGGTTAGCTCCAGATGATCTTCCAAAAAGTGTTATTTGCTCAGCATCTAAATTAAATTTATTAGCATTTGCTCTTATAAAACGAATAGCAGCTTTAACATCTTCAATAGCAGCAGGAAATGTGGCTTCTCCACTAAGTCGATAGTTGATACTTACAACTGCATATCCCTCTTTTAATCCTCTTAAGATAGGAAGAGAAAAATTCTCTCTCTTATCTCCAGACATCCATGCTCCACCATGTATAAAGATTATTACTGGATATTTTTCTTTCTTTTCATCAGGTAGATAGATATCTAACTTTTGTGCTTCTGATATTGGAGCATAGCTAATATCCAAATATTTATTTTTTATTGAATTAATATCTAAAATATCTTTCTTTCTAACTGGTTGCTCCGCTCTTTGCTCATCTTCTTTAGAAGAAGTATCAATACTATATGTAAAAGATGAAGTAGCTAAAAGTAAAGCAGTTATAAAAAATATTTTATATAATTGTTTTTGCATTGTATAATTACCTCCATAAGTTAAAATATTTATGCAACATAGATTAGGAGTTAAAATATTATTATTGTATTGTTAAATTATTCTCTTTAAATTTAATTTTGTTAGTATACCTACAACTTTTCCTACAAGAATAGCAGCAATAATAGTTCCCTCTCTCACTCCAGAAATATTTTCTAAGAATATAAAAGAGATAATAACAGCTATTACAACTGTAGTAACGTCAAATCCCATTTTTATATTATGGAACTCAAAGATAGTTTTTTCTTTAAGTGCCATCATAACGCCTTCAGCAGGTAGTGGAACAAGTTTAGCTTCTAAATATAGATAAACACCAATTCCAATTAGAACAATACTAACTAACATATAGATTAGTCTAATTATATAATTTTCAGAAGGTGTAAAGTAAAATATCATATTTGAAAAAGAAACAAAGTAACCAAATAGGCTTGCACATATAATTTGTAATAAGCTATGAAATTTAAAATCTTTTTTTAAGATAAAAACCTGTAAAATAATATAACTACAAAAAATAACTGATACACATAATCCTTGATCTAATCCAGAGATTAAACTTACAACATAGGGTATAGCATTAACTGGAGATACTCCTAAATTAGATTTTACAGAAAATGTTACTCCAATAGCCATAATAAATAGTCCAATACAATAAATAATAATTCTTTTAAAATGATTCATCTTTCTTTCTCCTAAATTTCTCTTAAAGTTTTTAATTTTATATCTATTTCATTTGAAAGTGATTTTAGACTTTTTTCTAAATTATCAACTTCAACTTGAGTTAGATTTTTACAAATTTCTTTTGTTAAGTTTTCATCAATTTCATATAGAGTTTTTATATTCTTTTTTATTTTTTCTTTCAAAATAATGTTGAAAATTCTTTTATCCTCATTACTTTTAACTCTTTCAACATACCCTTTTTTCTCTAGCTTATCTATTATTGCTGTAACTGTATTCTGGTCTTTTTGAGATTTTATAGCTAATTCTTTTTGAGAAAGTTGGATATCACTTTCAAAAAGTATTCTAACTATAACCCATTGTTCAGGGGTAATGTCATACTCTTTAAACTTTTCAGTTAAAAGTTGAGAGAATTTTTTAGCTGTAACACAAAGATTATAACCAAGTAAATCTATTTTTATCACCTCCAATAAAAGTCTCACAAAAAATATTTTAATACGTTTACGTATTATTGTCAAGAAAAAAGAGATAGTTACAAATTCTTAAATTGAAACTATCTCTTAAATAATATATTCTATTTATTAATCTGAAAGTTAAATAGTGGCTTTTTTCTTTGTGAAGATAAATGTAGAGATGAAAGTTACAGAGATAGTGACAATCATAGCTACTAAATATACTAACCAATATTGAGGTTTAACAGTTAATATTCCTGGTAATCCTCCTACTCCAATACTATTAGCCATTACTCCAAAGAATCCACAAATACCAGCACCACAAGCTGAACCAATCATAGCACAAATCATAGGGTATTTATATTTAATATTAACTCCATAAAGAGCTGGCTCAGTAACACCTAAATAAGCTGAGATAGCAGCAGGAATAGCTACATCTTTTTTTACCTCTTTAGAAGAGATACTCATAGCTAATGAAGCAGTAGCTTGAGAGATATTACTTAGAGCTAGTAGGGGGAATATCATTGTTCCACCTAATTGTTGAATAAGAGTAAATTCAACAGCATTAGTAGTGTGATGTATTCCTGTAATAACTAGTGGAGCATATAAGAAACCAAAGATAATAGAACCTATCACAGCAAATTTACCAGTAAGCAGTACTTGGAATATATGTCCTACAAAATCTCCTAAGATTCTTCCTACTGGACCGATTATAGCGTGAGCTAAAAATACAGTAATCACTAAAGAGATTAAAGGAACAATAACAATTCTAACAGCTTCATGAACAACTTTATTAAGCTTAGTTTCTATATATCCAAGAGTAAGTCCTGCTAAGATAGCTGGAATAACTTGAGCTTGATAACCTACTTTATCTATAGAGAATGCAATAAAATCCCAAGCTTCAGGAGTAGCTTTACCTATGTTGTAAGCATTCATAAGTTGTGGAGAAACTAAAGTGATACCTAAAATTATTCCTAGTATTTGACTTCCTCCCATTTTTCTAACAACTGACCAAGTGATACCAACAGGTAGAAAATGAAATATTGCCTCTCCAATCAGCCAAAGAAAATTATATACTGTAGCCCAGAAAGGATGAGCTTGAGCTAAAGTTTGTCCACCAAATTGAATATCTCCAATAAGATTTCTAAATCCTAAGATAAGTCCACCACAGATAATTGCTGGCAGTAAAGGTACAAATATCTCTGCCATAGTAGATAAAAATCTCTCTAAAGGATTCATATTTTTCTTAGCATACTCTTTACTTTCCTCTTTAGAGACCTCTTTTAAATCAAAAAGAGCTGTCATAGTTTTATAAAATTCTGCCACTGTATTTCCAATAATTATTTGAAATTGTCCTCCACTTGTAAAACTTCCTTTTACACTTTTAATTGCTTCTAATTTTTTTATATCAGCTTTATCTGTATCCTTTAATACAAAACGAAGTCTAGTCATACAGTGAGTAACTGAGGAGATATTATCCTTTCCTCCAACTCCCTCTATTACTTTTAAAGCGTCTTCTCTAAATTTTTCATTAATCTCTGCCATATTCCAATCCTCCTAATCTATTTTTTTCTATAAAATACAAATGAATCATATGCTTCAAGTTTTAAATTTTTATCTAATTTTTTATTCATATCTCCATTTGAAAGGATACACTCATATCCCTCAATATCAAAATCTAAATTTATTTCACAAGAAGTACCATAGAAATTGTTTATAACTAAAAGTTCCTCATTTTTAAATTCTCTTTTGAACATATAGATATTTTTATCCTTTTCAGCTAGTGGAATAGTTTTTCCTAAGGCTATTACTCTATATTTTTTTCTTAGAGCTATAAGTTTACGATAATGATTTAAGATACTCTCTTCATCATCAATTTGATTTTTTACATTGATATCTCTATAATTTTTTATACTTTCAATCCAAGGAGTTCCTTTAGAAAATCCACCATTTATCTCATCAGACCACTGCATAGGAGTTCTTCCATTATCTCTTGAACGTTCCATTACAACTTTCATAGCTTCCTCATCACTTAAGCCATTATTCATTAAAATTTTATGATAGTTGGTAGATTCCACATCTCTATATTGTGAGATATTATCAAAGTATGCATTAGTCATACCAATCTCTTCTCCTTGATATATATATGGAGTACCTCTTAACATATGGATAACAGTTCCTAACATCTTAGCTGATTTTTTCCAAAAGTTTTTGTCATCTCCAAGCCTTGATACAATTCTAGGCTGGTCATGATTACACCAGAAAAGAGCTGACCAAGCATCATGCTCTTGCATTCCAACTTGCCAAGAGTTAAGTATATCTTTTAATTCTTGAAAATCAAAAGGTTGTAGTGCCCACTTGTCTTTATTTTTATAATCTACTTTTAAATGATGGAAATTAAATACCATAGATAACTCATTTTCTTTTTTGCCAGAGTATTTAAAGCAATTTTCCATAGAAGTAGAAGACATCTCTCCAACAGTTATGATATCATTTTTTTGTCCAAAGGTATTTTGATTTAATCCTTTTAGATATTCATGTATCTTAGGACCATCAGTATAGAATCTTCTTCCATCTCCCTCATAATCATTTTCAAATTTTTCTGGTTTAGAGATAAGGTTTACCACATCAAATCTAAAACCATTAACTCCTTTATCTAACCAAAATTTTACAACTTTGTAAATTTCCTCTCTTACTTCTGGATTTTCCCAGTTTAAATCTGCTTGAGTTTTATCAAAGAGGTGTAAGTAATAACTTTCTAACTCTTTTACATACTCCCAAGCATTTCCCCCAAATTTTGAAACCCAGTTAGTAGGAGAATTTCCCTTTTCTCCCTTTTTAAAAATGTAGAAGTCTTGATATTTTTTCTCTCCAGCTAAAGCTTTTTTAAACCATTTATGCTCAGTAGAGGTATGGTTAAAAACCATATCTAACATAATTCCAATCCCTCTTTTTTTAGCTTCTGCTGAAAGTCTATCAAAATCTTCCATAGTTCCATATGTAGGGTCTATGTTACAGTAGTCAGCTACATCATAACCATTATCTCTCTGTGGAGAAATAAAAAATGGTGTTATCCAGATATAGTCTACTCCAAGATATTTTATATAGTCTAATTTTTCAGTAATTCCATTTAAGTCCCCAATACCATCATTGTTGCTGTCATAAAAAGATTTAGGATAAATTTGATAAACAACTTTATCTTCAAAATTCATTTCACCATCTCCTTATACGTATATGTTTTACAACATTAATATAACATATACGTATAAGATAGTCAAGAAGAATTTTAATTATTTGAATAATTTTAACTTGTATGTTATATTATAAATAGATAGAAAAAAGGAGAAAATATTATGGAGAGCAAGTATATTCAGTTATATAATAGACTTTTAGAGCAGATAGAAAATAAAGAATTACAAGAGGGAGATAAGCTTCCTTCAGAAAAAGAGCTGATGGAAAAGTATAACATGTCTAGGGATACCGTTAGAAAAGCCTTAAACATGTTAGTACAAGATGGACATATAGAAAAAGCTAAGGGAAAGGTAGCTACTGTAGCTAGTAGAAATCAATTTAATTTTCCAATCTCAGCGATAAAATCTTTCAAGGAATTACATGTAGGAGTAGAAAACTCTACCTATGTAGAAAATCTTGAGATAGTTAAGGGAGAGAAGGAGATTATTAAAAAATTAGGTATCAGTAAAGATGAGGAATATTTTAAACTTATACGTATAAGAAAGATAGAGGGAGAGAGAATAATTATAGATAAGGACTATATTCCAAGAAAATATGTAGCAAATATACCTCTAAAAGCTGCTCAAGACTCTTTATATGAATATTTAGAAAATGATTTGGGAATGAAGATTAGTTATTGTACAAAAGAGATAACAGTACATAAAGTAACTGATGAAGATAGAGAGCTTCTAGATATGAAAGATTTTGATATGGTAGTAGTGGTAAAGTCTTTTACTTATTTAGAGGGGGGACATCTTTTTCAATATACAGAGGCAAGGCATAGACCAGATAAGTTTAAATTTATAGATTATGCTTATAGGGAGAAGAAAAGATAAAAAGAAAGAAGTTTAATTTTAAAATAAAAAAAGTTTGAAAAAATAAAAAAGTATATTATAATAGTTATATATCATTTTTTAAATGAAATAAATTTAAAAAATTAAAAATAACTTAAATAAAAGGAGAAGGAGATGTTAAAAAAAATTTTTTTAATGGGAGCAATTTTGACAGTAAGTTTAACAGCTTTTGCTGATATAAATTTATATGGACCAGGGGGACCTCATACAGCTCTTCAAAAAGTGGCTAAAAAATATGAAGAAAAAACTGGGATAAAGGTTAATGTAAATTTTGGACCACAAAGTACATGGAATGAGAGAGCGAAAGTAGATGCAGATATATTGTTTGGATCTTCTGAACAATCTGCAATAGCAATAGCAGATGATCATAAAGAAAGATTTGATGTGAATGAGATAGAACCCTTATATTTGAGAAGAGCTATAATTTTAGTTAAAAAAGGAAATCCTAAAAAGATAAAAGGATTAAAAGATTTAGCTAACAAAAAAGTAGGAATAATAGCTCCAGAAGGAATGGGAAAAAGTAATACTTCTGGTACAGGTGCTTGGGAAGATATGATAGGACGTACAAAAAATATTGATATAGTTAAGAAATTTAGAAAAAATATTGTTTCATTTACACCAAATAGTGGAACGGCTAGAAATTTATTTTTAAATGATGATAAAGTAGATGCATGGATAACTTGGATAGATTGGGCAAAAAGTAACCCAGGATATGGAGATATTGTTGAAATAGAAAAAGACTTAGTTGTATATAGAGATTTAAATTTAGTTGCAAGAAAAAATGCGAATAAGGAAATATTAGATTTCATAAAATTTGCAGAAAGTAAAGAAGTAGAAAGTATTTATAAAGAATTAGGTTGGGAAAGATAAAATACTTTATTGAACTATAAATTTTAACATGATATAATAAAGAAAAATATACCAGCAAAAATATCTGTTATGGGTAGAGCTGGTATTTTTTATTTAATATGAAGAGGAAATTTATGAAAAATATATTAATTGATAGTATAAAAACAAGTTTGATAGATAGAAATATGGAATCTATTCTATCTTATCAGCATAAGCTTATCTCCAATAGAGAAGAGAAAATAATAAGTTTAATAAGAAGAGAGCTAGAAAGTTGTGATGAATTTATAATCTCAGTAGCCTTTATAACTTTAGGTGGAGTTACTATGATACTTGAACAGTTAAAAGATTTAGAGAAAAGAGGTGTAAGGGGAAAAATTTTAACTGGGGATTATCTAACTTTTACTCAACCTAAGGCACTTAAAAAACTTTTAGAGTTTAAAAATATAGAGTTGAAGATACTGTCAGATGAAAAATTTCATGCTAAGGGATATTTCTTTAGAAAGGGAGATATATGGACAATGATAGTGGGAAGTAGTAATCTTACTCAAACAGCTCTCACTGTAAATTTTGAATGGAATTTAAAAATTAACTCTCTTAAAGATGGAAAGATAGCCCATGATATTTTAAATAATTTTTATGAGATTTATGATAGAACCCCAATATTGGATAGTGATTCTCTTGATGAGTATGAAAAAATATATACACTTACAAAAGAGTACAACAAGAAAAGAAAGAAAGAGATAAGAGAGTATAAGGAGATAACTCCTAATCTTATGCAAAGACAGGCTCTTGAAAATCTGAAAGTTTTGAGAAATTATGAAAAAAGAGGACTTCTTATTAGTGCAACAGGGACAGGGAAAACTTATCTCAGTGCCTTTGATGTAAAAAATTCAAACCTTCAAAAAGTGCTCTTTATAGCTCATAGAAAAACTATACTTCAAAAGGCAAAGGAAGCCTATGAAAATATTTTAAGAGATAAAAAAATAGTAATCTATGGAGATGAGGAAGTAGAAGGAGCAGATGTTGTTTTTGCTATGATACAAACTTTAAGTAAAGAGAAGCATCTGGCAAAATTTTCTCCAGATTATTTTGACTATATAGTGGTAGATGAGGTACATCATGGAGGAGCAAAGAGCTATCAGACTGTTATCAATTATTTTACTCCTAAATTTTTATTGGGAATGACAGCTACTCCAGAGAGAGGAGATAATTTTGATATATATAAGTTATTTGATAATAATATAGCTTATGAAATTAGATTGCATGATGCTTTAAAAGAGGAGCTACTATGCCCTTTTCATTATTTTGGTATCTCTGATATAGAGGTAGATGGGGAATTAATAAATGAGAAGAGTGGAATAAAAAAACTCACAACATCTGAAAGGGTAAATCATATTTTAGAGAAGAGTAAATTTTATGGATATAGTGGAGAAAAGCTTCATGGACTTATCTTTGTATCTCGTGTAGAGGAAGCACTACTTCTTGAGGAACGATTTCAAGAGAGGGGAGTAAAATGTGTAGCTTTAGTTGGAGATGATAGTGATGAGAAAAGGGAAAAGGCTATAACAGAGCTTGAAAATGGTAAGATAGAGTATATTATAACTGTGGATATATTCAATGAGGGAGTAGATATCCCCTGTGTAAATCAAGTGATACTGTTACGTCCTACTGAGTCATCAATTGTATATATCCAACAACTAGGGAGAGGACTTAGAAAATATCCAGATAAGGAGTATGTAGTTATACTTGATTTTATAGGGAACTATGAGAAAAACTTTTTAATTCCTGTAGCTGTATCTCAAAATAGTAGCTATGATAAAGACTATATGAAAAGATTTATAATGAATGGAACAGATATGATTCCAGGGCAGAGCTCTATAATTTTTGAGGAGATAGTTAAGGAGAGAATTTTTGAAAATATTAATAAGACAAACTTTTCTACAAAGAAAAATATAGAAAAAGACTTTGTACTTCTTGAAAAACAACTTGGAAGAATACCTATGCTATATGATTTTTTTGAAAAGAATATGATAGAGCCAAGTGTAATATTGAAATATAAGAAAACTTATGATGAGGTACTTAGAATTTTAAAACCTAGAGAGGAGTTTACAGTTCTTAATGAAAGGGAGAGCAACTATTTAACTTTTTTATCTAGCTTTTTTACTCCAGCTAAAAGAGTGCATGAGATGGTAATCTTAGAAAAGTTACTGAGAGATGAAAAAATAGATATAGATGAGATAGAGAAAATTTTAAAAGAGAGATACTCTTTAAGTAATCAAAAGGAAAATATAGAAAATGCTATAAAGCATTTAGCAAAGGAGATATTTGTAAGTCTTTCAACAGCTAAGGAGTTTTTACCTATTGTTGAAAGATATGGAGAGGATATAGTTTTAAGTAGTGATTTCAGAAAAAGTTACAAAGAGAAAGAGTATTTTAAAAATCTAATAGATGATTTGATAAAATATAACTTGGCATATGTAGAGAAAAATTATAAACAGATAGAAGAGGAGAGCATATTAAGATATAAGGAGTATAGTAAGCAGGAGGCATTTTGGTATCTCAATTTAGATTTTAATAATGGTTACCAAGTAAGTGGATATACTGTTTTTGAAGAGCAGAGAAAGGTAATACTATTTATTACTTTAGATGATACACCACCTTTTACACAGTATGATAATAAGTTTTTTGATAATAGAAGATTTACTTGGTATTCAAAAAATCAAAGGTGTCTAAGTAGAAATGGGAAACTTACAGCAGAGGGAAAAATAGCAGAAAATTATTATACTTTAGAAGCCTTTATTAAGAAAAAATCTGGAGAGAACTTTTACTATCTTGGACAAGTTAGAAAGGTATTGAATCCTAAGGAGATAATAAACTATAAAGGAAATCAAGTAGTAGAGTATGAATTATTATTAAAAAATGAAATTGAAAGTAGCTTATATCAATATATTATAAAATAATCTGGAAGTGATAATATGAAAAAAATAGTTAAAGTTGTAGGTGCAATAATAGAAAATGAAAATAAAGAGATACTTTGTACACTAAGACCTAAAGATAAATCTTTAGGAAACATGTGGGAGTTTCCAGGAGGAAAAATAGAGAGTGGAGAAGAAAAAGAGGAAGCTCTAAAAAGAGAGCTTAAAGAAGAATTAAACCTTGAGATAGATATAGATAGATATTTTATGGAGGTAGAAAAAGAGTATGAAAATGTGATAATTAATCTAACTTGCTATATTTGTAAGTTTTCTAATAATATGAGTTTTGAATTAAAGGAGCATTCAGGTTTTGTATGGTTAAAAAGAGAGAATTTAACTTCTCTAGTTTGGGTGCCTACAGATTATCCAATAGTTGAAAAATTAATAAATGGAAAATAATTAATAAAGGAGCTATTACAAATTATTACAATAGCTCCTTTATTTTTATAGATCTATTATCATAATATCTCTTAAAGCTTGAAGATTTTCAAGAGTAGGTGTATCAATTCTAACCTTATAAGTTACTCTATCATTGTACCCTTTATCTAAATACTCAGCTCTAGCACTGTTTAAGATAGATTCTACCTCTCCAATTCTTTCATAGGAAAAATCGATAAGATAGATTTTTCTCTCTACATACTCCTCTATACCAGCTTCCTGTATAGCAAGTTTAGCTGTTTTAGCATAGTTTCTAACAAGTCCACCAGCTCCTAACTTTATTCCACCAAAATATCTAGTAGCTACAACAGCAAGGTTTGTAACTTCCATATAGGTAATGATATCCCCCATTGGGTTACCAGCAGTACCACTAGGTTCTCCATCATCATCAGTTTTAAAGTACTCCTGTCCATTGTCTACTACCTTATAGGCAGAACAGTTATGAGTAGCATCTGGGTGCTTATTTTTTATAGATTGAATAAACTCCTCAGCTTCTACCTTACTTCCAACAGGCTTTACATAGCCTATAAATTTTGATTTTCTCTCTTCAAATTCAATAACATACTCTCTAGCAACACTTTTCATAAATCTCTCCATTAAATTAATTTATCTAAAAAACTAAGAATAGCCATATAAACTGGGGCTATAAATTTATATAAAAATCCAGTCCAACTTAGAATCATAATTATAAAAATACCATATCTATCCATATGGAAGATACTATCTCTTAAATCATAACTACCTATTGAAGCAAGTACTCTTGAACCATCTAGTGGTGGTATTGGTATAATATTAAATACAGCAAGTAAAATATTCAAGCTAATCATATAAAGTATAGGCTCAAGTAGATGTAGAGGAGCTAATAACTCATAGAAATGTTTGAATAAAAACATACCAATGATAGCTAATAGAATATTTGATAGTACTCCAGCTATTGCTACTAAAAATTCTCCCAATCTTCCATATTTTAATCTGTAATAATTGATAGGTACAGGTTTTGCCCAACCAAAGACAAAGGAAGAGCCAGATAAAATTAGAAGTATAGGAAAAATAGTTCCCAATGGGTCTAGATGATGTAGAGGATTTAAACTTAATCTTCCATAATTTTTAGCAGTATTATCTCCACAGATATAGGCCATAACTCCATGAGAAATCTCGTGAACAAGCAGAGAAAATAGAAGTATAGCTATATTGATAAAGATAGAGGGATTGAAAAGTATATTTTTACCAAAGCTTAATAAAATATATGCAATAATCACTCCAAGTATAATTTTTGTAGAGGTAGGCATACCTCTATTGAGATATTTTAGTTCGTTTATAAATCTTTTCATCTTTTTTATAATCCTTTCTAAATTTTAAGATAAATACTCCTGCTATAAGAAAAATATAGAAAATAGTTATAAGCTTACTCTCATTTTTATATTTTATACTCATAAAAGGAATAGCATTAAAAAAATTTACCAATATAAAAAATAGTTTAAAAACTATATTTAATATTGGAGTAATTAAAAATCCTAATGAAAAATTTTCTAAAAGAAGTCCAATAAATCCAAGAGATATAAATAGACTTCCTATTGGAACTACTATCATATTGGTAACAAAAGATAGAAGTTGTATAACACTAAACTCCTGAATAAGTAGAGGTGTAAGAAAAAATTGAATGCTTAGTGTAAGTAAAATTCCATCTACTATCTTAGACTTCCCTTTATATATTTTAGTTTTAATATAGGGAAAAATTCCTGCTATAACAAATACAGCTCCATAGGATAGTTGAAATGAAATGCTGTTAATAGAAGCAGGATTTATAATAAGTGAGAAAACATAGCTTACGGTGAGAGTTTTTAATAATTCTGTATTCTCATCTAAAATTTTTCCAAGAAGATAGATAGCTCCCATAATATATGCTCTATTTAGTGAAGGAGAATGTTCTATCCCAAGATAGTATAGGGTCAAGGTAATTAATAAAAATATATTCCTCTCTCTTTTTTTCAAAGGTAACTTTGTAGGAAGGAGAAAAGAGATAATTGAGATAACCAGCCCTATATGAAAACCTGATAGAGCCATAAGATGTGAAATCCCTATATAGTTAAATTTTTCTCTCATCTCCTGTGTAAGCCTATATCCCTTTCCTAAAATAACTGCCTCATACACTCTTTTCATATCATAACCAGAGTTTTTTAAAAGATGTTCACTTTTCTTTTGAAAATATCTGTGTATACTATTTTGAGGTAGAGAGGTAATCTTTTCCACTTGGATATCTAAGTATTCATTTCCATACTTTTTATTAATTTCTTTTATTTCTCCAATCACTTCATATTTACCATTGGATTTATTGGAAAGATAGAGATATAAATTATTAAAAGGATATCTATTATCTATTTTTTCAATCTTTCCACGCCCTTCATAGAGTGAAATTTGGAAAGTTTTTATATCTCCTATACTATTTGAAGAGTTGAATAAAAAGAAAACTCTAATTAAAAATAGAATAGGAAGTAATAAAAGAAAAATATTTTTTTCTCTGTTAAAGATAAAAATGCCTAAAACTAAAATTAAACTGAAAAATATTCCAAGCTCTAAAGAGAAAAATTTTAGTGCTCCTAAGATGATACTAATCTCTAAAGCTATAAGATAGATTACTTCCATAGCTCTCTCCCTTTGTCCTCAATATACTATATTTTACTATATAATATACTTTTAATCCACTAGATATTTTGTATAAAAAATACCCTTTTATAAGGGTATTTTTTTATTACTCTTCATACTTATAATAGAAAAAGAAAGATATTATAAAAGATATAGCTGAAACTAAAGAAGTGAGGTATATACCAGATTTTTCTACTCCCTTAGGTGCTGTAGTAATAGCAGAAAGGATATCTCCATTTCCAGCTACTAATATAATTGGAAGTATAAGTATAGATATCATAAAAGCCATCTTTAAGAAAAATCCCTGTATACCAAAACAAACTCCCTCTATTCTATTTCCATTCTCTTCACTTATCTTACTACCTATTTCACTGAGCATAGCTGGTGGGAAGATAAAAGCTGAACCAGCTACTGGTATACCAATTAGAGCAAAAAGTGGATATCCCATAGAAATTGGAATAATTTTTCCTAATTGGAATAGACAGAGAGTAAAAAATGTAAGCATAGCTAAACAAGATAACATAATTTTTCTATATCCATATTTTTTAGAAAGTTTATTTGTGGGATAGAAAAATAGAGCTGACATTCCAAAGAGAAGAGCTGATGCAATAGTAATAGCTCCTTTTCCCATTCCCATAATATCTTCTATAAAGTAGTTCATTATAGCTCTTAGATTATTAAAACCTATAAAGAAAAATAGAAGTCCAAAAAGATAATTGATAAAAGCTTTATTTTTAAAAACTATCTTCATAGTATCTCTAAAATTAGCTTGAGAAGTTTTACCAAGTGAGTATTTTTTCTCAGGAACTAAAAATACAGTGATAAGTCCACCAATAATAACTAACACACATAGAGAGATAACCATACCTCTTACACCTACAAGGGTATCTCCCTTACCTATCATTCCTATTAATGCTCCAGGAATAATCATAGCGATAGCTGTATAGACTAATCTAAAAACTGATTGCCAAGTGGAAAGATTTAATCTCTCTTCAGTTGTCTGTCCTATCTCTGGAATAAGAGAGTTATAAGGTGCTCCTACTATTGTATAAAAAGTAAAGAACATAGAACCAACTATAGCTAGATAGATAAAAGCTAATTTTTCATTATTCATAGGTGGATAGAAAAAAGCAATAGTAAATAGTGCTAATGGAATAATTCCCACAGCTATAAAAGGAATACGCCTACCCCATCTTGTATTTACTTTATCAGATAAAAATCCTACCACTGGGTCTGTTACCATATCTACAAATCTTGAAATAACTAGAGCTAGTGAGATAAGAAGTGGAGCCATTACAGGCTTTAGTCCTGAACTCTCTGGTGGTAGATAGAAATATAGTATCCATTGAGCAAATATCTGGTCAACAATGGCATAGCTTACCCCTAATCCATAAAAAATCTGTATACTTGTAGGTAATCTTTTACTCATTAGTTTCCTCCTTTAAAATTATTGGGGACTTATAGTCCTTGTAATTATTTATAAGTCTATATATTTTTGAGCTTTCCTCATTAAACTCTATTAGAGAGCAAACTTCTGGAGAAAAAATCTCATTCATTTTTTTGTAAGAGGTGATAATCTTACTATTTTCAAATTTCTTTAGATAGTTTAAATACTCTCTTCCTTTAGAATTAAATCCTAGTACTCTCACATAGGGAATAGATTTTTTTACATCTTTAGTGATAGAGTTAGTAAGTCCTAAAAGTGTATGAGTGAGTACCCTCTGCACTCTTCCCATAGTGTATCTCCTATTGCTAATAGCTTGGAAAAAATCTTTATAGTCAGAAAATTTTACTGCTCCTTCATAGAGCCTATTTTCAAAACCAATCTCCATATCCTGTATATCAGATAGTTTTTTAGAGTTTTTAATTAACTCATATCTAATAAGAGGATAAAAATTTTCCATATATGTAAAGTTATCATAATCTTTTAAAATATTATAGCTTTCCTTTGTAACAATATTTTTAATCTCTTCATTTTTTTTAAGATGCTCTCTAATCTTTGTAGCACTTGCAAAATCTCCTACAATATTTATATCGTGATACCCTACCTTTTCTCTTTTTAGAGCCATAGGTGTTATGGAACTTTTCCAATATCTGATAGCTTTTATATATTCAAGTCCTAAGATATCGTTGGAGTTAAGTTCACTCTCTCCTAAAATCTCTTTCATAGTTAGACTATGTACAGTGGGATATGAGTGTCCCTCTTTTAATCTTTCTTTTAATTTTATTTTAAACTCATCACTTTCTTGAAGTGTAGATATTCTTTTTAACTCTTCAATCTCTCCACTCTCTGAACCAAATACCATAGAGTTACATCTTAATTCTTCTAAAATTCCAATAGCTCCTTTAGCAAAAATCTCTGCGTTCTGTGAAGAATAAAAAACAGGTAACTCTACTACCATATCCACTCCATTAGCTAAAGTCATCTTAGCCTTTGTCCACCTATCAATTATTGAAGGTTCTCCCCTTTGAACGAAATCTCCACTCATAACAGCTATGATGATAGAGTCAGGATTCAATTCTTTAGCTTTTTGTAGATGGTATCTGTGTCCATTGTGAAAAGGATTGTATTCCACTACTATTCCTGTGGCTTTCATCTTCTCTCCTTTCTTTGATTTTATTTTCATATTATATCATATTTTATTTAGAAATTTATATAAAAATAAGGAGAGGGTAAACCTCTCCTTAAATTATTTTACTAAGTTTCTAATCCATTTACCAGAGATTAATCTAGGTAGAGTAGCTATCATCTTAAAAGGTTCTTCCATACAAACAAAGAAGTAAACAGTTGTGATAGGATATTTAAAATATGTAGCTCCTAAAAAAGATAGAGGAACTCCTATTCCCCATACAGCTATTAGCTCAACAATAATAGCATACAATACATCTCCACCACCACGTAATACTCCAAGTATTTGCACAGCTCCAAAAAATCTAATAGGAACAAATACTGACATTATTTTTAAAACAGTTATAACATTAGCTTTTGTTTCTGGAGTAATCTTAAATAAAAGAACAATAAGAGGAGAAAGAAAATAGAAAAATATTCCCACAATAATTCCAAGGAAAACTCCAAAAATATTTATCTTTATAGCAGCTTCCTTAGCTTCACTCTCTTTTCCTGCTCCAATTTTATTTCCTATTACTATACTAGTGGCAATAGCGATACCAATAGCAAATATATTAAAGGTATTATTTATTGTATTAGCTATCTGCATAGTAGCAGTGGCATTAGTTCCAAGTTTAGAGTAAGCTATAAAATATACAGTAATTCCTCCTATCCACATTACATCATTAAATACAACAGGAGTAGCAGTTTTGATAAATTTATTGATTAAATCTCTTGTAAAAGTAAACATCTCACTAACTTTAGCAGCTATAATATTTTTATCTCTAATATATATAGTGTGTAGTATAAAGCTCATCTCCATAAGTCTAGCTACAGTAGTTCCAAGGGCAGCACCAGTTACTCCAAGAGCTGGGGCACCAAATTTTCCAAAGATAAGTATGTAGTTTAAAATTCCATTGAAAATTAGTCCAATCAAACTAGCGTACATAGGTATTTTTGTATAACCAGCACTTCTTAGAGCCATAGCAAAAGAGAGAGATATACTTGTAAAAATATAACTAGGTGCCACAGCAGCTAGATAATCTTTTCCTAAGTCAGAAACAATTTTCTCTTGAGTAAATATTCCCATGATATTTTCAGAAAAGAAGACTCCACCTATAACAAATAAAATAGCTGTAATAAGGGAGAAAAGAAGAGATATTCCCATAAATTTATAGATGCTTTTTATATCTTTTTTACCCCAATATTGAGCCATAAAGATTCCGGCTCCCATAACTATACCATTGGTAGCATTGTAGTAAAGCATATAATATTGGTTGGCTATTCCTGTTGAAGCGATAGCATTTTCCCCAAGACTACCTATCATCAAGTTATCAAGTAAGTTTAATGATGCTCCAATAAAGTTTTGTAAAATAATTGGAATAGCTAAGATTAAAAGATTTTTGAAAAATTCTCTATCTTTCTTAAAATTAATTAACATAAATCCTCCTACAAAAAAATAAAAGCAGGTGGGTTATCAGCCGCCCATCTGCTTTTTTATATATTTTATTCCTTTGTTATTATACTATTTTATTCTTTTTCTGTCAATTTTGATTATTTTAATAATTCTTTTCCTTTATTTACATATTCGTTCATAATATCTCTAGGAACCATATTTCCACCAGTTGCCCAAGCTATATGAGTGATATTTACTTTTTTGATATTGTGGGCTTTCAAATAACTCTCTCCAACCTTATCTTTTTCAATGAGCTCTATTCCCTTTACTCCAGCTAAAGCACTAGGCTCAAGGTAAATATTTTCTAAATCTGCCATTTGAGTTAGATATATATACATTTGCTCATCACTTAAAGTATAAGAACCAGATACAATATTTTCTACACATCTACCTACAAAACTAGATGCTCTACCCACAGCAAGTCCATCAGCAGCAGTTTTATTATCTATTCCAAAATCTTGTACACAAACTTTATCGTGTAGCTTAGTAGCAAGTCCAAGAGTCATACAAGGAGAGTGAGTTGGCTCAGCAAAAAAGCAATGGACATTATCTCCAAAAATAGATTTTAGACCAAACATAACTCCCCCAGGACCTCCCCCTACTCCGCAAGGAAGATAAACAAATAGAGGATTCTCCTTAGTGATTACTATATTTTTTTCCTCTAGCTGTTTTTTTAGACGAAGAGCAGCTACTGTATAACCTAAGAAAAGAGTTTTAGAGTTTTCATCATCTATAAAATGACAATTTTTATCAAGGCTAGCTTGCTTACGTCCCTCTTCAACAGCTTTGCTATAATCCTCTTTATATTCAATAACATTGACACCTTTACTTCTAAGCATATCTTTTTTCCATTGTCTAGCATCTGCTGACATATGAACTGTTACTTTAAATCCTAGCTTAGCTCCCATTATTCCAATAGATAATCCAAGATTTCCAGTAGAACCAACTGCTATTGAGTATTGAGAAAAAATCTTTCTAAAATCTTCACTATCTAAAATTTCGTAGTTATCTGTAATCTTTAATTTTCCACTTTTGATAGCTACATCTTCAGCAAATTTTAATCTTGAGTTATTTTATCTTAATCAGGAGCTTTGATTAAAAATATATTTTACAAAATCGTTTAACTCCAAATTTGTTCAATAAGCTTTCCATTTTTATAGATAGTAGTAACATCAACTTTGCCATTTTCACGGTATTTAATCCATTTACCATCTTTTTTCCAGTTTTTATAATTACCTTCTTCAAGAATATTCCCATTTTCCCAAAAATACTTCCATATTCCAGTTCCTTTACTTAGATCACTTTTATGTAATAGAGAACCATTTTTAGCAAATGCCTCAATTCCTATTATTTTACCATTTTTATAGTTAACAATAGACTTTATATTACCATTTTCATGGTAAGCTTTTTGCTCTCCCTCAACTTTATTGTTAATATAATTCTCTTCAAGAATAATAATACCATTGTGGGAATACCAAGTTTTTGGACCATTAAGTATACCATCAACATAAGTTTCTGTGTATTCTGTAATATCTCCTAAAAAGAGAGCAAATTTTCCACTATAAGGAACAGTTTCATTTCCAGCATATACCTTTCCATCAGATGCTATTCTTTTTATTCCTAAATCCTCTATTCTAGTTTTAATAAATGATTCTTTTCCCTTATCTTGTGTCACTAGAGATTTATTTTCTAACTCAAAATTAGTGAGATTTTCTTCAAAATTATAGGAAGTATTTTTTTCAAGAGGCATAATTTCTTGAAAACTAGAGGCAAAAATAGACGAACATAAAATAATAGATAATATAAACGAAATTATTTTTTTCATGGTCTTACTCCTTTTAAAAATATTGACATTTAAATTATACTATTTTTTTTATAAAAATTTAAGGAAAATTTAATTAAATTCAGGTTTAATTTCTTCAAACCAAGTTTTTAGTTTTTCAGGGGTATAATCTCCTTGGTTTCCTTCGTCAATAGCAAGCCCTATAAATTTATCTTCAATTACAGAATCAGATTCTTCAAAATGATATCCTTCGGTTGATGTAAATCCAACAACTTTTCCTCCGTTGTTAACAATAACATCATAAAGGACTTTTATTCCACCAACAAAAGATTCTCCAAAAGCGTATTGATTTCCAAGTCCAATAAGACCAATAACTTTACCAGTAAAATCTATTTTACAGAATTCATCATAAACATTTTCCCAATCGGCTTGCAATTCTCCTACACCATAAGTTGGTGTTATAAGAATTAAATTTTCATATTCAGAAAGGTTAGAAATACCATCAGCTACATTGTGTACCTCATAGTCATCTTTTCTTAAATAAAATTCTAATTCATCAACAACTCCAGTAGTAGTTCCAGATGTTGTACCATAAAATACTCCAATTTTTTTCATTTTTTATCCTCCTAATAAATTACAAATATCTTTAATTACCTCACTAGCAATTATAAGTCCAGCACTTGAGGGAACAAAAGAGATACTCCCAACATTCACTCTTTTTTCTCGGCTTCCACTTAAATTATGAGGTTTTTTAGGTTTTTCCTTGGAATAAACAACTTTTAATTTTTTAACTCCTCTATTTTTTAATTCTTTTCTTATTACACGAGCTAATGGACACACAGAAGTTTTATTTATATCACTTACTTCTAACATAGTAGGATTTAGTTTATTTCCTGTTCCCATAGATGAAATAATGGGAATATTTTTATCTTTTGCAAGAGATATTAAATCCAACTTGCAAGTTACTAAATCAATAGCATCTACAATGTATGAATAGGTTTTATCTTTAAAAAAAATATCCATATTTTCTGTGGAGAATTTTATAGAATATTCATGAACAACTACATTTGGATTTATATCAAGAAGACGTTGTTTCATCACAGAGGTTTTTAATTTACCAACTGTACTTTGAAGTGCTATAATTTGTCGATTAAGATTAGTAATGTCAACTGTATCAAAATCAACAATTGAAATCTCTCCAATTCCAGCCCTGATAAGTGCTTCAGTAGCAAATCCTCCTACTCCACCGATACCAAAAACTATAATATGGGAATTTTTTAATTTATTTAAGTTATCACTTCCTATTAAAAGTTCTGTCCTCTGAAACATCATAAAATAATCAACCTCATAATTTTTTACTAGATAAGTAAATAATACATTTTTTTTTAGAAAAAATCAATACTTTTCTGAAAATAAATATAAAAAATATGCTTTGATAAATATAGTAATTCTTGACAAACTTTAAGTTATATGATATAATTTTATCTAGATTACGCATGAAATGAGGTCATCAGCAACCCTATTCAGCGATTGTTAATACTTTTGGAGGTGTTAGAATGTACGCAGTTATAAAAACTGGTGGTAAACAATACAAAGTTACAGAAGGTGACGTATTAAGAGTAGAGAAATTAAATGCTGAAGTTAACACAACTGTAGAATTAACTGAAGTTCTTTTAGTAGCTAATGGAGAAACTGTAAAAGTTGGGACTCCTGTAGTAGAAGGAGCTAAAGTAGTTGCAGAAGTTGTTGCTCAAGGTAAAGGAGCTAAGGTAGTTAACTTCAAATACAAGCCAAAAACAGGATACCACAGAAAAAAAGGTCACAGACAACTATTTACTGAGATTAAAGTTACTTCAATAAACGCTTAATTGTCTAAATTAGATTGTCAATGACAAAGGTAGAAATTTATAGAAAAAAAGGTAGAGTTGTAGGATACAAAGCTACCGGACATTCAGGCTATGCTGAGTATGGTGAAGATATAGTTTGTGCTGCACTTTCTATGGCATTACAATTACCTTTAGGTGGTATGCAAGATGTGCTTGATATTTATCCTAAGTTTGAAATAGACTCTGATGGATACTTAAGTGTAGATATGAGAGGTATGGATAATAAGGGAAAAGAGAAAGAACTAGATACTTTATTAGAAAGCATGGTATTAATGATAAAAAGTTTATCAAAAGATTATCCTAAAAATATAAAGCTTGTTGAGAAGGAGGAAAAATAGATGCAATTTACTTTAAATATACAATTATTTGCACACAAAAAAGGACAAGGTTCTGTTAAAAACGGAAGAGATTCAAATCCTAAATATCTTGGAGTAAAAAAATATGATGGAGAAGTTGTAAAAGCTGGAAACATCATAGTAAGACAAAGAGGAACAGCTTTCCACCCAGGAAATAACATGGGAATGGGTAAAGATCATACTCTATTTGCTCTAATTGATGGATATGTAAAATTTGAAAGATTAGGAAAAGACAAAAAGCAAGTATCTGTATACGCTTCAAAATAGTTAAGTTAATCAGAAAGTATAGAAGTCACAAAAATTTTAGCTCTTAGGCTATAGACAATTAAATTGTCTATAGCCTTTTTTCTTTTGTTAAGTTTTTATAATAACTCTGCTGATTAAATATAATGAAAATGAGAGATAGTAATAGATAAAAGTAATTCAAAGGAATATAAAAGTTGTTTATTAAAAGAAAAATTTATAAGAAATAAAGAAAACAACCACTAATCTAAATTTGTTTTAATGGTTGTTCAACTTCAACTTAAAAGTTTCAAATTTTAGAATTTTTTATATTCTATGTTAAAATATATAAAAGAATTTCTAGTTATTTTTTTGCTTTGAAAATATTAAATAGTTATGTATATTAAAAATATATTCTATCGGATATTTAATTTTTAGATCGTTGATTCCATTTTATCATAATGATTGAAAAAATAATCATAAGAAGACTAACGAGATGAGGAGCTCTCATACCTAATAACATTAAATCTTCTGCTCTAAAGAAACTGACAAATATTCGGATAAAACTATATATTATAATGTAATTCCACCAAAGATACCCTGGAGATTTATTTTCTTTTTTTCTCAAGTAGAAAAATATAAAGAAAAAACCTAAAAGATTAAAAAATAATTCATAAAGCATAGCTGGATGTAAGGGAATATTAGGAAATTCTTCACCAGCAGGAGATGAACTAGGAAATACAATTCCCCAAGGAACAAGAGCTTTATATTTTATTTTCTCAACTATATCAAGAGAAAGATAATTATTGTACCATTCATAAAAATTAGGTTTAATGGAAAAAATTACTCTCCAAGGTGTAAAGATAGGTACACCATGAATTTCGCCATTCATAAAATTACCAAATCTTCCAAGTGCTTGTCCTAAAAGGAGTGGTGCAGCAGCAAAATCTCCGAGTATTAAAGGATTTAATTTTTTTATATATCCATAGATAAGGGTACCAATAATACCACCAATAATACCACCATGAATAGCCATTCCACCATGCCAAGTCGCTAATATTTCTGTTGGATGTTGAGAGTAATAGCTCCAGTTGAAAAAAACATAATAAAGACGTCCACCAAGAAGGCCAGATATCATAGCAATAAAAGCATAATTTTCTACTATCTTTTCATTATATCCTCTTTCCCTAGCAAGAAATTTAGCTATTTCTATTCCTAGAAAAAATGAAATAGCATACATTAAACCATAAAATCTTATTTCAAAATTTCCAATTGAAAAAAGTACAGGGTGCATAATATATACCTCCGAAAATTTAAAAATGTATCACTATAAAGCAATATATATAATTATAACATAAATCAAACAGAATTAAAAAAAAGAATTTTAAAATAAAAAAAATAATAAAAAGATTTGAAAAAATTTGATAATTCTATTATAATATATAATGAAGTGTTAAATTAAAGTTAATTTTTGAAAATTTTGCTTAAAAAGTATTGGGAAAATGTATAATTATGGAATAAAAATAAATTATTACTAGGAGGAAAAAATGTATTTTTGTACAGAGATTACAAATACTATAACTTGGATTGGTGTTAATGATAGAAAGACAGAAAGATTTGAAAATTATCTACCATTACCTAATGGGGTGACTTATAATTCGTATTTCATTAGTGATGAGAAAACTTGTGTAATAGATGCCGTAGAAATGGGAAGTACTTCTACATTTTTAGATAAAGTGGTAGAATGCTTAGCTGGGAGGAAATTAGATTATATAGTTGTAAATCATGTTGAACCAGATCATTCAAGTGGTTTAAAAGAAGTTATTAGATTATTTCCAGAAATCAAGATTGTAGGAAATATAAAAACTTTAGGAATGTTACAAGCTTTTTCTCCAGATTTTCCAGTTGAAAATTTTGTGACTGTTAAAGAGGGAGATATTTTAGAGTTAGGAATACACAAATTGACTTTTGCTATGGTTCCTATGGTACATTGGCCAGAATCAATGATAACTTATGATTTGACAGATAAGATACTTTTCTCAAATGATATCTTTGGAAGCTTCGGAACATTAGATGGAGGAATTTTTGATGATCAAGTAAACTTTGAGTTTTATCAAAATGAAATGAGAAGATACTATTCAAATATTGTAGGAAAATACGGACCACAAGCACTAAATGCTTTAAAAAAATTAAGCGGTTTAGAAATAAGATTTATTTGCCCATCTCATGGATTAATGTGGAGGAAAGATATATCTAAAGTTATTTCCTTATATGAAACTTGGGCAAAATTAGAACCAGAGATAGAAGGAGTAGTAATAGTATATGGAAGTATGTATGGAAATACTGCTAAAATGGCTGAGATAATAGGAAGAAAATTGAACTGTTGTGGAATAAAAGAAATTAAAATTTATGATGCTTCCAAGACAGACTTAAGTTTTATAATTACTGAAATTTGGAAATATAAGGGATTATTTATAGGATCTTGTGCACATAATAACTCTGTGTATCCTAAAATAGAGCCTTTATTGCATAAATTAGAGAATTATGGTTTGAAAAATAGATATATAGGTATCTTTGGAAGTATGATGTGGAGTGGAGGAGGAGTAAGAGGGATTCAAGCTTTTGCAGATAATCTAAAAGGAATAGAAATAGTAGGGGAATCAGTAGAAGTAAAAGGAACTCCTAAAACAGAAGATATAACAAGATTAGAAAAAGTTGCTGAAGAAATGGCAGCAAAATTAATATCAGATAGAATTTAAAAACAATAGCTCCTATAGCTCAGTTGGATAGAGCATCTGACTTCGGATCAGAGGGTCGAGAGTTCGAATCTTTCTAGGGGCGCCAGATAATTAGAATAAATTTAATTTCATATTGAGGTATTTTTATAAAAAATATCTCTTTTTTATTTATAAAAGTTACATAAAAGAAAAATAGAAGAGAGAAATTAATCTCTCTTCCATTTAAGTAATGATTATTTATCTTTCATAGAATCTAAGATTGCATCAACTAGTGAATCCATCTCAAGATGATTATCTTCAGTCATAGATGAAGTAAGAGTAACTTTTTCATTTAAAACATTCATATTTTTCATTTCTTCTAGAGTTTGCACCATTAAGCTTCCAACTTTACATGCCCAAGAACCATTTTCTACTACAGCAATAGTTCTTTTTTGAACATTTAAAGCTTTCATATCCATTAAATAATTATGCATAGGAGGGTATATTCCAAGATTATATGTTACAGATGCAAGTACTATATGGCTATATCTAAAAGTTTCAGATATAAGCTCAGACACATGTACTTTTGATACATCATACATATGTACGTTAGACATACCTTTTTCTACAAGTTTTGTAGCAAGTACAGAAGCAGCATTTTCTGTATTTCCATACATAGAGGCATATACTATCATAACTCCTTTTTCTTCTGGAATGTATTTACTCCATCTGTTATATTTGTCTAAAAGATATTCAAAATTATTTCTCCATACTGGACCATGAAGAGGACAAATTATTTTAATATCTATTCCACTAGCTTTTTTTAGTAGTGATTGTACATGAGGACCATATTTACCAACGATGTTAGTATAATATCTTCTAGCGTCATTTATCCAATCTCTATCAAAATTTACTTCATCATTGAAAAGCTTTCCATCTAATGAACCAAAACTTCCAAAAGCGTCAGCGCTAAATAAAACTCCATTTGTTAAATCAAAACTTACCATTGCTTCTGGCCAATGTACCATAGGAGCAGCTACAAATAATATTTTATGTTTTCCAAAAGATTTTGTGTCACCTTCAACCACTGTTTCACATTTTTCTGGATCGATATGGAAACCAAACTGATTCATGAAGTAAAAAGATTTTTCTGTACTTATAATTCTAACATCAGGATAGTGCATTATTATTTCTTCAATCATAGCTGCATGGTCAGGTTCCATATGGTTAATTACCATATAGTCAAGATTTCTATCTTTTAATACATATTTAATATTTTCTATAAATTGACGTCCTATTGCCCAATCAACAGTATCAAATAGAACAGTTTTTTTATCTAATAAAAGGTATGAGTTATATGAAACCCCTCTAGGTATTGGATGTACATTTTCAAATAGGTGTAGACGATGTTCATCTCCTCCTACCCAATATAAATCATCAGTTATTTTTCTAACATTATGCATATATTTTCCTCCTAAATTAATCCTCTATCTCAATAAAAGCACTTTTTTCTTCTCCACAATCTGGACAAATCCATTCTTCTGGTAATTTTTCAAATAATGTTCCTTCAGGAATTTCGTTTTCTTCATCTCCAATTGCAGGATCATATTCATATCCACAACCACCACATACGTGTATTTTCCAAGATGATGGTCTAGTTGGTTTAGGAACTACTCTTTTCATTTTTTTCATAGGTGGAGCAGGTTTTTTCTCTTCTCCATTATCTAAAGCCTGAGTAAGTAAAGGAAGGATTTCTTTTACATCTCCTACTATTCCATAATCAGCATTTTTAAATATAGGAGCATTAGGATTATTATTGATAGCGACAATAGTAGTAGCATCTTTTATTCCTTTTAAATGTTGTCCAGCTCCGGAAATTCCACAAGCTATATATAAATTTCCATTGAATTTTTGTCCAGACATTCCAACATAACGATTAAGAGGAATATATCTTAAAGTTTCAGCAACTGGTCTTGATGAACCAATAGCGGCTCCAACCTGATATGCTAAATCTTCAATAAGCTTCATATTTTCTTTTGCTCCAATTCCTTTTCCAGCACTTACAACACGTTCAGCTAATGGGATAGGAGTATCAACAGGAATTCCTACAGTGAAGTCATATCCATCATTTTTTAAGTTTTCAACTAATGCATTAACTTTTTCTTCTAGACTTCCATCTTTAAATATCATATTTTTACGTGGACCAGTTACTCCACCTTTTGCTTTGTCTTTTTTCTTTTTACCTTCACTTTTAGGCATTCTACCGATAATATGTGAAGCAATAACAACTCTTTGAATTTCATTTGTTCCTTCATAAATTGTACAAATTTTTGCATCTCTATAAGCACGTTCTACTTCCATTCCTTTTAAATATCCAGAACCACCAAATATTTGTAATGCATCGTTTACAACTTCAAGGCAGATATCAGAAGCATATTGTTTTGCCATAGCCGATTCCATTCCATATGGCTCATGATTTTCTTTTAATTCAGCAGCACTATATACTAAAAATCTTGCTGCTCTTAATTTTGTAGCCATATCAGCTAATTTAAAAGATATAATTTGTTGTTGAGCTATTGGTTTTCCGAATTGTATTCTTTCTTTAGCATATTCAAGAGCATTTTCATAAGCACCTTGAGCTATTCCAAGAGCTTGAGAAGCGATTCCTATTCTTCCACCATCAAGGGTAGTCATTGCTATTTTAAACCCTTCACCTTCTTTTCCAAGAAGATTTTCTTTAGGTACTTTTACATTATTAAATATTAATTCTGCTGTTGATGATGAACGTATTCCTAATTTATCATAATGGTCTCCAAATGTAAATCCTTCCCAACCTTTTTCGACTATAAAGGCACTTATTCCTCTAGTTCCGATATCAGGAGTAGTAACAGCGAAAACTACATATATATCAGCTTTGTCAGCATTAGTTATAAATATTTTTCCACCGTTTAGAATATAATGATCCCCAACTAGTTCTGCTGTTGTTTCTGTTCCACCAGCATCACTACCAGCATTAGGTTCAGTAAGTCCAAAAGCTCCAATTTTTTCTCCCTTAGCTAAAGGAACAAGATATTTTTGTTTTTGTTCCTCAGTACCGAAGGCATATATTGGATAAGTTCCAAGAGAAACATGAGCAGATAAAATAACCCCAGTTCCTCCATCAACTCTTGATAGCTCCTCTACAGCTATAGCATAGCTTAGGGTATCCATACCTGCACCACCATATTCTTTAGGATAAGGGATACCCATAAGACCCATTTCTCCAAATTTTTTAATAGCTTCAGTAGGGAACTCACTATTTTGATCTAACATAAAAGCTATCGGTTTAATTTCAGACTCAGCAAATTCTCTAACTTGTTTACGTAACTCCTCATGAACATCAGTTGTTTTAAAAAGCATTACATTAACCTCCTCTTTTAAACAATATTTGAATTGTATTTATTTTAATTATGATCTAATTACTTGAGTTTACGTTATGATTATATTACTCTGGATTAAAAAAGTCAAGTATAATTTTATAAAGGAATTAAAACATTTTTTATGAAAATATTACATAATAGTTCAAAAAAAGCTAGGATTAAAAACAAAAGGAGTTGTTATAGTTTGATAAATGTAACAACTCCTTATTAAAATTACGAAATTTTTTTCTTCATATTTTTTTTTGCTACTGATAGCATAAGTTTAATTCTATTAAGTTGATTTACCTCTGAATAAGCAGGGTCATAGTCAATAGGAGTAATATTTACATTTTCATACTCCTCTCTAAGTCTTTTAATCATTCCTTTACCAGTAATATGGTTAGGTAGACAACCAAATGGTTGAACACAAACTATATTAGGTACTCCGTGTTCAATAAAATCTATCATCTCTCCCATTAAGAACCAACCTTCTCCAGATTGATGTCCTATTGAAATAAATTCAGAAGTTTTCTTAGCTGTTTCTTGAATAGAGATTTCTCTCATAAATCTAGCGTGGGTTGAAATAGCATCATTAAGTACAGCAGTATATCTATCTAATATCCATAATGCTCCTCTTTGTTTTAATCCAGCCATCTTTCCTTTGAATTTTTCAGCTAGGAAGATATCACTATAGATACAGTATTTTATGAAGTTCATAAGAGATGAAGTATAAACCTCTCCTCCTTCTTGTTCTATAAAATTAGCTAAGTCATTGTTAGCAAAAGGACTAAATTTAACTAAAATCTCTCCTACAATACCAACTTTTATTTTTTTCTCATTACTTACTTCTATTTTAGCAAACTCATCAACTATAAGTTTACAGTTTCTTTTAAACTCTCCAAAGTTACCATTATGAATATTTTTAATAACTTGTTGATTCCATTTTTTATATAGAGCATCACTTTCTCCCTTATTTAGTTCATAAGGTCTAGTATGATATAGAAGTTTCATAAGTAAATCTCCATATGAAACAGCAATTAGAGCTTTGTGTATAAGAGGTAGTGAAAGTGAGAATCCCTCTTGTTTTTCAAATCCATTAGCATTCAATGAAAGTATAGGGACTTTTTCAAATCCAGCATCTTTTATAGCCTTCTTTAAAAATCCTAGATAGTTAGTAGCTCTACAGCTTCCACCAGTTTGAGATATAATAACAGCAGTTCTATCTAGATCATATTTTCCAGATTGAAGAGCTGATATAAGTTCTCCAATTACTAATATAGATGGATAACAAGCATCGTTATTTACATATTTTAATCCACAATCAAGTGCTTCTTGTGTTTCAGGTAAGATTACAAGATTATATCCTTGAGCTTTAAAAGCATGTTTGATTAAATCAAAGTGCATAGGAGCCATTTGTGGAGCAAGTATTGTATATTCTTTTTTCATAGCCTTAGTAAATTCAGCTTTTTTATATTCTATTTTATGTTTGATAACATTTGCTACAGAGTTTTTCTTATATTCAAGAGCTGCAAGTAAACTTCTTATTCTAATTTTGACAGCCCCAAGATTACTAATCTCATCTATTTTTAATAGAGTGTGAACTTTACCATAGTTATTTAAAATTTCATTGACTTGGTCAGTAGTAACAGCATCAATACCACAACTAAAACTATTTAATTCAATCAATTCAAGGTTAGGATTTTTTCCTACTACTGTTGCTGCTCTATAAAGTCTAGAATGGTAAGTCCATTGGTCAATAACTCTTAATTCATCATCTAATGAACCAAGGCTAGCTACAGCATCTCCAGTTAATACAGCTATACCAAAAGAGTTGATAATATTTGGAATACCATGATGTATCTCTTTGTCACAGTGATATGGTCTACCGCAAAGGACTACTCCAATTTTTCCAGTTCTTTCTAGCTCGCTAATAATCTCTTTGGCTCTATTTTGCATATCTTTTCTAAAGTTATACTTTTCTTCAAGAGCTTTATCTACAGCCATTTTAACCTCTGGTTTAGTTACACCAAATCTTGCAAACTCTTCCATAACTGTTTTATATAGTACCTCTTTATTTTCAAAAGAGAATACAGGTATCATCATATCAATATTTTTTTCCTTTATAATATCCATATTATTTTTAATAACTTCTGGATAAGACATAACAATTGGACAGTTAAATTGATTTTGAGATTTTTTATCCTCTTTCTCTTCAAAAATTACACAAGGATAAAATATTCTATTAACACCTTTGCTAATTAAATTCATAATATGCCCATGAACTAATTTAGCTGGATAACAGATAGAATCTGAAGTAATAGTATCTATTCCACTTTCATAAAGCTTTTTAGATGAGTCATCAGAAAGTACAACTCTAAATCCTAGCTCTGTAAGAAGAGTAAACCAGAATGGATAAGAGTCATAGAAGTTTAAAACTCTAGGTATTCCAATTTCTCCTCTAGTAGCCTTAGATAGTTCTAATGGAGTGTAACTAAATAATCTGTTGTATTTGTATTCAAACATATTTGGAGCTTGATTTTTTTTCATCTTTGCAACAGGATTATCACATCTATTTCCAGAGATAAAATTCTCTCCACTTTCAAATTTATGAATAGTTAAAAGACATCTATTAGTACACATACCACAACGAGTAAGATTAGTTGTGTAGTGGAAATTTTCTAACTCTTCTAAAGTCATAAGAGTAGAGTATTCTTTAGCTTCCTCTTGAGCAATAAGAGCAGCACCAAAAGCTCCCATAATTCCTGCAATATTAGGTCTTATAACCTCTCTTTCAGATACCTTTTCAAAGGCTCTTAAAACACAATCATTTAAGAAAGTTCCACCTTGTACTACTATATATTTTCCAAGTTCCTCTTTATTTTTAATTTTTATAACTTTGAATAAAGTATTTTTTACAACTGAGTAAGAGAGTCCAGCAGAGATATCAGCTACCTCTACTCCATCTTTTTGAGCTTGTTTTACCTTTGAGTTCATAAATACTGTACATCTAGTTCCAAGATCTGCTGGAGACTTAGAAGTAAGTCCAAGTTTTGCAAACTCTTTTATATCCATACCAAGAGAGTTGGCAAAAGTTTCTAAGAATGAACCACAACCAGAAGAGCAAGCCTCGTTTAAAAGTATAGATGTAATTACTCCATCTTGTATTTTTAAACACTTCATATCTTGTCCACCGATATCTAAGATAAAATCTACTTGAGGTTGGAAAAATTTAGCCCCCTTATAGTGAGCAATAGTTTCTACTACTCCTTTATCTACTCTTAGAGCAGATTTTATAAGATTTTCTCCATATCCAGTTACACAAGAACCTTTTATTTTTATTTTATCATGTAATTTAGAATAAAGAAGCTTTAGATTATCTATTATATTATCTAAAGGGTTTCCTTTGTTATGAGAATAGTATGAGTAAAGTATCTCTTTCTCTTCAGAGATAAGAACCACCTTTATAGTAGTAGAACCAGAATCTATTCCAAGATATGCGTTACCAGAATAATTTTCAATAGCTTTACTCTCTATTTTTTCTTTTTCATGTCTTGATTTAAACTCTTCAAACTCTTCATCATTTGTAAATAATGGTTGAAGTCTTGAAGTTTCAGATGTATCTTTTTCATTTAATTTTAAGAATTTTTTTTGTAATTCCTCTAATGAGTAAGTATTATTATTTTCCTCTGAAAGAAAACCAGCTCCCTGAGCTACAAAAATTTGTGAATTTTTAGGGAAGATTACATCTTCAGGTGCAAGATTTAAAGTTTCAATAAATCTTTTTCTAAGCTCACTTAAAAAGAAAAGAGGTCCTCCTAAGAAAGCTACCTTACCAGTTATCTTTTTACCACAAGCAAGTCCAGTGATAGTTTGATTTACTACTGCTTGGAAAACAGATACAGCAATATTTCCCTTTTTTACTCCCTCATTTACAAGAGGCTGTATATCAGTTTTGGCAAATACTCCACATCTAGCAGCAATAGGATAGATAGTGTCATACTCCTTAGCTAACTCATTTAACCCTGTAGCATCAGTATTAAGTAGGGCAGCAATCTGGTCTATAAAAGCTCCAGTTCCACCAGCACAGCTACCATTCATTCTTTGATCCATATCATTTTTAAGGAAAGTGATTTTAGCATCTTCTCCCCCTAATTCTATGGCAACGTCTGTTTCAGGGATAATTACCTCAATAGCTTTTATACAAGCGATTACCTCTTGTACAAACTCTATTCCTATCCAACTTGCAATACCCATACCACTTGAACCTGTGATATTTATCTTAAAGCTGATATCTTCTCCATATTTTTCTTTCATAAATTTAAAAAAATCATCAAACATAGATTTTGTAGTCTCTCTTACATTTGATAGATGTCTTTGGTAGATAGAATAAACAATATTTTTTTCCTCATCTAAGCAGACGATTTTAACTGTTGTTGAACCAACATCTGTTCCAATAAAAAATTCTTTCATAGTATTACTCCTTAAAATTTACTTTTTAAAATATTTTGGTAAAAATTAAAGAGTTTTTTAAATCCGTAGTATGCGGGATTTATAGCGAATCAAAATGTTATAATATCCTCTTTCTTGTAGAAATGAAGAGAGCTTTTCATATTTTATAAATTTTTTGGTTATAGATTTAATCTCAATAAAGTTTTGCGGTGTACCTATTTTAATAATGCTTTTAGCTAAAATTTCAATTTTGCTAAGGTGAACAAAGCTGTAACTCTCTATTTCATCATTAGTGTGTATCATATAAATAGCTTCATTTTTGTCATAAAAGCCATTTATTTCCATATGTGGATTGATACTAGAGCTAAAGAACAAAAATAGAGATGAAATGATAAAGCAAAGGATTCTTTTTATCATTTCTCTTTCCTCCTCAATTTATATAGACTAAATAAAAATTACTAACTTAAAAACTTGAATTTAGGATTTTTACATCAGCATTTACAGAGTAGACAACATCCTTTCTTTCAATAATTATTTCAGTTTTATACTTTAATTTTTTATCATTTTTTATATTATTTAGAAGTTCTAAACTTGGATTGATAGCTCTAGGATTACCAACTAGTTGTAGCATAGTAATATCTCCATGAGTATCCCCATAAGCATAACTTTTATTTAAATCAATTTTATATTTTTCACAAAATTTATGTATTGATTTTAATTTATTTTCAGAATCCCACATAGGTGAGATTTCTCCAGTGAGTATTCCAGCCTTATCAGTGTGGTAAGTAGAACCACAAAAATCATCAGCATTCCATTTTTTAGCCATTCTTGAAACTAAAAAGTCTGGACTACCAGATATAAAAATAACAAGATGATCTTGAGATTTATGCCATTTTATCATCTCTCTAGTATAAGTATAGACTTTATTTCCTTTTAATTCAACTACTTTATCAGCAACAAAATCATTGTATTTAGTAGGTAGACCTTTTATAGCATCTACATATGTTCCTGTCAAATCTCCTAAGTAGTTATCATAATTTCCAACTCTCTCGTCCCAAAGCTTAAATGCTTCTTTGACTCTTCTATCATATTCACTAAAATCTAATAAATCATATTTTATTAATTTTTTAAAATGCTCAGTCAAAAGAGAGTTTCTAAAAATAGTACCATCAATATCAAAAAACGCTGCAATCATAAATTATACCCTCCTTTAAAAATTATATCTATATTAGAAAGATTATAGTTGAAAAATCAAAAAAAGTCAAATATTATCTTGATTTCTTATTATACTAAAACAGTTTAAAAAGATAACTTTATAAAATTAATTGAAATGTCTATATAAAAAATACCCCGCAGGGTTAGAGGTAATGCTACTTTCTGTACAACAATACAATGATGATAACAACTAGTAAAAGAACTAGCCTACCATCAAAGTGGATGTTTTGAATAAAAATATTCATAGAGCATTCCTCCTAAGTTAAGAATATTTGTTCTATCTTGTTCAAGGGCAGAATAAAAGCCCTAATAAATAAATATTAGAGCTTCCATTCTGAACTTAATTACAAATATTCTTAACTACCCATTGGGGTACTATAGTACAATTTAATTATATCAAATTATAGGCAAAAAGTCAAATTTAATAGGGAAAAGTTGAGGCTATAAAATTGATTTTAATATCTGTTATTTTATTCTTTTGATTAAAAGGGGTATTTGAAAGGAGCTACTTTAGATACTTTGATAGAGTATAAAAATTATATTTTTTCACTTTTTTGAATAAAATAAGATAAAAAGTATAAAAAAATGAAAAAATAATGTGAGAATATGTATTAAAGTGAGGAAAGAAGTTGGTGGATGAGAAAAGTGTATTACTTGTTTTTTATTATTAATATGTTATAATTTAAGTAAAGATATAAGGGAAACAATAACCCGTAAGGGTTGAGGGTAACTCTTAAAGAGTTATTTTTATAGTTATTTCGATTTTGCCAAATCTAACATTTTAAAATAATTCTTCATAAATTAAACCCTCATTTCTCACAGAATTAAAGGTTTTTCTTATCTTTTTATTATAATATAATAACTAATTATATCAATGAAGTGTTGTAGAGTAAAGTGTTACAGCACTTTTTATTTTTAAAAAAATAAAGTTATATCTTAATAATCTGATAGAGAATTTTTAAAATTAATGATATAATATGTAAAGAATAAAAAGAGGTGGAAAGATGAGAAAATTAAAAGTCTTGATTTTATATATTTTAATGACTTTGACTCTTTTGGCTCAAGAGGGATATATAGCTTCTTTTAATACCTTAAGAATAGGAAAAGCTCAAAAGGATTTTAAACTTATAAGTAAAGTTTTAGAAAGTTTTGATGTAGTTGGACTTATAGAAGTAATGAATCCAATAGGAGTAGAAAGGCTTATAAAAGAGTTAGAAAAAGAGAGTGGAGTAAGGTGGAAATACCATATTTCTCCATATTCAGTAGGAAGTACAAGCTATAAAGAGTATTTTGCATATATTTGGAAAAGTGAAAGAGTAGAATTTTTAGGAGGTAGAGGTTTCTATCCTGATGATGAGAAAAGATTTGAAAGAGTTCCCTATGGAGCAGATTTTAAAATAGGAAATTTTGATTTTACTTTTGTATTAGTACACTCTATCTTTGGAAAGAAAGAATCTGAAAGAAGAGCTGAAGCTTTTGCTATGGATAGAGTTTACAATTATTTTCAAGGGCTAGATAATGAAGAGAATGATATAATTATAGCTGGAGATTTTAATCTCAGAGCTGATGATGAAGCATTTGAAAATCTGTTGAACCATGAAGATGAGATAATTTATACGATAGCTCCAAGAATAAAAACAACTATTGGGAAGGATAAATTAGCTAGTTCCTATGATAATATGTTTTTGTCAAAAATTTATACCCAGGAATTTGAAGGAAAGAGTGGAGCAATAGATTTTACAAAGAAACAGTACAGAATGATGAAAGATAAAATATCAGACCATCTACCGATATTTATTATAGTAGATACAGAATTTGATGATGATTAGAGGGAAGAATGAGAGTAGCATATGTTTTTTTTAATGGAGAATTTTTAGGAAGTAAAGAGTATTATTTAAACCTTATGAAAAAAGATAAGGGGGATATCTATTGTGCTGATGGTGGTGCAAATCTTTTGGAAAAATTAGAGATAATTCCAATGGAGATATGGGGAGATTTTGATTCTGTACCTGAAAATATTTTAGAAAAATATGAAAAGTTAGGAGTAATTATAAAGAGATTCCCTAAAGATAAGGATTTTACGGATGGAGAGTTGATTTTAAAATATATAAGTGAAAAAAAATATGATAAAATTATAGTGATTGGTGGGCTAGGTGGTAGAAAAGACCATGAATTAACAAATCTTAATCTGATGTTTAAATTTAAAAATCTTAGTTTTGTAACTGAAACGGAGGATATCTTTGCAATAGAAAACTACAGAGAGTTTGTAGGAGAAAAGGGAAAAACTATATCCTTTGTTCCATTTTCTGAGAAAATAGAAAACTTGACATTAAAAGGATTTAAATATCCACTTACTAACTATACTCTTCATCAAGGGGAGAGTATTTGTATGAGCAATGTAGCACAGAATGATATCTGCATTGTATCTTTTGATAAAGGAAAATTAGTAGGTATTGTTATAAAATAATTTATGTAGGAGGAATGTTATGTTAAAAAAAGGAATGAATTTTACGCAAAGTAAAGTAGTTAAAGAGAGTGAAACAGCTGCTAAAGTAGCATCAGGAGCTTTAGAAGTGTTCTCTACACCTATGCTTATAGCTTTTATGGAGAGTACAGCTTTTACTTTGGCTCAAAAAGAGTTAGAAGAAGGGGATACAACAGTGGGAATCTCTGTAAATATTAAACATTTAAAAGCTAATCTTATAGGAGATGAATTAACTTGTACAGCTACTTTAGATAAAATAGATGGGAAAAAATTAGATTTCTCTGTTAAGGTTTTCCATGGAGAAACTTTAGTAGGAGAGGGAGAACATAGTAGATTTATAGTTAATGAAAAAAAGTTTTTAGAAAAACTTAATAAGTAAATTAAAGAAATAATATCTTTGGAGGAATTTTAAAAAATGAATAATAAGGAAAATAAAATAGGTAAAGCTAGATTTATCTTAGGAATACAGCATGTACTTGCAATGTTTGGAGCTACTGTTTTAGTTCCTTTCTTAACAGGATTAAATCCATCAATAGCTTTAATATCTGCTGGAGTGGGAACATTGATATTTCATTTTTGTACTAAAAGAATTGTACCAGTTTTTTTAGGTTCATCTTTTGCTTTTATAGGAGCATTGACACTGGTTTTAAAAAATGAAGGAATAGCGGCTATAAAAGGTGGAGTGATAGCAGCAGGATTTATTTATGTATTTATGGCTTATTTAGTTAAAGTTTTTGGAGTTGAAAGAATAAAATCATTTTTTCCACCAATAGTAACAGGACCAATTATAATGTTGATAGGGCTTAGGATGAGTCCAACAGCTTTAAATATGGCTGGATATACCAATGGAAAATTTGATCCTAAAAGTTTGATTGTTGCCCTTGCTGTAATTTTAACAATGATATTTATAACAATGATGAAGAAAACATTTATAAGGCTTATTCCAATATTAATGGCTGTGATAGTTGGATATATTACGGCAGCTTTTTTGGGAATGGTAGACTTTGGAGTAGTGTCACAAGCTAAATGGATAGGACTTTCTTCGGAGGCTGCAAATGATTTATTAACAATTCCAGCTATGTCTTTGACAGGGATAATAGCTATAGCTCCAATAGCACTTGTCGTATTCATAGAACATATAGGAGATATTACTACTAATGGTGCTGTTGTAGGAAAAGATTTTTTCAAAGATCCTGGAATCCATAGAACGCTTTTAGGAGATGGACTTGCTACAATAGCAGCAGGATTTTTAGGTGGGCCAGCTAATACAACTTATGGAGAAAATACAGGAGTGCTAGCTGTAACTAAAGTATATGATCCAGTTATTTTAAGAATAGCAGCTTGTTATGCTATTATATTAGGATTTATAGGGAAATTTGGAATACTTTTACAAACTATTCCATTACCAGTAATGGGAGGAGTTTCTGTAATTCTATTTGGAATGATAGCTTCAGTAGGAGTAAGAACTGTTGTAGATGCACAACTTGATTTTGGAAATTCAAGAAATTTAATAATCTCTTCTATAATATTTGTTCTTGGAATAGCTATAGATAATATAACTATATGGGAGACGCTTTCTATTTCTGGATTGGCTTTAGCTGCTTTTTCAGGAGTTATTTTAAATAAAATTCTTCCATTGGATAGAGAGATAAAATTAAAAAAAATAGGCTAGAAAGGGGATAACATGAAAAAACTTATAATCATAGGATTTATAGCAGCAGTAGTTGGATTTTATTTTGTTAATGATAAAAAGGAAAAGAGCAAAATTTTAAAAAATGAAGTTATGAAGCAACAAAAGGAGGTAACAAAATTGTTAAAAAGAAATGAAATTGATAATAAATATAAATGGAATATGGCAGATTTTTATGCTAATTGGGATGAATGGGAGAAGGACCTTGAAACTTTTAAATCTATGGCAAAAGAGATTTCACAATACAAAGGACAAATAAAAGATGATTCTAAAAAATTTATAGAACTCATCAAATTAGAAGAAAAAATGGGAAGATTATTGGATAAGTTATATGTATACCCATATATGCTAAAAGATCTAGATTCTAAAGATGAGGTATCTTCTGTAAAACTTCAAGAGATTCAGTCTATATATACAGAGTATTCAGTAAGTGCAGCTTGGATAACACCAGAAATTTTACAAATTCCGAAAGAAACTATGGAAAAATGGATAGATGAAAATCCAGAGCTAAAAGACCATAAATTTGGACTTATGGAGATATATAGATTACAAGGACATGTATTAGATGAAGGAAAGGAGAAATTACTTTCTTACTACGGACAATACATGGGGGCTCCTCATGATATATATGCAGAATTATCTATCTCTGATATGAAGTGGAATGAGGTAAAACTTTCTGATGGATATGAGGGACCTGTTACAAATGGAATATATTCAAAAGTTTTAGCAACTAATAGAAACCAAGAGGATAGAAAAAAAGCTTTTGAAGCACTATATGGAGCTTTTGATAATAATAAAAATACTTATGGAGCAATATATAGAGCACTTCTTCAAAGAGATGTGGCTTCATCTAAAGGAAGAAATTATAACTCTAGTTTAGAAAAAGCACTTGAACCTAAAAATGTTCCAACTGAAGTTTATACAACTTTATTAAAATCAGCAATAGATAATAACGCTCCACTACAAAGATATGTAAATTTAAGAAAAAAGGCCTTAGGCTTAAAAGAGTATCATTACTATGATAATAGTATAAATATAGTGGAATATGATAAAACTTTTAATTATGATGTGGCAAAAGAGATGGTATATAATTCTGTAGCACCTCTTGGAGAAGATTATTCTAGTAAAATGAATAGAGCTATAAGTGAAGGTTGGATAGATGTATTTGAAACAGAAAACAAAAGAAGTGGAGCTTATTCAATAGGAGTTTATGATGTACATCCATATATGTTATTAAACTATCAATCTACTTTAGATGATGTATTTACATTAGCTCATGAGTTAGGCCATACATTACATACAATGTTATCAAATGAAAACCAACCATATGCTACACATAATTATACAATATTTGTAGCTGAAGTAGCTTCTACTTTTAATGAAAGATTACTGTTAGATTATATGATTAAAAATTCAAATGACCCTATTGAAAAGATAGCGTTGATAGAGCAAGCTCTTGGAAATATTGTAGGAACTTTTTATATTCAAACTCTATTTGCTAACTATGAGTATCAAGCTCATAAGTTAGTTGAAGAAGGAAAAGCTGTAACTCCTGATGTTCTTAGTGGAATAATGGATAATCTATTTAAAGAGTATTTTGGAGATAGTATTACTATGGACGAACTACAAAAAATAATCTGGGCAAGAATACCACACTTCTTTAATTCTCCTTATTATGTATATCAATATGCTACTAGCTTTGCTTCATCAGCAAATCTGTATGATAGAATAACTAATACTAAGTATAGTGAAGAGGAAAGAGCTAAAGCTAAAGAAGATTATTTAACACTTTTAAAATCTGGCGGAAATGATCATCCTATGGCTCAACTTAAAAAGGCAGGAGTAGATTTAGAAAAAGTTGAAAGCTTCCATGCAGTAGCTGTAGAGTTTGATAGATTACTTGATATTTTAGAAGAGGAATTAAATAAATTAGAAAATAATTAAATAATAAAAAAAGAATAAGGATTAAATTCAGGATAATCTGACTTAGTCCTTTTTTTATTCAAATTTACTAAAAATTATTAATGAAGAGGAATGAGAGTATGGATAAAGAATATGAATATAGAGTATTAAATCTTGTTGGAGATGTAGGGGAAATGCTTTTAGAAAATGGGTCAGAAGTTTATAGAGTAGAAAATAGTGTATGTGCAGTGGCACAATATTTTGGTTTCCATTCTCAATGTTTTGCTACTCTCACTTGTATTATTATAACTTTTGAAAATTCTACAGGAGAGATTGTATCATTACTTAGGAGAGTGAAATCAAGAGGGATAAATTTAGATAAAGTATATAAAATTTCTTCAGTAGTTAAAGGAATAGAGAATTATGATGTGGAAATGCTAGAAAAAGAATTAAAAATAATTAAAGAGGAAAAACCATATTCTCATTTAGTTAGTATGTTTGGTAATTGTATAGGAGCATCATTTTTTTCTATACTATTTTTAGGAAATTTTAATGATTTTTTAGCTTCATTTTTATCAGGCTTAATAACATCGATATTTTTAAAAATCTCAGATAAACTTAATTTAGGGATATTTTTTACTAATTTAATTTGTGGATTTATAGCAACTACTTCAGCATGCATTTTTTATCATATGGGATTTATAATAGGAGTTTCAATAACAATTATATCAACACTTATGATATTAGTTCCAGGAGTTGCTTTTATTAATTCAATGAGAGATATTTTTGCTGGTGATTTAGTGACTGGAATGTCAAGGTTCATGGAAGTTGTCATGATAGGAACATCCATTGCAGTAGGATCTGGAATAGCACTTAATATTTTTTTAAAATTGGGAGAAACGATATGATAGATATATATTTTAATAATTGGTTGGTACAGATAATTGCTTCAATAATTGCTACTATTGGATTTGGAATAATGTTTAATATCAAAAATAGAAATTTAATTCATACAGGAATAGCTGGAGGAATAAGTTGGGTAGTATATCTTTTGGGAAAGAATTGTAATTTGACAGATGGACTTAATTATTTTTTGGCTTCATTATGTCTTTCACTTTATTCAGAAATAGCTGCTAGAAAATTAAAAACTCCGGTTACAACCATATTAATAGCAGCTCTTATACCACTTGCACCAGGCGGAGGAATATACTATATGATGTATAATTTAATTAATAAGAATTATTCTTTAGCAATAGAAAAAGGAATAAGTACATTTATAATAGCTGGTGCTATGGCAGTAGGTATATTTACAGCTACTAACATGATGAGAATATTTAAAAAAAGTACAAAAAAATAGAAGAATACAATAAAAAATTTTTATTACTAGGGAGAGAAAATTTTTTGTAAAATAGATAAAAAAGATATATAATAATAGCAGATAAAATGATACAAAAAGAGGTGGAAAAGTGAAAAAAATTATTATTATTGGAGGAGTTGCTGCTGGAATGAGTGCAGCTGCAAAAGCAAAAAGATTGAATTCAGAATTAGAGATAGTAGTATATGAAAAAACTAATATTGTTTCATGGGGAGCCTGTGGATTACCTTATTATGTAGGAGACTTTTATCAAGATGCTAATATAATGGTAGCCCGTGAACCTGAGCAATTTGCTAAGGATGGAATTAAAATAAAAAGTTTACATGAAGTTATAGATGTAGATATTAGTAAGAGAGAGGTAACTGTATTAGATAAAGAAAATGGGAGAGTTTTTAGTGATAATTATGATGAGCTAATAGTTACAACTGGTGCTTCAGCAGCAAAATTGGATATAAAAAATTCAGAAGTAAGAAATATTTTTAATTTAAAAGATTTTAGTGATGGAATAGAGTTAAAAAAGGAGATATTAAAGTCAGAAAATCAAAAGATTATAATTATAGGAGCTGGATATATAGGATTAGAGGCAGCTGAGGCAGTTATACATTTAGGGAAAGAGGTTAGAATTATTCAACATTCATCAAGAGTTTTGCTTGGGAGCTTTGATAAAGAGATTACTGACTTAATGGAAGAGGAATTAAATAAAACAGAAAAATTAAAGCTACATCTTAATGAAGGAGTGCAGGAGTTTTTATCTAAAGATGGAAAAGTGAGTGGAGTGAAGACAGATAAAGGAGAATATTTAGCTGATATCGTAATAGTAGCGATAGGAGTAAAACCAAATACAGATTTCTTGAAGGATAAAGGATTTGAGATGTTGAGAAATGGAGCTTTAATTATAGATGGAAAGGGGAAAACGAATGTAGATGGAGTTTACGCTGCTGGAGATTGTGCTAGTGTTTATCATAAAATAAGAAGGGAAAATGTGTATATACCATTAGCAACTACTTCAAATAAGATAGGAAGAGTTGTTGGTGAACATTTGGCAGGAGTAGAGATTGAGTTTAAGGGTACATTAGGTTCTGCTGCTATAAAAATTATGAATTTAGAAGCTGGTAGAACAGGAATAACAGAAGAAGAAGCAAAAAGCTTAAATATTCCATATGGAAGTGTATTTATAGAAGATGTAAATCAAACTTCATATTATCCTGGACAGGAGCCATTATATGCTAAATTAATTTTTCATAATGAAACAAGAGAAATACTTGGAGGACAATTAATAGGGAAAAAAGGAGCAGTATTGAGGGTAGATGTATTGGCTGCAGCTATTGATAAGAATATGACAATAGATGAATTAGGAATGTTAGATTTATGCTATGCTCCACCATTTTCCCTAACATGGGACACTTTAAATACTCTTGGAAATGTAGCCAAATCAAAGCTCAATAAAAAATAAAAAGTCCAGCTATTAAATTATTATTTTATAAAATTTATTATATTTTAATTATATTTTTCTTGAGAAAAATTAACATTTTTATAAAAATACTAGTTATAATTATAGTGGCTATTATAGCAGCTATACATGCAAAAATATACCATATTTCTCCTTTAGTGGAGTCAAATTTTTTGATATAGTTTGAATATTTTAATATGGCTGTCGAACTAATAGCTAATGGAAAAGTAAAAGAAGCATATATAGGCGTAAAATTAAGTCTAAATATTTTAAACATAGCTATATAGATGAGTGCTGTCATAAATAATCCCAATGGGAAGAGAAAATTAATTATAATTGGATTAGGATTACTAAAAGCTACTAAGTATCCAGCTAAACAAAGATTAGGTGGAGCAGCCATAATAGCAAATGTTGGTAATCTAGCTTCATCTATTCTTTCAACAAAGATTATTCTATAAAGCATCATTGGTAACATTATGATATAGAATATAAATCCTATGTAGAAAAGTGCATGTGATAGATGAGGCATTCCCATTGAATTTGAGTTAACACAAGCAACAACGATTCCAATAGGAGGAACAAACCAACTTGGAAGCATATGTTTAATATCCCAGTTTTTTAATCTATGATAGATAAAAGATATGGCAAATATGAGATGTAGTAATATACATAAAAACCAAAGTAGTTTACCTAATAAAAATGAGAAGTTGTATAGTATGGTTGAAAAATTCATTAGAGCCATATCAAGTGTAGGGATAAAACTACCTAAAGTTGGATGTTTTAATTCTTCTTTAAAAATTTCAAAATGAAGAAGATTTTTTATAATAATTGGGACTAGGAGAATTATTGAAATAAAATTTCCAATATATAAGAATGTAGGATTTAAAATTATAGATAAAACAGCACTAATTCCAGAAATTCCTAAAGCTAATCCTGTAAGAGCAACTGGTAGAGATTTCAAAATATCTTTAAAAAATGTCATAATTCTTCTCCTTTTTATAAAAAAATATTTTTGTTCATGTATTAATTATAATATTTTTTAATGAATAAATCTAGATAAAATTTCTAAAAAATTATAAAAGTTTGTTTTATAATAATAAAAAATTATTATAAAAGGGATTGTCTAAGCAATCCCTTTTATAGTTAACTTGTATGTATAATTATCGTTTTATTATTCTATGAGTTTATATGGTATAAAATAATAAACTAATCTAGAAGCAGTTGATTATAAAATTTAATAAAATTTAGATTTTCCAAATTTAACGCTCTTACTTTTAAATGGAAAGTAGATAAGATATGTAAGGATAATATATATCATTTCTACAACAATTATATAGTAAGGCCATTCTCCAAAGTAGTTAAGAGGTGATGAAAAATTTGGTAGTCTATTTACATATAGATAGTTAGTACCAAGAATATCGTTTATAAAATAAACTCCTAAAGATAGTAAATTAAGAGTAAAGAATGCCATAAAATATCCCCAAAGGGCTGGACGAAATCTAAAAAATATATAAGCATAAGCTACTGTAAATATTATATAAAAATGAGTAACAAAAAAACTTAATGTTATAAAATTAGGAAAAGAATATTTAATATCAGGAGTAATAATAGCAAAAACTGCTCCTAAGTTCCAATAAAAACATAGTTGAAATAATGTTTTAGAAGCACTAAGCATCATTAAAATACCAAATATTAGTGAAATATTACAAAGATGTAATGGTAGAAGTTCAAAAATTTGTTCTCCATTATACAAATATCTATATATAAGCTCAGCTAATTTTATACAAAAAATTATAATAGCCGAAATTTTTGCAAAATATCTTTTATTGAAAAAATTAGCTAGAAATAACAAAAATAAGAAAAATAAAAAAGTCATAAGAATCATCATGAAATGTTCAATACTAAATAATTTAAAAGTTTCCATATTACCTCCATTATTTATGAAACCCTAAGTCAGCAGGATTATAGTCTCCAGATATATATTCTATACTTCCTCCAGAAAGCTCAAATTTTTTTCTAGCTTCTATAACTTTTAGGATTAATTCTATAGTTTCACAAGGAAGTGTATCTTTTTTAAAAATTCCTTTAGACCAAAAGAATAAAACTAAATTACTATCACCATAAATATGTTTGTAATTTCCTTTTGTAGCAATATCAATAGCTAGTAAGAGTCCAAGTAATTCACCAAAGTTATTTGTTTTTTCTTTACCTAAATAGACATTTCCAAATTCATTAGAGGGATATCCATAAGAATTAAAATGGGTAAGTGAATTTCCTTTTTCATCAGTAATTCTTGTTTCTACTCCTATTCCTCTACCAGTTCCTGCATCAAAATATATTCCTATTGGAAGATTTTGTTGAATTTCTTTTTTTATCCCAGCTTTTTTTTCATAGTTAGCCCCTGTCTCTAACCAATTTTCACATTCGATTCTTGTAGAAAATGATTTATATCTAGCTTTTTTTCCATGAACTAAGTTTTTACATTCGTCCCATGTTTCAACAATTCCAGTAACTTTTTCATTTTCTAAAAAGTATGCATAAAATTTTTTTGTCACAACTTCCCTCCTAAGATTTCTTTATAAGGATATATTACCTCATAAAATAGAAATTTACAAATATTTTTAAAAGATATTAAAAAATAGTTGCACAAATCTAAGAATTATGGTAAAATAATTCCGATATTAAGAAAAGTTTTTGTAGGAAGGTGAAGATATGAAAAACGGAATTCATCCACAATATAATGTTGTAACTGTTGAGTGTACTTGTGGAGAAAAATTCGAAACAAGATCAACTTATGCTAGAGGAAGTGAACTTAAGGTAGCTGTATGCTCAAAGTGCCATCCATTTTATACTGGAAAGGCTAAGTTTATTGATGCAGCTGGAAGAGTTGATAAATTCAATAAGAAGTACAGCTTTGGAAAATAGTTTAAAAATAAGAAAGCAGGGTATAAGTATCCTGCTTTTTTTCTATAAAATATATTTAGATTAAAATATTTGTTTTTTCTTTTTTTAAAATTGTAGTATAATGGTAATAGAATAAATATTTATAGGAGGAAATAATGGCAGTAATAGAGATAAATCATCCATTAATTCAGCATAAGTTGACGATTATGAGAAGCATAGAAACAGATACTAAATCATTTAGGGAAAACTTAAATGAGATAGCAAAACTTATGACATATGAGGCAACAAAAAATTTGAAATTACAAGATAAAGAAGTTACAACCCCACTTATGACAACAATAGGGTGTGAGTTACAAGATAGACTAGCTATTGTTCCCATCTTAAGAGCAGGACTTGGAATGACAGATGGTATATTAGACCTTATGCCTACTGCTAAAGTTGGACATATAGGTGTATATAGAAATGAAGAAACTTTAGAACCGGTATATTACTATTGTAAACTTCCTGTAGATATTACATCTAGAAAGGTAATAGTTGTAGACCCAATGTTAGCTACTGGTGGTTCAGCTGTATATGCTATTGACTATTTAAAAAATAGTGGAGTAAAGGATATAATATTTATGTGTTTAGTAGCTGCTCCAGAAGGAATAGCAAAATTATTAAACAAACATCCTGATGTAGCTATATATACAGCTAAAATTGACCAAGGATTAACAGCAGAAGGATATATCTATCCAGGACTTGGAGATTGTGGAGATAGAATATTTGGAACTAAATAATTTATAGAGTTGGGGGCAAAAGCCCCCCTTTTTTATTATTAAAGAGAGTTTAATTCCTCAATAGTACTTCTTAGTATTTCAACTCCTCTATCTATATCTTCAAGTGAGCATTGAGCAAAGCTTAATCTAATATAGTTAGAAAAATCATTGGAAAAAACAACTCCTGGAATAATTTTAACTCCTTGTTTAATGAGTTTAAAATATACAGCTTCTCCAGTTATATTATTAGGAAGTTTTATCCAAAAAGAGAGCCCCCCTTGAGGTTTAGAAAAAGAAATTTTATCTATGTTTGAAAGTTTCTCAATGAGGAAGAGTTGTTTTTCTTTAAAATGAATTCTAAGTTTTTCAGTATACTCTTCCCAAATATTATTTTCTAAAAAATGTTGAAAAACCCTCTGATTTAATCCTGAAGTTGAAATATCTGAAGAGTATTTAGCTCGAACAATTTCATTGATAAGAGAGTTAGGAGTTATCATGAATCCAAGTCTAAAACCAGGCATAAAAACTTTTGAATAACTTTTTATATAGATTACTCGATTATTATTATCAAAATTTTTTAAAGGTAAAATTTTTTTATTAAAATATATATCTGAGCTGCTGTCATCTTCAAGAATATAAAAGTCATACTTTGCAGCTAATTTTAAAAGTTTTATTTTTTTCTTTTCAGATAGAGTTACTCCAGTGGGATTTTGAAATATAGGTATTGTATAGAGAAGTTTTATCTTATTAAATTTAAGAAAACTCTCTAATTCATCTAAATTGATTCCATCCTCTTCAATTGAAATCTTTTTTATAGATGCTCCACTATTTAAAAAACTATTTATAGCTCCCTTATATGTAGGATTTTCAATAACAACAATATCCCCACTTTGAATTAAAATTTGACTCAATAGATTAATTCCCTGTTGTGCTCCTGATATGATTTGAATATTATCTAAGTTTGTAAAAATATTAAAACTTTTTAAATTATTAACAATAGTTTTTCTAAAGTTGATATTTCCTTGTGGAACTTCATAGAGTAAGGCTTTTTCTCCATCGGTATCTAATATTTTATTAATACTATCTTTTAAAATTTCAATGGGGAAAAAATTACTTTTAGGAGATGCAGAAGAAAAATCAATTGTACAATTTTCATTGAAGTAATTATATTTAAAATCTTCATTTGCCATATAATCTTCAGAGTAAAAAATATGTTGATTCCTATTATTTTTTATAAAAAAACCACTCCCTTTTTTACTAGCAACATATTCATCTTTCTCTAATAGTTCATAAGCTTTTATTACTGTAAAAATACTTATATTAAAATCCTTTGCTAATTTTCTAATACTAGGAAGTTTAGATAAAATTTTTTTATCTTCAATATCTTTTTTTAAAAAGTTATATAGTTTTAAATATAGAGTATCTCCAGGAAATAGTTTTAAATTATTCATTACTTTTCTCCTTTTAAAATTGTTACGGTACAATTTTAGATGAAAAAATTGAATTTATAACAAAGATATGTAATAATACTTTTATAAATAATATAATTGTACCGGTACTCTTATTATAATATGAATATAAAAAATAATAAAGGGTGATAATTATGTCAAGATATGAGCTTAATAAAAATTTAGCACAGATGTTAAAAGGAGGAGTAATAATGGATGTTACTACTCCAGAGGAAGCAATTATAGCTGAAAAAGCAGGTGCTTGTGCTGTAATGGCTTTGGAAAAAGTTCCAGCTGATATAAGAAAAAATGGTGGAGTAGCAAGAATGTCAGACCCTAAGATGATAAAAGAGATTCAAAAAGCTGTTTCTATTCCTGTTATGGCAAAAGTTAGAATTGGACATTTTGTAGAAGCTCAAATATTAGAATCTTTAGAGATTGATTATATAGATGAGAGTGAAGTATTAACTCCAGCAGATGATAGATTTCATATAGATAAAACTAAATTTCAAGTTCCATTTGTATGTGGAGCAAAAAATTTAGGAGAAGCTCTAAGAAGAATACAAGAGGGAGCAAGTATGATAAGAACTAAGGGGGAACCTGGAACTGGTGATATAATAGAAGCTGTTAAACATATGAGAAGAATGAATGAAGAGATTAGAAGAATAGGTTCAGTGGAAGAGTCAGAGTTATATAATATAGCTAAGGAGTTAGGAGTTCCATATGAGTTATTAAAATATGTCTATGAAAATAAAAAGTTACCAGTAGTTAACTTTGCTGCTGGTGGAGTAGCTACCCCAGCAGATGCAGCTTTAATGATGCAATTAGGTTGTGATGGTGTTTTTGTAGGGTCAGGAATATTTAAATCAGGAGACCCAGCTAAAAGGGCAGCAGCAATAGTAAAGGCAGTAACTAATTTTGATAATCCTAAGATATTAGCAGAGGTATCAGAAGATTTAGGAGAAGCTATGGTAGGAATAAATGTCTATAGCTTAGAAGAGAAAGAAAAAATGTCTGATAGAGGTTATTAATTATGAAAATAGGAATTTTAGCTTTACAAGGAGCTTTTTTAGAACATAAAAAAATTTTGGATAAATTGGGAGTTACAAGTATATATATCAAAGAAAAATCTCAACTTGAAGAGATAGATGGAATAATTTTACCAGGTGGAGAGAGTACTGCTATGGGGAAATTAATGAAAGAGTTTGATTTACTAGAACCTCTAAAAGAGAAGATAAAAAATGGAATGCCAGTATTTGGAACTTGTTCAGGGTTAATTCTTCTAGCTAAAAAATTAGTTAATGATGATACAGTTCATTTAGGAGTAATGGATATAGCTGTAAAAAGAAATGGTTATGGTAGACAATTAGGAAGTTTTAAATATTTAGGAAGCATCAAAGGAATAGAAAAGAAAATAGAGCTGGTATTTATAAGAGCTCCATATGTAGAAACAGTAGGAGAAGAGGTTGAAATCTTAGGAGAAGTTGAAGGGAAAATTATAGCTGTAAAAGAAAAAAATATGTTAGGGATATCTTTTCATCCTGAGTTAACAGAGGATACAACATTACATAGATATTTTTTAAATATGGTAGAAAAAAATAAAAAATAATTATGATTTTAAAGAAGAAAAATTAAGGAGTGAACTGAAGTTTTAAAATTAACTACAGCACTTAAAAATTTTTCTTCTTTTTTCTTTTCTTTAGTTAATATAAGTGATAAAATTAAAAATAAAGATAAAGGAGAGAAGATGGGAGATAAGTTATCAGAGATATTAGCTCAAGGAGAGAAGAGAATAATAGGGCAAAATAGATATATAACCTCAGCTGTACTTATAGCTATTGTAGAAATAAATGCTAAAGAGTATATTATTTTAGAGAAAAGAGCTTTACATATTAGACAGGGAGGAGAGATATCTTTTCCAGGAGGGAAATTTGACAAAGAGGATATTACAACTGAATACACAGCTATAAGGGAGACTATTGAAGAGTTAGGGATAGCTAGAGAAAAAATAAAATTAAAAGGGAAATTTGGAAGTTTAGTAAGCCCTAATGGAATAATTATAGAAGTATATGTAGGATATCTAAATATTAAAAGTATAGATGAATTAAAGTATAATATTGATGAAGTGGAGAAGGTTTTTTTGATACCAATTAAATTTTTTCAAAATAATAACCCTAGAGTTGAGAAAATAGGATTAGAGAATAGACCATTATTTTCTACAAGTGAATTAAAATTACCAGCTAGATATGGAAACTCTTGGTTAGGAAGAGCTAGAGAGGTATATTTCTATAATTATCAAGGAGAGACTATCTGGGGGCTTACTGCAGAAATTATCTATGAATTTATAAATTTATATGGAGTATAAGTTTATTTTCTATTTAATAAAATATACAAATATGATAAAATACAAATGGAGATAAGTTTGCTTATATGGGAGGGGGAGTATTATGATTTTAAGTAGAGAAACAGCAGCAAGAGTGATAGAGGAATTAAAGCTACAAGGAAAAAAAGTAGTGTTTACAAATGGGTGTTTTGATATTTTACATGTGGGACATTTAAGATATTTAAATGATGCCAAAAAGCAGGGAGATGTTTTAATAGTTGGAGTAAATTCAGATGAGTCAGTAAGGAAATTGAAAGGACCAACTAGACCTATAAATAATGAAATAGATAGAGCAGAGATGTTATCAGGGCTAAAAGCAGTAGACTTTACTCTTATTTTTGATGAATTAACACCAATAGAAACTTTAGAAAAAATTAAACCATCTATTCATGTAAAAGGTGGAGATTATACAAAAGAGCAATTACCAGAAACTGCCACAGTAGAAAAAAATGGTGGAGAGGTAATAATCTTATCTTATGTTGAAGGAAAATCTACAACTAACATAGTAAATAAGATACAATTTAAAAATGAAAAGGAAGATGATGAGGGAGGAGAGAATGAATAAAATTCTCACATTTGATGAGTTGAATAATCTAGCAGAAAAATTAGCTGATTACTCTTGTAAAAATACAGTAATAGCTTTAATAGGAGATTTAGGTACTGGAAAAACTACATTCTCTCAACACTTTGCTAAAAGGTTAGGAATAGTTGAAAATATAAAAAGTCCAACTTTTAATTATGTATTAGAGTATTTAAGTGGAAGATTGCCTCTATATCATTTTGATGTGTATCGTCTAGGGGAAGCAGAAGAAGTATATGAGGTAGGGTATGAAGATTATTTAAATAGTGATGGTATACTTCTTATAGAGTGGGCTAATATAATAGAGAGTGAATTACCAAAGGAGTATATAAAGATAAAACTAAATTATCATGATGAGGATACTCGTGAAGTAGAATTGAGATATATAGGAAATGAAGCAAAAGAGAAGGAGATGTTAGAGTATGTTGGTTTTAGCTATTGATACAGCAACTAAGATAGGAAGCGTCTCTCTATTTGATGATAGAATAGGAGTTATTGGAGAGTTAAATCTTTATGTAAAAGTAAATCATTCAGCAGTTATTATGGAGATGATAGATAATCTTTTTAAGATGACAAAACTTTCTATAAAAGATGTAGATAGAGTGGCTGTAACTGTTGGACCTGGGTCTTTTACAGGAATAAGAATAGGGGTAGCTGTAGCTAAAGGGCTATGTTATGGAACAAAAAAAAGTATTGTAGGAATAAACGAATTAGATTTATTAGTTCAAAATACAGAGTGTGGAGAAGGGGTAATAGTTCCACTTTTAGATGCTAGAAAAGAGAGAGTATATTATTCAATTTATGAAAAAAAGGAAGATATAAAAAGAGTTTTAGAATATAAAGATGGAGAATTAAGGAATCTTTTAGAAGAGTTAGAAGGTAAAAATATGATTTTTTGTGGAGATGGAGCTATTGCATATGAAAAAATAATAAAAGAGGTATTAGGAGAGAAAGCAAAAATAGTTTCAAAAGGAAACTCTATACCTAGAAGTGTTTTAGCAGGGCAGATGGCTATTGATATGCAAGAAGATAATCTATATACACTAGAGCCATTTTATGTAAATAAATCTCAAGCAGAAAGAGAAAGGGAAGAGAGACTAAAGAGAAATTAATTTATTTTAAAATAGTTATGGGAAGAGATAATAGATAATTTAAGAGGTGAAGGAAATGTTAGTGAAAAAATGGAGATGTACAGTATGTGATGAGTTATTTGATTATGATAAAAAACCAGCAACTTGTCCAGTTTGTGGAGTAGGACAGGAGCTTTTTGAATTGGTAGAAGTAGAAGTATCAGAAAATTCTACTGCAAAAGAAATTGATGTAGTAATAATAGGAGGAGGAGTAGCTGCTGTAAATGTAGCTGATTCTATCAGTGCTAAAAATAAATTAGCAAAAATAACTATCATTTCAAAAGAAGGATACTTACCATACTATAGAACAAGACTTACAGAGATATTAGATAATGATATTCCAATGGAAAGAATGGAGATAAAAAAACAGTCTTGGTATGATGAGAGAAATATAAAAGTGATGTTAAATGAAGAAGTTACATCTATTTTAAATGGTGAAAAAGCTGTTATTCTTTCTAATAATGAAAAATTAAAATATGATTCGTTAGTAATAGCTACTGGAGCAAGATGTTTTGTTCCACCATTTGAAAATAAAGCTTTAGATGGTGTGAGGGTAATAAGAGAATTAAAAGAAACTCTTGAGATAAAAGAATTAGCTAAAAAATGTAAAAATGTAGTAGTGATTGGAGGAGGAGTTCTTGGATTAGAAGCTGCTTGGGGTCTAAAAAATCTTGGAGCTAATGTAACCGTATTAGAGGTTATGCCAAGAGTATTACCTAGACAATTAGACGAAAAGGGGAGCTTTTTATTAGAAAAAATTATAAAAACTTCAGGGGTAAATATTATGACTGGAGTAGAAATTAAAGGATTTGTTGGGGATAAAAAAGTAGAAAAGATTCTTTTAAAAGATGGACAAGAGATACAAGCAGAATTTGTTATTATAAGTGCTGGAATTTGTCCAAATGTAGAATTTGCTATGGCTTCAGGGATAAAGATAAATAGAGGTATATTAGTAAATGAGAGAATGGAAACATCCCTAAAAGATGTTTATGCTTGTGGAGATGTAGCTGAATTTAATACTAAAATAGTAGGTCTTTGGCAAGTAGCTATGGAGCAAGGAAAGGTGGTAGGAGCTAATATTTGTGGAGAAGAAAGGGTATATACTGAACAAATACAACCACTTAGCTTTGAAGGAATGAATACACAACTTCTTTCAATTGGAGAAATAAAATCTGAAGTTAAGTGCCAGGAGATAGTAGAAGATTATAATGAAACTGGAGATACATATATAAAACTTTTCTTTGAAAATGAGGTGTTGAAAGGAGCAATTTTAATAGGAGATACGTCTAAGTCGATATCTGTTATAAAGGGAGTTAGAGAAGGAGAGAAAAAAAATCAAATTATGATGAAAATTTATAATTAAGGCTTGATTTTTTTGAAAATTAAGGTAAAATTATAAATGAACAATTTCTAACTACTAAATTAAGAATTTTCAGAAATTAGGAGGAAGGATTGAATACTTTGATGGATTTAGATGATATGACATTTGCTGAAAATATTCGAAATGAGAAAGGGATTGTAATTTTGAATTTTATTGCAGATTGGTGTGGGCCATGTAAGATAATGAGTCCAATTTTAGAAACAATAGCAAAAGAAGAAAAAGTAAAAATATTTAAGGTAAATGTGGATAAAAGTCCAGATTTGGCTATTAAATTTGGAATAACAAGTGTTCCTGTTACAATGTTTATGAATTCTGGAAGTAAAATTTGCCAAATAAATGGGTTAAAATCTAAAGAAGAACTTAAAGAAAAATTATATGAATTAAGATGAGAAAAACTGACTGATTAGCTATAAACTATTCAGTCAGTTTTTATTTTTTTTAAGAAAAAGTAAAAAAAAATATATAAATTATTATATAAATATGGTATAATTACCTAATAATATTTAGTTTGGAGAGAGGACTGCAAGTATGAGAGATAGGATTAGATTGGCAATAGCATTTGTGGTTGTTTCGTTAACTATATTGGGAATAGATAAGGTTCCAATAGTGACAGAAATATCTAACTCAGGTGTAGAGCTAAAAAAGGAGAATGAAGGTTCTATTCTGGCTGGCACGGATGAGGTTGAAATAGATTTAGTGAATAATACTATGAAATCTAAAAATGGATTAAATCTCAAACAAGGAGACTTAGAATTAAAAGCTTATAATTTAAAAAGAGATATAGAAAGAAATAAGGCTTATATAAATGATGAATTGCAAACTCTTTTTTCAAATGAACAAGGAGATATTAGTTTACAATCTTTAAAGGGTGGAGAGGTTGCATTAGATGGAAGTGAAGGAACTTTTTACAATAACTTTGGATATTTAGAAGTAGGAAAAATAACTAGTGCTGAAAAACCAAATGACAGAATATATTTCGGTGGAGATAGGGTAGAGTATAAAGATAATAAAATATATATTAATGATGGTTGGTTAACAACTGATTATAATATAAATAAAACTAGAAATCCTAATAATGCAGGTTATCATTTATTAGTAAAAAGTATAGTAATAGAACCTGAAAAACAGATCACTTTAAAAAATAGTGATTTTTATGTAGAAAATAAAAGTAGGTTACCCTTTAGGTTTCCATGGTTTAGAACTAATATAAGACAAGGATCAGCAGTACCATTATTTCCAGAATGGGGAGATGATCAATATTATGGCTGGAATAGTACGTGGGGATTTTTATATGGTGATAGAGATGATAGATATATAGGAGGATTTGCTCCAAAATTTGCAGATAGGATGGGTTTTCTAATAGGAAGATGGGAAAATTGGTATAAAACTGATAGATTTGGTACTATAAAATTGGACATAGATGACTGGTTAGTATATTCAAAAGAAAAGAAAATAGATAGAGAAAATGCTACTGATGGGCAACTTTTATCAAATGAGGAAAGAAGTAAGAGATATAGAGTAAACTATACTCATGAATATGATGGAAACAAAGGAAAACTATATTTTAATGCTATTAATGCGACATATAATATGATTCCTAAATTAGATGATATAGTAATCGATTATACAAATAGAGGAAATAAGTTTGGAAAAACTGAAGAGGAAGGATTGAGACCTAATTTAACCAATACTATGAGTTTTTTTAGTATAGATGCTGATTTGAAAAATTTAGGAGAGAATAAAGATATTACTTTAAAAAGTAAGTTAAAACTTACTGATGATAAAAAAATATATGCTCTTATGGTGTATGATGATATTGATGATATCTCTTACGGAAGTAGTATAGATAATGATTTATTTAGTCAAGTAGAACTGACAAAAGATAATATTGATTATAGAGTTAGTGGCTACTATAATTATCTGTATGATATGGATCCAGGGTCAACTTTTAACGATACTCAATCAAGAGCTGAAGATTTTGGTTTTGAGTTTTTAGATAAAGATACTAAAATGGGCTTTACTTACGATGAAAAAACTGGAGATAGATTTAGAAAATTAGGACTTTGGGAACGAGATCCAAAACTCAACAATTTATTGACATATCAAAGTATGTATGGAAGAAATTTTAGAGCTAATTATTCTCCTAGTACAGTAAAAGAGTACAATAGGTTTGATACAAAAGATTTAAGAGTATCTTTCGGAGAATATAATTTCTATAGAGATTATAAAGTAAAAGTAGGGTATGATTACTATTCAGAGATCAAAGAGTTGGATTTAGGGAATGATCCATTGAGACTTACATTAAAAGAAAGGGAAGAACAAAATAAAGGAAACTCACTTGAGAATGTACCTATGGTTAATCAATTAATTAAGGGTAACTATAGAAGTAAACAATATAATAGATTTGAAGATATTATTTATAGTGATTTCGAGCAGCAAAGAGGATATGTAGATATTTTTGATGAAACTACAAAATTCTCATTTGCTAGTGGGCAAACTAAAGAGGAGTTCTGGGATAGAACTGGAATATATACCGTTGATGGATATAGAAAATATGTGAATGAATCAGATTTTTATGAGGTAACTGTTGAAAGAAATGAGATAGATTTAGATGGTTTTGGAGAACTTGCTCTATTTGGAGGAGTAAGATATGATGAGTATAGTAAGGGATATAATCCATATAGTAATAATGGAAAAGGAAATTATGTAAGTGGAGAGGACTCAACTTTAAGAACTCAATTAAAATTAAACCATACTATGACTCTATTTAATAATGAAGATAATATCAATAGAAATATAGATTTATCTATGGCTAATGATTTAACTCTATTCTATCAAAAATATGATTATGATTCTGGAAGTATAAATTTTGGTAATGAAATAGATGGAAGAAGTGCTGAGTATATAAGATTAAAAAATAAAGATAATATTTATCAAGTAGTTGATACAGTTAGCACAACAATAGGAAATACTGAAACTATCTATACAATAGATTATAAAAGAGCAGAGAATCCAGCTACTAATGAGTTAAATAATGAAGTTATAAAAAATAATTTAGATTTTAAAATAGATGGGGATAAATCTTTGAGTTTTAATTATGGTCAAGATAGAAAGTATACAGATGAGACATTGAATAGAGAAAACTATAATTATTATACTTTTAGAGACTATGGAGTTACTTATTACTTAGATGGACATAAATTAGCATATCAACATAATGGAATAAATTCAAAAATTTTCAATATAGATCCTAAGTATAATAATGGGTTAAGTATAGATAATGCTAAAGAAAAAATTAGATTAAATACATATTCTTATGAATATATTTTTGGTGATAATAAATTAGGATTAGATTTTAGTGAAGGTAGAGATAGTAGAAAAAACTACATTACTTTTGAAAAAGAATTAGATGTAAAAAATCAGATCTATGGAATTTCTTTTTTAGATGGAAGAAATGAGATAGAAAATTATTATAGGGCAACCTATGAAATTTATAATCATAATGAACCTAATGCTAAAAATTTAATTTTAGACGGAAAATCATATAATAGTCAGAACTCTGATGTGGTATCATTTAGATATGAATATAGAGATAAGAGATTTACAGATGATGAATTAAAAAAATATGCTGAAATAGAATATGATAAAGATTCCGTTTCACTTACTCCGCAAGAGATATATAGAGTAAGAGATATTCTAAGAAATAGAGAAAGGAATCATGTAGATTTTAAATTAAATAGAAATATATATGATGAATTTACAAATATAGCTGAATATAAACGTAACTTTAAAGTAAATCTGATGTTACAAAGGAATGAAGCTAGATATGAAAGAACAGGTGATTATTGGGCTTCGCTTAAAGAGATACAAGCAGGAGTTTTTTATTCTCAAAATAGATTCGGTATTGGTTATCAAGTCGATGAAAGTGCTGATTGGAGAAATAGTAAATGGACTAAAACTGATAGGGAGCATAAAATTAGTCTAGTTACAAAATTAGGAAAGCCTAGTGAAGGGTGGACATTAAAAGCCTATGGTAAGTTTTATGAAGATTTGACAAATATGATAAAGGATGATGAGAGAAGAAGAAAATCATCACTTGATGGGTTAGGAATAGAGATAGGAAAAGAGATGGGGTACTATCAATGGTCTTTAGCTTTTGAAAAACAATATGTTCTAAGTGCTAAAGATTATGAATGGAGAGCAGCTCTTCAATTTACACTACTCACATTCCCAAGTAATCCAATATTTGGTATTGGTGCTGATACTGATGCCAAAAAGCATACTAAACCACAGACTTATATGTTTGATGGATTAGAAGTAGAAGATGTAGTAGATTAGTAAAAAATAAAAATTGATGATAAGGAGGAATAAAGATGAGAGTAATATTACCAGATGGAGACGCAAAAGAGTTTGAAGGAAAGGTAAACTTATTTACGATAGCTAAAAGTGTAAGTAATTCTCTTGCTAAAAAAGCAATTGCAGCTAGAGTAAATGATGAATTAGTAGATATGTCAACTGTATTAAATGAAGTAGAAGTTAGAGTAGAGTTTATAACTCCAGAAACAGAAGAGGGAGAAGAGATAATAAGACATTCTACTGCCCATCTTATGGCACAGGCTGTAATTAGATTATTTCCAGGAACAAAAGTAGCTATAGGACCAGCTATTGAAAATGGATTTTATTATGATTTTGATCCAAAAGTACAATTTACAGAAGAAGATCTAGCTAAGATAGAAGCTGAGATGAGAAAAATTGTGAAAGAAAATGAAAAAGTTGAAAGAATAATGATGACTAGAGAAGATGCTATAAAGCACTTTGAAGAATTAGGGGAAGAATATAAAGTAGAAATTATAAAAGAGATAGCTCAAGGTGAAATGTTGTCTTTCTATAAACAAGGAGAATTCATGGATTTATGTAGAGGACCACATGTACCATCTACTTCATATTTAAAAGCTTTCAAATTAAAATCAGTAGCAGGAGCTTATTGGAGAGGAAATTCTGATAATAAAATGCTACAAAGAATATATGGATTTGCTTTTGCTGATGAAAAAAGATTAAAAGATTATTTAACTTTATTGGAAGAAGCAGAAAAAAGGGATCATAGAAAATTAGGAAAAGAATTAGATTTATTCTTTGTAAGTGACTATGGGCCTGGATTTCCAATATTCTTACCAAAAGGAATGGCGATAAGAAATACACTTATTGATTTATGGAAGAAAGAACATACTCTTGCTGGATATACAGAGATTATGACTCCAATTATGTTAAATAGAGAGCTATGGGAAATTTCAGGACACTGGTTTAATTACAGAGAAAATATGTATACATCGACAATAGATGAAACAGATTTTGCAATCAAACCAATGAACTGTCCAGGTGGAGTAATTACTTATAAACATCAGTTACACTCATATAAAGATTTACCAATCAGATGTGGGGAATTAGGAACTGTACATAGACATGAATTTTCAGGGGCATTACATGGACTTATGAGAGTTAGATGTTTCACTCAAGATGATGCACATATATTTATGACTCCAGAGCAAATAGAAGATGAAATTATAGGGGTAGTAAACTTAATAGATAAATTCTATAGTAAGTTATTTGGATTTGAGTATCATATAGAATTATCTACAAAACCAGAAAAAGCTATTGGTTCTGATGAGATTTGGGAAAAAGCTGAATCGGCTCTTGCTGCAGCTTTAGATAAGATAGGAAGACCATATAAATTAAATCCTGGAGATGGAGCTTTTTATGGACCAAAATTAGACTTCAAAATTAAAGATGCTATTGGAAGAACTTGGCAATGTGGAACTATCCAATTAGACTTCAACTTACCAGAAAGATTTGATATAAGCTACATAGGTGAAGATGGAGAGAAACATAGACCAGTTATGATTCATAGAGTTGTTTATGGTTCTATTGAAAGATTTATAGGAATCTTAATAGAGCACTATGCTGGAGCTTTCCCATTGTGGTTAGCACCTACTCAAGTAAAAGTTTTAACTATTAATGATGAAACAAAACCTTATGCTGAGGAAATTTGTAGAATTTTACTAGAGAGAGGAATAAGAGCAGAGCTAGATGATAGAGCAGAATCTATTGGATACAAGATAAGAGAAGCTAATGGAAAATATAAAGTTCCTGTTCAATTAATCATTGGTAAAAATGAAGTTGAAAATAGAGAAGTTAATATTAGAAGAAGAGGTTCTCAAGAGCAAACTTCTATGAAACTTGATGAGTTCTTAGATATGATTATTGACGAAGCTCAAGTAAAATTTGATAAATAATTTTTAAAATTTAATTTAAAATGTTATAATAAATAAAATAAATCAAGAATGACTTTCGTTCAAAGAATAAAGAGCAAGTATGGCTTAATTCACTAAAAACACAAAACTCGACTTTGTCTCAAACAGTTGTGTTTTTTAGCGTTTATTTTCGCTGACTTGCTCTATTTATTCTTTTCAATCTTTGTCATTCTTGAATTTTTATATTCCTAATAAATTTCTTAAGTTGAAATCAAAAATAGGAGGTAAAAATGTATTTAGATAAAAATATAAGGCTTATCTTAAATATCTTACAAAAAAATGGACAAGGATATATTGTTGGAGGATATGTGAGAGATGTTCTTTTAGGTCTTGAACCAAAGGATTGTGATTTTGTTACAGATATAGAGTATGAGAAGTTATTAAATATTTTTAGTGAATATTCTCCTAAAGAGATAGGAAAACATTTTGGGATTATTCAGATAAAAATTGATGGAGCACACTATGAGATAGCTAAGATGAGACAGGATAAAGGGATTCCAAAAGATAGAAAGGAACAGGAGATAGAGTTTACAGAAAATATTTATGAGGATTTAAAAAGACGTGATTTTACTATCAATGCAATAGCTTTTGATGGAGAGAAATTTTATTATGGAGATAGTGATTCACAAAAAGACATAGAGAATAAAACTTTGAGATTTGTAGGAGAATGTAAAAAAAGAATAGAGGAAGACCCACTTAGAATATTGAGATACTTTAGATTTTTAGCTACTAAAGATTTAAAATATTTAGATGAAGATGTTGAAGAAATTTCAAAGTATAGAGAATTATTACAAAACCTTTCAGTTGAAAGGATAAGAGAAGAATTTGATAAAATAATAACTGGAAAAAATGCCTACAATATTTTAAGAATATTATCTGATAAAAAAATATTGGAGATAATTATTCCTGAATGGAAAGATTGTAGAGGATTTAATCAGAGGAACATTCATCATATCTATACTGTAGATGAGCATATTCTACAAGCTTTAAAAGAAACTGATATGGACTTAATTACAAGACTAGCAATTTTTTTTCATGATATAGGAAAGCCTAAATGTTTTTCATTAGGAGAAGATGGGAAAGGACATTTTTATAATCATGAATTAATTTCAGCTGAAATAGCTAAAGAGATAATGGAAAGATTAAGGTATGATAAAAATAGTATAGAGAAAGTATATAGGATTATACAATATCATCTAGTTTACGGGATAGACAATGAAGAAAAATTTATAAAAAAGATGATGAATAGATTAGAAAAAGAGGATATGTTAAGATATTTTCAGGTATTAAAAGCGGATAGAAAAACTCATAGACCTCCCTATAACTTCGAACAGATAGAGAGATTAGAAAAAATCTATCAAGATATTGTAAAAAAGCAGTTACCTATTTCAATAAAAGATTTAAATATAAGTGGAAAAGAGTTATTAGAAAATGGTTTTAAACAAGGAAAAAATATCGGAGAAGTACTAAAATATTTATTAAATCAAGTACTAGAATATCCAGAATGCAATACTCAAGAACAATTATTAAAATTAGCTTTGGAGTATAAAAAAGGAAGAGAATAGCTAAAAGCTCAACTCTTCCTTTTAATTTTAAATAAGTTCCATTCCTTTTTTCACTTTAAGGATAGTTTCATTGTCTAATAATTTTTCAGCCAGTGCAAAAGCAAAATTTAAAGCTAGTCCAGCTCCCATTCCAGTAATAAGATTTCCATCGGTAAAAGCTTTACTTCCATTGTAATTATATCCCTTCATTTCTTCTACAACAGAAGAGTGACAAGTTAATTCCTTACCTAAGAAAACATTATTTTTAGCTAAAACGGTAGGAGCACCACAAATAGCTCCAACAAATTTATTATTTTCAACATAATATTTTAATACTTTTCCAACTTCTTGAGATTCTCCAAGGTTAACATATCCAGGATATCCTCCAGGAAGAATAATCATATCTCCATCTGTAATATCTTTTTCTTTAAGAGTAGTATCGCTAATAACAGGTACTTTTTGTGCTGAAGTAACCTCTCTATTATCAGTAATAGAAACAGTAACAACTTCAGCTCCACCTCTTCTAAGAACATCCACAGGAGTCATAGCTTCAATTAATTCAAAACCTTCTGCTAAAAGCACATAAACCTTTTTAGACATAATAACCTCCTAGTTGTTTTCAACAGTTAGTTTACCTTGTTTAATCATAGCAAGTACAAATTGATGGGCATCTACAACAGCATTACAATAAGCCGATTTAGTTTCTCCTTCAAAAAAAGCATTTAAAAGAACTTGCTGTTGTTCTTCAATATTTACTTTCAATTCATCAACAGTAATAAGACCTTTTTTATACTCATCAACAAGGGCGTCATATACTGTATCGAATGTAGATTCATATAAATTTTCTTCCCAAGTTTCAAAAACTGACATATTTATTCACCTCAAATTTAAAATTTCTAACATAAATATCTTACCATTTCTTAGTAAAATTGTCAACTTTATTCCCTACGATTAGAATTCTATTTTTTTACAACTCTCTCTAAGAATAAGTGTTGAAGGAATAGTAACAAAAACTGGAAATTCACGTGATGTACTATATCTATCTAATAATAATTTTAATCCAAAAGAACCTAGAAATTCTGAATTTATATGAACTGTTGAGAGAGATGGATAAACAAATTCAGCAGCTGGAATATCATTAATACTAAAAATAGAAAGTTGTTTAGGAACTAAAATATTGTTTTCATGACAAGCTTTTAGAACACCAATAGCTAAAGAGTCATTTGCAACAAATATAGCTTCAGGAAGATTGTTATCTTTAATAATTTTAGTCATAGTTTCATATCCAGAATTACTTGAAAATTCATTACCTAGATAAATGTATTTTTGATATTCTAATTTGTTTAAAATACAGTAATTTATATATGCTTTTTCTCTCTCATCTTTTGTATTAGAAAAATCTCTAGCTCCAATATACCCAATTTTTTTAAATCCACATTTAGTAAAGTATACAAGAATAGATTTTGTAATTTCTTCTAGGTCAATGCTTAGGGTATCAAATTTGGTATTTTGTTTTTTTTGATCTAACAATAAAATATTAGGAGTAATTTTTTCAAATTCTTTTAATATACAGTCGCTATGAGAGCCAATAGCAATAATTCCACTAACATTTTTAACTGTTGAAATATCATTTTCATAATAAAAGGAAACCTTTATATTTTGTAATTGAGCTTCATTTTTTATACCATACTTTATAGAAAGGTAATAAGGGTCATTAATTTCATCTCTTTCTGAGAATGAAGCAACTACAGCAAATTTAACAGTAGAAGTAGTAGTACTCTTATTATTTTTTTTTGAAAAATTATAATTAAGTTGTTGTGCAACTTCAAGAACTCTTTTTTTAGTAGTTTCTTGGACATTTAAAGAAACATCATCATTTAATATACGTGATATAGTAGATTGTGAAAGTTTAGTAATTTCACTAATTTCTTTTAAAGTAGCCATAATAATCCTCCAAGTGTAATATAACATTATTATAACATAAAAATATGATAAATATAACAAAATGATTTTTAGTAAAAATTTAGTAAAAATTATTTGACTTTTTGTAGTAAAACATATATACTTAAAATAAGATAAATATTTAAAAAATGAACAAAAAAAATATTAAAAGTACAAGAGGTGTAAGAATGAAAAATTGGGAAAATTTTAAAAAAACAAATGAAAATAGAATGACTCCAAGAGCATACTTTTTTTCTTATAGTTCTATTAAAAAAGCTCTTACATATCAAAGAGCAAATAGTAATGAATTTATGTTATTAAGTGGAAAATGGAATTTTAATTTTTATGAGAATCCAATGTTAGTTCCAGAAGAATTTTATAGTTCTAAAATGACTGATTGGGCAAAAGTAAATGTTCCAAGCATATGGCAAATGGAAGGTTATGGAAAGTTACAATATACAGATGAAGGGTTTCCATTTCCAGTAGATGTTCCGTTTGTACCAACTGATAATCCTACAGGAGCATACCAAAGAACTTTCTTCTTAAATGAAAGATGGGAAGATAAACAAGTTATAATTAAATTTGATGGAGTAGAGACTTATTTTGAAGTATATATAAACGGAAATTATATAGGATTTAGTAAAGGAAGTAGACTAACAGCTGAATTTGATATTACTAAATATTTAGTAAAAGGAGAAAACTTAATTTCTGTAAAAGTTTTACAATGGGCAGATTCAACTTATATTGAAGACCAAGACATGTGGTGGACAGCTGGAATATTAAGAGATATTTACTTAATAGGAAGAGAAAAAGTTCATGTAAATGATTTTTTTGTAAAAACTAAGTTTGATGAAAAATATGAAGATGCTACATTTACTTGTGATGTTACTTTAGAAAATGTAACTGGAGAGATAAGTAAAAATAACACACTTCAATATAGATTGTTAGATGGGGATGTTGAAGTATTTAGAGGAAGAATAGAAAATATAGATGTAGATATTACAACAGAGGTAAAAATTAAAGAGGAAGTTAAAGCACCTAAGAAATGGGATGCTGAAAATCCAAATCTATACAACTTAGTATTAGAATTAATTGATGGAAATGGAGAAGTAAAAGAGATTATTCCTCAAAGAGTAGGATTTAGAGAAATTGAAGTAAAAGATGGAATTTTCTATGTAAATGGAAAATATTTAAAACTTCATGGGGTAAATAGACATGATGATGACCCAGAGAGTGGAAGAGCTATCAATATGGATAGAGCAGTAAAAGATATTGAGTTAATGAAATTACACAATGTTAACTCTGTAAGAACTTCTCACTATCCAAATGATCCAAGATTCTATGAGTTATGTGATATCTATGGATTATTTGTAATGGCAGAAACTGACTTAGAGTCACATGGATTTGCTAACATAGGAAATATCAGTAAAATAACTGATGATATTGAATGGAAAGAAACTTATGTAGATAGAATAGAAAGACATGTTCATGCTCAAAAGAACCACCCAAGTATAATCATGTGGTCATTAGGAAATGAGTCTGGTTATGGAGTAAACATAAGAGCTATGTACCATAAGGCAAAAGAGATAGATGAGACAAGACTTGTACATTATGAAGAAGATAGAGATGCTGAAGTAGTAGATGTTATTAGTACTATGTATTCAAGAGTACAAATAATGAATCATTTTGGAGAGAACCCTCATCCAAAACCAAGAATTATATGTGAATATGCTCACTCAATGGGTAATGGACCTGGAGGACTTCAAGAGTATCAAAATGTATTCGATAGACATAGATGTTTACAAGGACATTTTATTTGGGAATGGATTGACCATGGAGTATTAGATAAGACTATAAAAGATAAGAAAGTTTATAGATATGGAGGAGATTTTGGAGACTATCCAAATAATAATAACTTCTGTATGGATGGAATGTTATTATCTGACCAAACTCCTACACAAGGATTAGTAGAATATAAACAAGTAATATCACCAGTTAAAATTAGAGAGAAAGAAGTAGGAAGATATGAAGTAGAGAATAGATACTGGTTCTCAAATTTAGATGATATTACAATTCATGCACAAGTAGTAGCTGAAGATGAAGTTTTAACTGAGAAACTATATAAGATAACAGGATTAAATCCAGAGGGAAAATCAGAAATAGTTGTAGATATTCCAGAAGATAATAGGGAATTATTTGTAAACTTTAAAGTTAAAAAAGATAGTAAAACACTTTATGCACCAGAAAATTATGAAATTGGAGTTTATCAATTCAAAATACATGATAGAAAATTTGTAGAAGCTAAATACGAAAATTATAATGCAACTGAATTAGAAGTTATAGAGGATAGATTAGAATATAAAATTATTGGATCAACTTTCCAAGTAACTTTCTCAAAAGTAAATGGACAACTTGTTTCATGGATAGATAATGGTGAAGAAATAATAGGAAGAGCTCCAAAAATTAATTTCTTTAAACCTGTGATTGATAATCATGAGCAAGAATATGATGATTTATGGCATCCAAATCATTTACAAATTATGCAAGAACACTTCAGAGCTATGGAAGTTATAAAAGAAGAAGGAAAAGTTTTAGTTAAAGTTAATTCATTAATAGCTCCACCAGTATTTGACTTCGGAATGAGATGTGAGTACATTTATGAAATAGCTAAAGAGGGACAAATTAATGTAAAACTATCTGGTAAAAAATATGGTGGATATGATGATATAATTCCTAAGATAGGATTTGAAATTGGAATTAATAAAGATTTCCAAACAGTAAAATACTATGGAAGAGGACCAGAAGAAAATTATCAAGATTCTTGTAAATCAAATATCATAGGAGTATATAAAAATACTGTAGATGGAATGTTCTTTAATTATCCTTATCCACAAGATAATGGTAATAGACAAGATACAAGATGGTTCTCATTAACAAATCACTATGGAAAAGGAATTTTTGTAATCGCTAAAGATGCAATAAACTTTAGTGCATGGAATTATACTCAAGAGAATATTCATGAAGCTACACACACAGATAAATTAGTTGAAGCAGATTATATAACACTAAACATAGACCATAAAGTTTTAGGATTAGGTTCAAACTCTTGGGGTTCTGAAGTTTTAGATAGTTATAGAGTATACTTTAGAGATTTTGAATATAGCTTTACTATGTTACCATTTGATAAATGGAATAATAACGAAGTTACTCTTTCAAAATTTGAATACTAATAGTTAGGGGGATAAACGATGTTAAAATTAAACTCATTTGATGAATTTAAAAGTATATTTAGAACAGGAAAAAAATGGATAAGATGTGCAGAAGCAATCAATAATATTCCAAATATTCAAGAAAATGTATATTACAGCATTGGAGACTCTTTAGCGTATATGATAACTGAATCTAAAGCTGAAGACAAATTTTGTGGTCATAGAAGATATATGGATATATTCTACTATTTAGAAGGAGGAGAAGAGATAGAGATAGCTCCTAAATCAGAATTAGAGTTAGTAGAAAAATATTCTGATGAAACAGACAGAGAATTTTTTACTGGAAATGGTAAAAAATTAGATATGAAGCAAGGAGAAATGATTATTGTTGAAATTAATGAGGCAGTAAAATGTTCTGGAAATGCTAAAAAAGTAATTATCAGAGTTACTGTTGAAGATAATTATTTCTTAAATAAATAATTAGGAGGAATGAAAATGTCTGAAAGAGCGAGAATTGGTAAATTTGCACTGTTATCAATGACAATAGCGGCAGTTTTTAACTTCAGAAACGTTGTAAATAATAATATAGAGATAGGAATGGCTTCAGCTACTGGATTTTTATTCGCGACACTATTTTATTTCACACCATTTGTATTTATAATAGCTGAATTTGTAAGCTTGAATAAAGATTCTGAATCTGGGGTATATCAATGGGTAAAATCATCATTAGGACCTAAATGGGCTTTCCTAGCTGCTTATTCATATTGGTTTGTTAACTTATTCTACTTTACATCACTACTACCAAGTATATTAGTTTATGCTTCATATACATTCTTTGGTTATGAATATGTTTTCTCACCAGTAACTGTATCAATACTTTCAATTATAATTTTTACTATTTCGACTTGGGTGTCAACAAAAGGAGCAAGTTGGATAGGACATATTACAAGTATTGGAAGTTCGTTGATGTTGGCTACTTCAATAATCTTTATTGTACTATGTGGAGGAGCATTATTGGGGGGAGTAGAACCTGTTACTCCAATAACAATGGAGAGAGTAACACCTAACTTAAACTGGAAATTTATGGGAACAATGGCATGGATATTCTTTGCAGCTGGTGGTTCTGAATCAATTGGAGTTTATATTAATGACTTAAAAGGTGGTTCAAAAGCTTTCGTTAGAACAATAATTTTAGCTGGATTGACAATTGGAGCACTATACTCACTAGGTTCATTATTTGTAAATGTATTTACTCCACGTGAGGAATTGACATATACATCTGGAATTTTTCAAGTATTTGCAGGATTAGGAACACATTTTGGAATAAGTGCTAAATTTATATACCATTTTATAGGATTAGTAATGTTGTCATCAGCTTTAGGAGCTCTAATGATTTGGACATCAGCCCCAGTAAAAGTATTCTTCTCAGAAATTCCTGAAGGAATCTTTGGAAAAGAAACAGTAAAATTAAATGAACATGGAATACCAGTAAGAGCAACTTGGATACAATTCTTTATAGTAATTCCACTATTATTAATTCCTTGCTTTGGAGTAAAAGATATTAACCAACTATTAGGGATAATTATAAATATGACAGCAGCTACAGCTTTAATGCCACCATTATTTATTATGTTAGCTTACTTCAATTTGAGACTTCATAAAGATCATTTAGAAAGAAGTTTTAGAATGGGAAGCAGAACATTTGGATTAGCTGTAACAGGAATGTTATTGGTTATATTCTCTATAGCTTTTGTTGCTGCGATATTCCCAGAAGGACAAAATATAGTATTGACATTGATATATAATGTAGGAGGAGTAGTAGTATTTTTAGGTTGGGCTTTATGGAAGTACAATAAATATGAAAAAAGTATAGCAAATACTGAAAAATAATATGTTATAATGACTAAGAGGTTGGTTTCAAAAGCCAACCTCTATTTATGATTAGGAGGAAATATATGGATATAAGAGAGAGAATGAAAAATAGAAAGTTATATTATAGTAATGATGAGAAATTAATGAAAGAGCAATTAGAATGTTTGGATTTATTATATGATTTTAATATGACTAGACCTAGTGAGATGGAAAAAAGAATGGAATTTATGAAAAAGTTATTAGCAGAGGTAGGAAATAATTGTTATATAGAACCTCCTCTTCATGCTAATTGGGGAAGAAATACTCATTTAGGAAATGATGTCTATGCAAATTTTAACTTAACTTTAGTAGATGATACAGATATTTATATAGGAAATAATGTATTAATAGGTCCAAATGTAATAATAGATACAGGAACTCATCCTGTAAGACCAGACATTCGTAAAAGACAAGCTCAATTTAATGTACCAGTATATATAGGAGATAATGTTTGGATAGGTGGAGGCTCAATAATATTACCAGGTGTAAAAATAGGTAAGAATAGTGTTATTGGAGCTGGAAGTGTTGTTACGAAAGATATCCCAGAGAATGTAGTAGCAGTAGGAAATCCATGTAGGGTTTTGAGAGAGATAGGGGAAAGAGATTTAAAATACTACTACAAGGACTTAGAAATAGATATAGATTAAAAAATAAATGGGGTATTGCAAGTTTTATTGCAATAGTCCCATTTTAAATTATGCAAGTTTGAATATAGAGATTAAAAAAGGTAGAAGTACAGGAATCACAAGAGTGATTATAAGTCCAGAGTAAAAAGAAACAATAGCCATATTAGCTGGTGTGTTTCTATTTATAAATGGAAGTAATGAGTCCATAGCAGGAGCACCAGCACAACTTATAGCTTCATATCCACCTAAGTATTTAGCAATAATAGGTATGAATAAAATTGCTAAAAGTTCTCTAAAAACATTAGATAAAAAGGCGATAGCTCCAAGGTTAGCATCTATTTTGGCAAGTTCAATTGCTGAGAAAGAGTACCAACCCATACCAGAACTTATTGCTATTGTTTCTGGAAAAGAGAGACTCAAAAATGAAGAGGCTATAAGACCACCTAATAGAGAACCAAAGATTGTAACAATAGGAAGAAAGATAACTTTCTTTTTAATTTTTCTAAGACTTTTAGTTAAATTTTTATAGTTACCAATATCTATTCCGACAAAAAATAAGAGTAAACAAAGTCCTAATTTTATAAAGACATCTATAGTAGTTAACAAAAATGTAGATTTGAGAAATAAACCACTCAAAACTCCTATAAAAATAGAAATTGTAATCCCTAACATTATTTACCACCTCTTCTTTTATAGAATAGATAAGTTAAAGCAACACTAAATAAAATAGAGACAGCGGCAATACTAAAAGCTTGTAATCCAATAGTAGGAAGAGAACGTATCAGCTTTTTATCAGCTCCAATTTTATAACCCATAAATCCTAAAAGAATAAATAGTGAGATATTTTGAAAGTGTGCTATTTTTTTTAAGATTAAATCTGGAATTAAATTTTTTTTAGAGATAGTAAAACCAACTAAAATGATGAAAACATATAAAAGAATATCAGACATAAAATCCTCCCAAATAAAATAAAAAAACTACTTATATAATAATCCATATTATAGGAATATAAGTAATTTTTGTCAATTTATTTTTATTTTATATTAAAAATAAATTTTGTTTTCTGAATGTAAGGAGAATCAGGAGTAGTAATAAATGCTTTATCAGGTAAAAATCTTAAAGCATCAGCATAGTTTTGAGTTTCAAAGCAGATTCCCATGTGTTTCTTACACTCTATTTCTTCATTTAATTTTCCAATTTCATGTAAATAATTTCCTGTATAAATGACTACAGCTGGTTGATTTGTAACTACTTCTAAAGTTCTACCAGAAATTTTATCTTCAAGAGAAATAACATTTTCTCTGCTATGTCTTAAGATAAAAGGATGGTCAAGACCTTGATTTACAATTTTAATTTGCTCATCATCAGAGTATAAAAAATCTTTTAAAAGAGTTGAATTTCTAAAATCAAAAGCTGTATTAGTTACAGATTTTATTTCAACAGGGAGAGTAGCCTCATCTACTGCTATAAATTCATCACAATCTAGTTGAAGATATTCATCAGTAATATCTCTTTTGAAATCTCCACTAAGATTAAAATATGTGTGGTTAGTTAAGTTAAGATATGTTGGTCTATCACTAGTTCCATAATATTCTAGAGATAACTCATTTCCTTTTAAAATATACTTAACTTCAACTTTGACATTTCCAGGAAATCCTTCTTCCATATGTGGACTTTCTAAAGAAAGTTTAAGACCAATAAAATCTTCACCTTTAATTTCCTCAACATTCCATACTTTATGTCCAAAATTATCTATTCCACCATGAAGATTATTATTTCCGTTATTTTTAGCTAATGTGTAAGTTTCTCCATTTAATGAAAAAGTTCCATTACTAATTCTTCCAGCGTTTCTACCAATAAGTGAACCAAAGTAAGGCGACCTTTCCTCATAATCTTTTATCGAAGGCAAGTTTAGTACTACATTTTCTAAAATTCCTTCCTTATTAGGAGTAGATATTCTTCTAAGAACTCCTCCATAATTTATAATCTCAATTTCCATAAATTTATTTTTAAGAGTATACATTAAAATTTTTTCATTTTTTTTGCTAACTCCCCAGCTTTTAATAGTTATTTCCATAATCTCACCTCAGTTAATATTCTAACATAGAAAATAGAAAAATGTAATGCTTAAATAAAAAACTTGCTAGTAAAAAATTAGAATAAATTGTAAAATATATTAGTAAAAATGAAATATCAAGGAGGGTAAAAATGTATCCATTAAAATTTAAGAAAACATTAGTAAAAAAAGTATGGGGTGGAAGAAAATTTAATACGGTCTTAAATATGGAGCTTCCAGATACTGAGTTATATGGAGAATCTTGGGAAGTAAGTTCTCATAAAGGTGGGTTATCATATATAGAAAATGGGGAATATACAGGAAAAAGTTTAATTGAAGTTATAGAACAAAATAAAGGAGAAATATTAGGTGAAGAGATAGTTGAAAGATTTAAAGGAGAGTTTCCATTACTTATAAAATATTTAGATATAAATGATAGATTATCAGTTCAAGTTCATCCGAGTGATGAGTATGCTCTTAGAGTAGAGGGAGAATTTGGAAAAAGTGAGTGTTGGTATGTAATGGAAGCTAGCGAAGATGCTACACTTATTTTAGGAATAAAAGAAGGAATAACAAAAGAAATTTTTAAAGAAAAAGTTGAAAAAAAAGATTTTACAGATTTATTTAATACTATAAAAGTAAAAAAAGGAGATTTTATAAATCTATTACCTGGAGTAGTTCATGCAACTTTAGAGGGTTCTATTTTAATTTGTGAAGTTCAACAAAATTCAGATACAACTTATAGAATTTATGATTTTGATAGATTAGTAGATGGGAAATTAAGAGATTTACATATAGATAAAGCTTTAGATGTAATAGATTTTGAAGGAGATATTCAAGTTACAACTTCTGAAAATAGACAAAAAATTTCATTAGTAGGTGCACTAAAAGAGGAATTAGTAAGAGGACAATATTTTAATGTAGATAAATATCTAATAGATGGAAAATTTGAAGATGAAACAAATAAAAATTTTAAAATTCTTTCAATATTGGACGGAGAGGGAGAGATTATTTGTGATAGTAATTCTTACTCTATAAAAAAAGGAGATACATATTTCATTCCAGCTGGATTAAAAACAGTTTTAAAAGGAAAAGTCGAAGTTTTGAAATCTTATTTATAGTAGATTTTAAACCATATTAGTTGAAGAAAAGAAGAAAGTTTTACTCGTAATAGTAAGGAGCTATGAAGAGGAAAATTTTCTTCTTTGTTTTTATTTTTTTTCTATTGTAAATCCTGTAAAACCATAAAAAGCAGAGATCAGTGGTGAAATTATATTGAATAAACAATATGGAACATATACCCAAGCTCCTACTCCTAAAGCTCCCATCATAAAGGCTCCACATGTATTCCAAGGGATAAGGGCTGATGTCATTGTTCCTGAATCTTCTAAGGCTCTTGAAAGATTTTTAGGAGCAAGTCCTCTCTTCTCATAACTTTCTTTAAACATTCTTCCAGGAATAACTATTGAAAGATACTGATCTCCAGCTACTGAATTGATAAACATAGGTGTCAATAATGTTGCTAAAATTAATTTACCTGTTGTATTAGCAAATTTTAATATTTCTTGGGCTATTCTTCCTAACATTCCAGATTTTTCCATTATTCCGCCAAAGGTCATTGCGCATAGAATGATAGAAACAGTCCACATCATGGAATTCATTCCACCTCTATTTAATAATTCGTCTACCATAGAGTTTCCTGTACTTCCACTAAAGCCATAGTGTAAAGAGTATAGAGCGTCTTTTAAAGAAGCTCCTTGAAAAAGTATGGCAGCAATTCCTCCTATTATAGAACCTATAAATAATCCAGGAATGGCAGGAACTTTCATAACTACCATTCCAATTACAAATATAGGAATTAATAGAAGAAATGGATTAATATTAAATGAATTAGATAGAGCATTCAATATTTCATTTACTTGAGCAGTATCAACCTCTCCGTCTGAGCTGTGTTTTATTCCCAATACGATGAATCCAATTAATGTAAATATATAAGCGGGTACAGTTGAATAAAGCATGTGCTTAATATGGTCAAATAATGTAGCTCCTGCCATAGCTGGTGCTAATGTTGTTGTATCAGACATTGGAGAAAGTTTATCTCCGAAATACGCTCCAGATATTATCGCTCCTGCTATTACAGGACGAGGTAAGCCTAGACCCTCTCCTATCCCTACTAAAGCAATTCCAACTGTTGAAGCTGTACTCCATGAGCTTCCTGTAGAAAGAGATACTATTGAACATATTATAACTGTAATTGGTAAAAATACTAAGGGATTAATAATTTTTAAACCATAGTATATCATGGATGGAACTATCCCTGATAAAATCCAACTTCCTATAACCATTCCTATTATCATAAGGATAAGAATGGCTCTCATAGACATTTTTATTGTTTCTACAATACCATCTTCTAGTTCATCCCAAGTAGCATATTTGCTTATTAATGCAACAAACCCTGCAAATATAGCAGAAATAAATATTGGTATGTGTACTTCTAATTGAGCTATTTGTACTGAGTAAAAAAGTATCGCTACCAGAAATATTATTGGTAACAATGCACAAGAAAGGGATACTTGTCTCTTTTTCATTTCGCTCTTATCAACTCCTCTATTACAAATATTTTTTATGACAATTTAATATACTTTACATTAAAGAAAAAGTCAATATTTTTTTATACAACTTATTATGAAAGTTTAAAGTACTTTCTTAATAAATTTGATTATAAAAAAATTACATCTAAAATCTTAGATATTTAAAATTTTAGATGTAGTACTTGATCAAGAGTTTTACGTTATTATCTTATTAAATTTTTATTTATTCAATATAGTTTTTAACTCTTTTATTTTATTTGTTTTTTCCCATGGAATATCTAAATCTGTTCTTCCTATATGTCCAAATGCTGCTAAATCTTGATATTTGAATTTTCCACTTCTTAATTCTAATGATTTTTCTATTCCTCTTGGTGTTAAATCAAATACTTTTTTAACAGCTTCAGCAAGCTCTATCTCGCTTACTTTTCCTGTTCCAAATGTATCTACTTTTACTGATGTAGGTTCTACTACTCCTATTGCATAAGATAGTTGTACTTCACATTTGTCTGCTAAATCTGCTGCTACTATATTTTTAGCTACCCATCTTGCTGCATAAGCTGCTGATCTATCTACTTTTGATGGATCTTTTCCTGAAAATGCTCCTCCACCATGTCTGAAGTATCCACCATAAGTATCTACTATGATTTTTCTTCCAGTAAGTCCTGTATCTCCATGCGGTCCACCTATAACAAATCTTCCAGTTGGATTGATATGATATTTTTTAACATCAGTTGGATTTAAGTTATATGCTTCGAGTACTGGTTTTATTACTCTTTCTTTAACATCAGCTTTTATTTGATCTTGAGTTACATCAGGGTTGTGCTGTACAGATAATACGATTGTATCAACATGATCAATCTTTCCATTTTCATCATAAGCCAAAGTTACTTGAGCTTTAGCATCAGGTCTAGCCCAAGTTAATTCTTTACTTCTAGTCATTTTAGTTAATTTAACTAAAATTTCTCTAGCTAAAACTAAAGCAAGTGGCATAAGTTCAGGAGTTTCTTTTACAGCGCCACCAAACATTATTCCTTGATCACCAGCACCACCAACATCAACACCCATAGCAATGTCAGGTGATTGAGCATGAATAGCATTAAGTACTCCACAGTTAGAGTCAAATCCCATTCCTTCTTTGTATCCAATCTCATCAATTTTAGTTCTAACAATATCTTGGATATCAATATAAGTAGAAGTAGTGATTTCACCACCAACAATGACTTGTCCAGTAGTACAGAAGACTTCACAAGCAACTCTAGAATTAGGGTCATCAGCAAGGCAAGCATCTAATACTGCATCAGATATTTGGTCAGAGACTTTATCAGGATGTCCAGGTGACACAAATTCAGATGTAAAGTAAGTTAAATTTTTCATTTTTAATTATCCTCCTAAAAATTCAATGAAATTATCAATAAAAAAATCCTTCACTTAGAGAGATGAAGGATTTACAATTCAGATTCAATCTTTTCATCCATCTGTACAGGAGTTAGCACCACACTAGAAAAGCAGGTTGCTGAGATGTCATAGGGCCAGTCCCTCAATCTCTCTTGATGGTTATTTAGGATAGTATATCATATTAGGACTAAAAAAGTCAACAAATTTATTCAATTATATTTTAATAAATAAATTTTAAAGAGACAAAAAGATTAAAGAAAATATGCCCCTAATTTAGCAAACTTTTCTATCATTTCCTCAGGCCATATAGATGCCTGAACTTCTCCGATATGTAATTTTTCTAGAAAAAACATGCAAATTCTTGATTGTCCTATTCCTCCACCAATTGTATATGGAAGTTCTTTAGCTATAAGAGATCTATGAAAAGGTAGTTCTTTTCTTTCTTCTTTGCCATCAAGTTTTAATTGAAGTTGAAGACTTTCTTCACTTACTCTAATTCCCATAGATGATAGTTCAAAGCCTTGCTCTAATATAGGATTCCATACTAAAATATCTCCATTTAATTCCCAATCGTCATAGTCTGGAGCTCTTCCATCGTGTTTTTTTCCAGAAGTTAAAGTTTTACCTATTTGAGATATGAATACAGCTTTATGGATTCTACAAATTTCGTTTTCTCTTTCCTTAGCTGTAAGTTCAGGATAAGCATCTTCTAGTTCCTGTGAAGTTATGAAAAAAATATTTTTAGGAAGTTTTGTAGAGAACACTGGATATTCTCTATTAATGAATTCTTCAGTTTTTCTAAGTGCTTTATAAATATTATTTACGATATTTTTAAGGGTTTCTGTAGTCCTTTCTTCTTTGTTAATTATAAGTTCCCAATCCCATTGATCAACATACATAGAATGGATATTATCTAGATCTTCATCTCTTCTAATAGCATTCATATCAGTGTAAAGTCCAGTATGAACTGGAAATCTATATCTTTTTAAAGCCATTCTTTTCCATTTTGCAAGAGAATGTATAATTTGATATTCTTCATTTTTATCCCAATGAGTATCAAATTGTACAGGTCTTTCTATTCCATTTAGATCATCATTTAAGCCAGAAGATTTTCTGACATATAGGGGAGCAGAAACTCTTGTAAGATTTAATTCATAAGCTAAAGCTCTTTCAAAAAAATCCTTTACCTTTTTTATAGCTACTTCAGTTTCAAATAAATCTAGCTTGCAATCATAATTTTTTTTCATATATTATCACTCCTTTAAGATTATTTTAATAAAAAAAACCATTCGGTTGTACCCGAATGGTTTATAAACAAGGTCGGGTACAAATCAATTAAACTCGAAAAAGATTTGTACCACAAGTAGAATATACTACTTAGAGTCCAAACCTCGACATATTATTATTATTATTAAGTTGTGCAGTAAATTCGAAAATATAAAACTTCATAACCTGCCTCCATAGGAAATAAAACATAAATCTATGTGATAAGAATACACCTTTTTATTAAAAAAGTCAATATTTTTTTAAAATATATTACTTGGAGTATTAAAAATAAAGGTAAATTTATTTTGAGTAATAATTGATTTTTTTTTAGACATATGATATAATACTTAAAATAAAGTAGTATGCTAGTTTTAGAGGGAGTGGGTTTTTATATCCACTCCCTCTTTAGTAGTAAAAATTTGGAAAAGAGGTGAAACTTGGTGGAGAAGATAGATAACCAACAAAAAATAGTCGAAAAAATAGAAAAAATAGTGACACCTGTTGTTGAAGAAATGGGATTATCTCTTGTAGATGTAGAGTATATACAAGATGGTGGATATTGGTATGTGAGAGTATATGTAGAAAACTTAAATGGAGATATTACATTAGAAGAGTGTGCGACTATAAGTGGTAAAGTTGATGAAGATATAGATAGATTAATTGAACAAAGATTTTTTTTAGAGATATCTTCACCAGGAATAGAAAGACCATTAAAAAAATTAAATGATTATGTGAGGTTTAAAGGAGAAAAAATAAGAGTAGCCTTAAAACATAAGATTGAAGATAAAAAAAATTTTGAAGGAGTTATAGTTGATTGTAAAGAAAATAGAATTCTTCTAGAAGTAGAAGAGGAAAAAGTTATGGAAATTCCTTTTTCAGAAATAAGAAAAGCAAATATTGTATATGAATTTGATGAAATTTAAGATAAAGTTTCAGGAGGGAAATCAATGAAAAGTAAAGACGCTAAAATATTTTTAGAGGCTTTGGATGAACTAGAAAAGGAAAAAGGTATAAGTAAAGAGAACCTTCTTTCAACCGTTGAGCAGGCTTTATTAGCTGCTTATAAGAAGAACTATGGAGAGGAGGAAAATGTAGAAGTAGAAATTGACAGAGAGACTGGAGATGTAAAAATCTATGAAATAAAGACTGTTGTACCTACTGAAGATTTATATGATGCAGCTGTAGAAATAGCTTATGATGATGCATTAGAGATAAAAAAGAGAGTCAAGATTGGAGATACTATAAAGATAGAAGTGAATTGTGAAGAATTTAGAAGGAATGCTATTCAAAATGGAAAACAGATAGTTATTCAAAAAGTGAGAGAAGCTGAAAGAGAGTATGTTTATGATAGATTTAAAGTGAGAGAGCATGATATTATAAATGGTATTATTAGAAGAATAGATGAGAGAAAGAATATATTTATAGAGTTTGATGGAATAGAAGCTATTCTTCCACCAGTAGAACAATCACCAGCTGATACCTATAGAGTTGGAGAAAGAATAAAAGTTTATCTAGCAGAGGTAGAAAAAACAAATAAATTTCCTAAAATAATTATTTCTAGAAAGCATGAAGGCTTATTAAGAAAACTTTTTGAATTAGAGATTCCAGAGATTACATCTGGACTTATAGAAATAAAAGCAGTTGCTAGAGAGGCTGGATCAAGGGCTAAAGTTGCTGTATACTCTACGGATTCTAATATAGATACTGTTGGAGCATGTATTGGGCAAAAAGGACTTAGAATAAAGAATATAGTTAACGAGTTAAACGGAGAGAAAATAGATATAGTTATTTGGAAAGAATCAGTTGAAGAGTTCGTTTCAGCAGTTTTAAGTCCAGCTAAAGTGATAAGCGTAGAGGTAGTGGAAGAAGAAAATACAGCTAGAGTAATAGTTGATAATTCACAGCTTTCACTTGCTATAGGTAAAAATGGACAAAATGCAAGGCTTGCAGCAAAATTGACTGGAATGAGAGTAGATATAAAAACTTTAGATAGAGTAGAAGAGGGAGAGTAAATTGAACACTACTATTATCCATGAGAGGACTTGTCTTGTTTGTAGAAAAAAAGTAGAGAAAAAAGAACTTTTTAGAATTGTAAAATTAACTGAAGATAAGTATAGTTTTGATGAAAAACAAAAAGCTCAAAGTAGAGGATATTATATTTGTAAATCCCATGAATGTTTAAAAAGATTAACAAAGCATAAAAAAATAAAGATGAGTACAGATGATTTAATGAAAATGTTAAATCTATTAAAAAAAAGTGAAAAGGACTATTTAAATATTTTGAAGGCAATGAAGAACTCACAGGCTTTATCTTTTGGAGTGAATATGGTTTTAGAAGATATTGAACACATACATTTTTTTGTTCTTGCAGAAGATATAAGTGAAAAAAATGAGAGAAAACTTCTAGCAAAAGCGAAGGAATTAAATATAAAGTATGTATATTTTGGTAATAAGAATCAACTTGGTGAAATCTTTGGAAAAGGAGAAGTCAGTGTAATTGCTGTGAAAAGTAAGAAGATGGCCCGTGGACTCATAGAATAACCTAAATTTAGGAGGTATTTCAATGAAAAAGAGAGTACATGAGTTAGCAAAAGAGTATGGAATGAATAGTAAAGATTTTTTAAATTTACTAAGAGATGAGATAAAATTAGAAACTGCAGAAAATTTAAAAAATTTATCTGGATTGAGTGTTGAAGATGTAGAGAGGGTAAGGAAATATTTTGAAGATATAACTGCCCCAAAAGAGATTGTAGAAGAAAAAGGAGTAGCTTTGAATAAAAAACTTTTAGAGGAAGATGAAATTTTTGAAGAAGAAATCACTTCAAAAAAAGGTAAAAAGAGTAAAAAGAATAATAATAAAAAAGTATCTTTTGATGGAAATGATGAAGAAAGAAATAAAAAAAATAAGAAGAAAAAAGGAAGAAGAACAGATTTTGTAATGAAAACTGTTGAAACTGTAGGTTCTGAAACTATTGAAGAAGATGGAATGAAAATAATAAAAATAAGAGGAGAGATCACTCTTGGTGACTTTGCTGAAAGATTAGGAATATCTAGTTCTGAGATAATTAAAAAGCTTTTCTTAAAAGGGCAAATGTTGACGATAAATAGTCCACTATCAATAGATACAGTTGAAGAAATAGCAATGGATTACGATGTTTTAGTGGAACAAGAGGAAGAGATTGAGTTAGAGTTTGGAGAAAAATTTGCTCTTGAAGTAGAAGATAAGGATGAGGATTTAAAAGAAAGACCTCCTGTTATAACAATAATGGGACATGTTGATCATGGAAAAACTTCTTTACTGGATGCTATTAGAGCGAGTAATGTAGTAGAGGGAGAAGCTGGAGGAATTACACAAAAGATAGGAGCTTATCAAATAATAAAAAGTGGTAAAAAGATAACATTTGTAGATACTCCGGGACATGAAGCTTTTACAGATATGAGAGCTAGGGGAGCTCAAGTAACTGATATAGCTATATTAGTTGTAGCTGCAGATGATGGAGTAATGCCACAGACAATTGAAGCATTATCACATGCTAAAGCAGCAAATGTACCAATAATTGTAGCTGTAAATAAAATAGATAAACCAGAAGCTAATCCAATGAGAGTAAAGCAGGAGTTAATGGAGCATGGACTTGTTTCAGTAGAATGGGGTGGAGATACTGAATTTGTAGAGGTGTCTGCTAAGCAAAAATTACATTTAGATGACTTGTTAGATACAATACTTATTACAGCTGAAATATTAGAATTGAAAGCAAATCCTAAGAAAAGAGCTAAAGGAGTTGTGCTAGAGTCAAGACTTGACCCTAAAGTAGGACCAATAGCAGATATTTTAGTTCAAGAAGGAACTTTAAAAATAGGAGATGTTATAGTAGCTGGAGAAACTTATGGTAAAGTAAGAGCGTTGATAAATGATAAAGGGGAGAGAGTTGAAAAAGTAGAACTTTCACAACCAGCAGAGATAATAGGATTTACACAAGTGCCTCAAGCTGGAGATACTATGTATGTAATTCAAAATGAACAGCATGCAAAAAGAATTGTGGAAGAGGTAGCAAAAGAGAGAAAATTAGCTGAAACAAGTAAGAAGACTATAACTTTAGAATCTTTATCAGAGCAGTTTGATCATGAAAATGTAAAAGAGTTAAATCTTGTATTAAGAGCAGATTCGAGGGGTTCTGTTGATGCACTGAGGGAGTCATTATTAAAATTATCGACAAGTGAAGTAGCTGTAAATATTATTCAAGCAGCTTCTGGAGCAATTACAGAAAGTGATGTGAAACTTGCTGAAGTATCAAATGCAATTATTATTGGATTTAATGTGAGGCCTACAACTAAAGCGATAAAAGAAGCTGAAGCTAATGGAGTTGAAATTAGAACTTCAAATATAATTTATCATATAACTGAAGATATAGAAAAAGCATTAACAGGTATGTTAGATCCAGAGTATAAAGAAGTGTATTTAGGAAGAATAGAGATCAAAAAAGTTTTTAAAGTTTCAAAGGTTGGAAATGTTGCTGGATGTGTAGTTGTAGATGGTAAGGTAAGAAATGATGCTAATGTTAGAATTCTTAGAAATGGTATTGTGATGTATGAAGGAAAACTTGCATCGCTTAAAAGATTTAAAGATGATGTAAAAGAGGTAGTGACAGGTCAAGAATGTGGACTTGGAATAGAGAACTTCAATGATATCAAAGAAGGAGATATAGTAGAAGCTTTTGAAATGCAAGAAATAAAAAGAACTCTAAAATAATCTAGTGATAAAGGAGTGCTTATTTTATGAAGAGACAAAGATTAGCTGGAATAGAAAAAGAGATGAGTAGAGTGATATCTCAAGTTCTATTTCAAGAAGTAAAAAATCCAAAAATAAAAGGATTGGTTTCAGTGACAAATATAAAGGTTACTGAAGATTTAAAGTTTGCAGATGTGTATTTTAGTATTATGCCTGGACAAATAAATGAAGAAAAAGCTGTAGATAAAAAGGAAATATTAGAAGGGCTTAATCAGATAAAAGGGTATTTAAGAAAAAGAGTAGCTGAAGAAATAGAGATAAGATATATACCAGAGATAAGGGTGAAACTAGATGACTCAATTGAGCATGCAATAAAAATATCAAAACTTTTAAACGATTTAAAAGGATAAAGATATGACGAAATGGGAATATAATCCATTACCCCAATCTCTAATTGATATGAAGGCTATAGAATGGAAAAAAAATAAACTGCTGACTACTTTATTATTAAATAGAGGTTTTATAGATGAAGAAAGTGTTGATAAGTTTATAGATCCTAAAATTTCAGATTTTAGAGACCCTTTTAAATTTGAAAAAATGAATAGTGTGGTAGAGAAGATATTAGTAAAAAGAGCAAAAAAAGAGAAAATATTTATTTATGGTGATTATGATGTTGATGGTATTACAGCAGCAGTTTTTTTGGTTAAAGTATTTAGTGAAATAGGAATAGAGGTAGATTATTACATCCCTAATAGAATGGAGGAAGGGTATGGCTTAGATAAAAAGGCTATAGACTTCATGAAAAAAAGAGAATGTAAGTTGGTAATAACTGTAGATACTGGAGTAAACTCTATAGAAGATGTAAGGTATGCTGAGAGTTTAGGAATGGATGTAATTGTTACTGATCATCATAAATCAACTAAAGATAAAGAGGACGATGAATTATTATTATTAAATCCTAAATTAAGTGATACATATGAATTTAAATATTTATCTGGAGCTGGTGTTGCCTTGAAGGTAGCACAAGGTGTTTATAAGAAATTAAATGCTGATATGGAAAAATTATATCAATATATGGATATAGTGATGATAGGTACAGTTGCTGATGTAGTTCCTATGGTAGATGAAAATAGAATAATAATAAAAGAGGGATTGAAAATTTTAAGTAGAACAAAGGTAAAAGGGCTTATGTATCTTCTAAAATATTTGAAATTTCAAAATAAAGAGATAAATACTACAGACGTTAGCTATTTTATTTCTCCTCTTATTAATTCTTTAGGTAGAATAGGAATATCTAAAATGGGGGCAGACTTTTTTTTAAAAAATGATGAATTTGAAATATATAATATTATCGAAGAGATGAAAAAAGCTAATAAAAAAAGAAGAGAATTAGAAAAAACTATATATGATGAAGCAGACTTAAAAATAAAAAAGATGGATAGAAAGAATACTAAATGTGCATTTTTATATTCAAGAAAATGGCATCCAGGAGTTATAGGTGTAGTTTCATCTAGACTTAGTGTAAAGTATAATATGCCAATAGCTTTAGTGGCTTTAAGAGATAACATAGGGAAGGCTTCTTGTAGGAGTGTGAGAGGTGTCAGCATATTTAATATTTTCCAGACTATGAAGGATAAGCTTGTACGTTTTGGTGGACATGATTTAGCTTCTGGTTTTATAGTAAAACAGGAAAATCTAAAAGAGATTGAGAGAATGTTTAAAGAAAATATAGATGAAATAAAGATGGAACAGGAACAAAAAATCCTTAAAATAGATATGGAGCTTCCTATTGAAAAAGTGGATAATGAATTATTTGAGGCCATGAAGTGCTTAGCGCCATTTGGTCTTGATAATCCATACTCTCTTTTCATAGATAGAAATTTAGCTTTTGAATATATTAGAAAATTTGGGGTAAATGATAGACATTTTAATGGAGTTATAAAAAAAAATGGGAAGAGTTATCATATGGTAGCTTTTGATATGGGACATAAAATAAATGATATAGAACCTAAGATACAGAAATTTGATATAGTTTACTATCCAGAGAAAGTAATATATAAAGGTGAAGAAATTATCCAAATAAGAATTAAGGATATAAAAATAAAAGATGATTTCTATGAAATTTTTACTAAAAAAATTAAGGAGGAACAATGAAACACGAATTAAAAAAAGTTGCAAACTCTGCAGTGGAGATTAAGATTTGTCTTACTGCTGAAGAAGTAAAGCCTATAAAAGAGGCTATTTTAAAGGAATTAGCTAAAAAAGTGGAAGTGCCAGGATTTAGAAAGGGACATGTACCTGTAAATACTGTAGAAGCTCAATTCAAAGATGCAGTAAAAGAAGAGGTAACTGATAAAGTATTACATAAATATTATGAGGAAGTTATAAAAGCTGAAAATATTATGCCTATTAGCTATATTAATAATGTAAAAGCTAACTTAGGAGAAGAGTTCGATGTTGTATTTAATGTAGATGTATATCCAGAAGTAACATTAGGAGAGTATAAAGGATTAGAAGTTGAAAAAGAAATTTTTGAAATGACTCCAGAAAAATTAGATGCTGAAATTACAATGATGGTAAATAGTAAATCTAAACTAGAGGAAACAGAAGCAGGATATAAAGCTCAAATGGGAGATACAGTAGATTTAGCTTTTGAAGGATTTGTTGATGGTGTAGCTTTCGAAGGTGGAAAAGCTGATTCTCATGTTTTAAAATTAGGTTCAAAAATGTTTATAGATACTTTTGAAGAGCAATTAGTAGGATATGAAGCTGGACAAGAAGGAGAAGTAAATGTAACTTTCCCTACTGAGTACCATGCAGCTAATTTAGCTGGAAAACCTGCTGTATTTAAAGTAAAAGTAAATAGTATTAAAAAATTAATAACTCCTGAATTAAATGATGAATTGGCAAAAGAGTTTGGATTTGAAAATGTTGAAGATATGAAAGCTAAAACAGAAGAAAAAATAAAAGCTAGAGAAGAAGAAAGGGTAAAAAATCAGTACATTGGAAAATTATTAGATAAAGTTTCTTCCACAAGTAGTGTAGAGATACCAGTATCTATGATAGCTAATGAAGTAAGAGCTAGATTAGCTGAGATGGAGCAACAATTAGCAGCTCAAGGAATAGGATTTGATATGTACATGCAAATGACAGGTATGGATAGAGCTAAATTAGAAGCACAAATAGCTCCAATGGCAGCTGCAAAAGCTAAAGCTGATGTAATACTAGAGGCTATAGCTAGAGCTGAAGGAATAGAAGTTTCTGAAGATGAAATAAAAGAAAAAATGACTGAAATAGCTAAAATGTATGGAATGGATTTAGCTAAATTGGAAGAAGAGTTAAACAAGCACAAAAACTATGACAATTTCAAAATGACAGTTCAAGGTGAGTGCTTAATGCAAAAAGCTATTGATGTAATAGTTAGTAATGCAAAATAGTAATTAAAAAATAGGAAGCAGAGAACTGCTTCCTATACCATTAAAAGAATATGGAGTTTTTAAGTAAATAATTGAAGAGTAATTAATATTATTATTGAATTATTTATTTAAGGAGGTAGATATGTATAATCCAACTGTTATAGAAAATGATGGTAGGTCAGAAAGAGCCTACGATATATATTCAAGACTTTTAAAAGATAGAATAATATTTTTAGGTACAGAGATAGACGATAATGTTGCTAATGCAATAGTAGCTCAGCTTTTATTTCTAGAAGCTGAAGATCCAGAAAAAGATATAATTATGTACATAAATAGTCCTGGTGGAGTAGTAACTGCTGGAATGGCTATATATGATACAATGAATTATATCAAACCTGATATACAAACAGTATGTATAGGACAAGCTGCAAGTATGGGAGCATTGCTTTTATCTGCTGGAGCAAAGGGAAAAAGATTTGCACTAGAGCATTCAAGAATAATGATTCATCAACCATTAGGAGGGGCTAGAGGACAGGCTACTGATATAGAAATACAAGCTAAGGAGATTTTGAGAATGAAGGAGATGCTATCTCAAATCTTAGCTAATGCTACTGGAAAAAGTATTAATGAGATTTTAAAAGATACTGAAAGAGATAACTATATGTCAGCTCAAGAAGCTGTAAAATATGGACTTATTGATCAAGTATTTAAGAAGTAGAAAGGAGAGGAAATATGAGTAAAAGAGCTAGATGTTCTTTCTGCGGAAGTGGTGAAAATGAAGTTTCAAAACTGTTTAGTGGAATAGATGGAGCACTTATATGTGATAAATGTATAGAAAGTTGTTATGATATATTAGAATTATCAAAGGAGCATACAAAGAGTGCTTTACCAGCTGAGTTATCAAAAGAAACTTTGCTTACACCAAAGGAGATAAAAAAGAAATTAGATGAATATGTAATAGGACAGGATGAGACAAAAAAAATTCTTGCTGTAGCTGTTTATAATCATTATAAAAGAATTTTAGATAATGCAGAAAGAAATGAAGAAAATAGTGTAGAATTGCAGAAATCAAATGTATTATTGATAGGACCAACTGGTTCTGGAAAAACTCTTCTTGCACAAACTTTAGCAAGAAGTTTAAAGGTTCCTTTTGCAATAGCTGATGCTACAACATTAACAGAAGCTGGATATGTAGGAGACGACGTAGAAAATGTATTAGTAAGACTTTTACAAGCAGCAGAATATGATGTTGAAGCTGCAGAAAAAGGAATCATATATATAGATGAAATAGATAAGATAGCTAGAAAATCTGAAAATGTATCTATAACAAGAGATGTTTCTGGAGAGGGAGTTCAACAAGCTCTATTAAAAATAATAGAGGGGACTAAATCACAAGTTCCTCCTCAAGGTGGAAGAAAACATCCTAACCAAGAGCTTATAGAGATAGATACAAGCAATATCCTATTTATAGTAGGAGGAGCATTTGAAGGACTTGAAAAAGTTATTAAGTCTAGAACCAATAAAAAAGTTATTGGTTTTGGAGCAGATATATCTAAAGAAAAAGAAGAAAGAATAGGAGAAGTATTTGCAAAAGTTTTACCAGAAGATTTAGTAAAGCAAGGAATAATACCAGAGCTAGTTGGAAGACTCCCTATTATAACTACACTTCAAGATTTAGATGAAGAGGCTTTAATTAAAATTTTAACAGAGCCAAAAAATGCGATAGTAAAACAATATAAAAAATTGTTTGAAATAGAAGGAGTAGAGTTAAACTTTACCTCTGAAGCATTGATAAAGATAGCTAAATTAGCATTAGAAAGAAGAATAGGTGCTAGAGCTCTTAGAGCTATAATAGAGCAAACTATGTTAGAACTTATGTATGAAGTACCATCAAATAAGAAAATACATAAAGTGATAATAGGAGAAGAAGCTGTTCTTGATTCTAGTAAAGCTATCATAGAATAAAATATAGATGGAGGGACGACTGATGAGTAAGACATATTTTTTACCTACTAGGGATTTAGTCATATTCCCAGGGATAGTGACCCCTCTTTATGTAGGTAGATTGAAAAGTATAAATACTCTTGAAGCAGCGGTAAATAGTAAAGGAAAACTAATTTTGTGTATGCAAAAAGATGCTGCTAAAGAGGAACCAGATTTAGAAAAGGATATGCATAAAATAGGCGTTGTAGCAAATGTTTTGCAAATAGTAAAAATGCCAAACAATAATATAAAAGTGTTAGTAGAAGCTGAAGATAGAGTAGAGATAGGCGTAACTGAGGTAATAGATGAAATATATAAAGCTGAATATAATTTATTAAAATCTACAAAAGGAAATACAAAAGAAGCTGAAGCTGTTTATAGAAAAGTTTTAGGAATATTTGAAAAGTATGTAGCACTTACTGGAAAAGTATCTTCAGAGCTTTTAGTAAATCTTAAGGGAATAAAAAATATAAATAATGCTTTGGACATAATAGCAGCTAATCTTCCACTAAAAAGTGACAAGAAACAGGAGTTATTAGAAGTTTTAGATGTTACTGAAAGAGGAATAAAAATATTAGAGCTTTTAGCTTCAGAGATGGAAATAGTTTCTTTAGAGAAAAAAATAGATGATAAAGTAAAAGCGAAGATGAATGAAGCGCAAAAAAATTACTTTATAAAAGAAAAAATAAATGCTATGAAAGAGGAGCTTGGAGATTATTCACAAGATGATGATATGCTTGAGTTGGTAGAGAAGGTAAAAAAAGTAAAACTTCCTAAGGATGTAAAAGCAAAAATAGATAGTGAGATGAAAAAACTATCTAAGATGCCACCTTTTTCTGCTGAAGCAACTGTTTCTAGAAATTATATTGAAACAGTTATAGAATTACCATGGGAAAAAGTAACAAAAGATATAGTAGATTTAAAAAAGGCTAATGAAATTCTAGAAAGAGATCATTATGGGCTAAAAGATGCTAAAAGTAAAGTTTTAGACTTTTTAGCTGTGAAAAAATTAAATCCTAATATGAAGGGAAGTATTCTTTGCTTTGCTGGACCTCCTGGAATAGGGAAAACATCTCTTGTAAAATCAATAGCAGATGCTATGGGAAGAAAATTTGTAAGAGTATCACTTGGTGGGGTAAGAGATGAAGCTGAAATAAGAGGTCATAGAAGAACTTATATAGGATCTATGCCTGGAAAACTTATAAAAGCTATAAAAGAAGCAGGAACTAAAAATCCAGTTATTTTACTTGATGAGATTGATAAAATGTCTAATGATTATAAAGGAGATCCAGCTTCTGCTATGCTTGAGGTATTAGATCCAGAACAAAATAGCCATTTTGAAGACCACTATATAGATATGCCTTTTGATTTATCAAAAGTGTTCTTTGTAGCAACGGCAAATGATTTAAGAACTATATCAGCTCCTTTAAGAGACAGAATGGAGATAGTAAATATCTCTTCTTATACAGAATTTGAAAAACTACATATAGCTAAAAAATATTTAATAAAGCAAGCTAAAGAGGAGAATGGACTTAAAGATATTGAACTTTCTTTATCTGACAATGTAATTTTAAAAATTATAGATGAATATACTAGAGAGGCAGGAGTTAGAAATTTAAAAAGGGAGATAATAACTTTATGTAGAAAAGTAGCTAGAGAAGTTGTGGAAGAGAAAAAGAAAAAAATAGTTATCAAAACAAATACTCTTGAGAAATACTTAGGAAAACCTAAGTTTAGACCAGAAAAACAAAAAGAAAAAGTTCCAAAATTAGGAGTGGTAAATGGACTTGCTTGGACAGCAGTAGGAGGAGTTACTCTTGAAGTACAAGGAGTAGCTATTCCAGGAAAAGGAGAGATATCTCTAACAGGTTCTCTAGGAAATGTTATGAAGGAGTCAGCACAGGTAGCTTATACTTTTGTAAAAGCTAATATAGATAAATATAAACCTCTTCAAGAGGATTTCTTTGAGAAAAAAGCTATACACTTACACTTCCCAGAAGGAGCTACACCAAAAGATGGACCATCTGCTGGTATAACTATAACTTCTGCAATAATATCTGTACTTACTGGTAGAAAAATAAGACAAGATATAGCTATGACTGGAGAGATAAGTATTACAGGAGAAGTTTTAGCTATTGGTGGAGTAAAGGAAAAGGTTATAGGAGCTCACAGAGCTGGTATTAGAGAGGTAATATTACCAGAAGATAATAGAATTGATAAAGATGAAATTCCAGCAGAGATAGCAAAAGAGATGAAGATACATTTTGCTACTACTTATGAAGATGTAGAGAAGCTAGTTTTTGCTAAATAGTGAGAGTGATAAAATATGAGGATAAAACAAGCTGAATTTGTAAAATCTGCAGTATATGAGAAAGATTATCCAATTGAACTCAATAATATGGAATTTGCCTTTGTAGGTCGTTCTAATGTTGGGAAATCTTCTCTTATAAATAGTATTACTGGAAGAAAAAAATTAGCAAAGACGAGTAAAACTCCAGGAAGAACACAGCTTATAAATTATTTTAAAGTAAATAATGAGTTTTATATAGTGGATTTACCTGGATATGGATTTGCTAAGGTACCCAAAGAGATGAAGGCTGAATGGGGAAAAACAATGGAAAGATATATAACAAGTACAAGAAAAAAACTTGTATTTGTACTACTAGATATAAGAAGAATACCTAGTGAAGAAGATATAGAGATGCTTGTCTGGTTAGATCATCATAATATACCATTTAAAATAATCTTTACTAAGATAGATAAAGTATCTAATAATGAAAAATCTAAATGTTTAAAAGATATAAAAAAAAAGCTTGAATTTTATGATGACGATGTATTTTTCCACTCATCACTTAATAATACAGGAAAAGAGAATATTTTAAATTATATAGATTCCCTTTTAATAAAAAAGGAGATGAAAGAGGAGGCATAGATGGAAGAGTTAAATAAGACATATTCCCCTAAGGAAATAGAGTCTAAATGGTATAAGATATGGGAAGATTCTAAATATTTTGCTGGTAAAATTGAAGAAGGAAAAGAGAGCTATTCAATAGTTATACCTCCTCCAAATATAACAGGAATACTTCATATGGGACATATACTAGATAACTCTATACAAGATACATTAATAAGATATAAGAGAATGTGTGGTCTAAATACTCTTTGGGTACCTGGATGTGACCATGCTGGTATAGCTACTCAAAATAAAGTTGAGAGAATGTTAGCTGAGCAAGGAATAAAGAAAGAGGATTTAGGAAGAGAAAAATTTTTAGAAGAGACTTGGAAATGGAAAGAAAAATATGGTGGAATAATAACTAACCAACTTAGAAAGATAGGTGCTTCTCTTGATTGGGATAGAGAGAGATTTACTATGGATGAAGGACTTTCTAAAGCTGTTAGAAAGATATTTGTTGACCTATACAATGATGGATTAATCTATCAAGGAGAGTATATGGTAAACTGGTGTCCTAGATGTGGAACAGCTCTAGCTGATGACGAGGTAGACCATGCTGAAAAAGATGGAAATCTATGGCACTTAAAATATCCAGTAAAAGATTTAGATGAGTATATTATAATAGCTACATCAAGACCAGAAACTATGCTTGCTGACGTAGCTGTAGCTGTACATCCTGAAGATGAAAGATATAAACACTTAGTTGGTAAAAAATTAATACTTCCATTAGTAGGAAGAGAGATTCCTGTAATAGCTGATGAATATGTTGAAATGGAATTTGGAACAGGAGCTTTAAAAATAACTCCAGCACATGATCCTAACGATTTTAACTTAGGGAAAAAATATGATCTACCTATTATAAATATGCTTACTCCAGAGGGAAATGTAGTAGATGATTATCCTAGGTATGCTGGAATGGATAGATTTGAAGCTAGAAAAGCAATAGTTAAAGAGTTAGAAGAGAATGGAGTACTTGTAAAAGTAGAAAGTTTAAAGCATAATGTAGGGCACTGCTATAGATGTTCAACAGTTGTTGAGCCAAGAGTTTCTAAACAATGGTTTGTAAAAATGGAACCACTTGCTAAAAAAGCTCTTGAAGTGGTAAGAAATGGAGAAATAAAAATAATTCCTAAGAGAATGGAAAAAATTTATTTCAACTGGCTAGAAAATATAAGAGATTGGTGTATCTCTAGACAATTATGGTGGGGACATAGAATACCAGCTTGGTATGGACCAGATAACCATATGTTTGTAGCTATGACAGAAGAGGAAGCGTATGTTCAAGCAAAAGCTCACTATGGAAAAGATGTAAAATTAGTACAAGAGGAAGATGTACTAGATACTTGGTTTTCATCTGCATTATGGCCTTTCTCAACTATGGGTTGGCCAGAAAAAACTAAAGAATTAGAAACTTTCTATCCAACTTCAACACTAGTTACAGGAGCAGATATCATATTCTTCTGGGTAGCTAGAATGATAATGTTTGGATTATATGAAATGAAAGAGATACCATTTAAAAATGTATTCTTCCATGGAATCGTAAGAGATGAGATAGGAAGAAAGATGTCAAAATCTCTTGGAAATTCTCCAGACCCATTAAATTTAATTGAAGAGTATGGAGCAGATGCTATAAGATTCTCTATGCTTTACAACACTTCTCAAGGACAAGATGTTCACTTCTCTGAAAAACTTTTAGAGATGGGAAGAAACTTTGGAAATAAAATTTGGAACGTGGCTAGATTTGTTATCATGAACCTAGAAGGGTTTTATGTAAAATCTGTAAATAAAGATGAGTTAAGATTTGAACTTGTGGATGAGTGGATATTCTCAAAATTAAATGAAACTACTAAAGAGGTACATGATTGTCTTGATAAATTCCTACTTGATGATGCTGCTAAAGCTGTATATGAATTTTTAAGAGGAGATTTCTGTGACTGGTATGTAGAGCTTGCAAAAGTAAGATTATACAATAATGAAGAGTCTGGAAAAAAATCTAAAACAACAGCTCAATATGTATTATGGACAGTATTAGAAGCAGGACTAAAACTTCTACACCCATTCATGCCATTTATAACTGAAGAGATTTGGCAAAAGATAAAAGTAGAGGGAGAGACTATAATGTTATCTCAATTCCCAGTTGTAGATGAAGCTCAAATTAAACCAGAAGTAGTAAACTCTTTTAAATATATTCAAGGAGTAATCTCTTCTCTAAGAAATATTAAAGCTGAAATGGGAATATCTCCAGCTAAAGAGGTAAAAGTAGTTATAAAAACTTCTGATGAAAATGAGTTAAAAACTTTAGAAGACAACTATCTATTTATTACTAAGTTAGCTAAGATAGAGGAAATGACTTATGGTAAAGATGTAACTAAGCCAGAGCAAAGTGGATTTAGAGTAACTGGAAATTCAGAAGTATATATGATACTTACAGGACTTTTAAATGTAGAAGCTGAGATTAAAAAGATAACTGAGCAAATAGAAAAAGTTCAAAAGGATTTAGATAAAGTAAATGCTAAATTAGCTGATGAAAGATTTACTTCTAAAGCTCCAGCTCATATTTTAGAAAGAGAAAGAAGAATTCAAAAAGAGTATCAAGATAAAATGGATAAATTAACTGAGAATTTGAAGAACTTTCAGTAGAGAGTTAGATAAAAGGGACTGTTGCAATGAAGTTGCAACTGCCCTTTTTCTTTTAATAAATGGGAGGGTATTATGATAAAGGCTGTATTTTTTGATATAGATGGCACATTAGTTAGTTTTAAAACTCATAGAGTTCCTAATAGTACGTTAGAGGCTATAAAAATATTGCAAACAAAAGGCATAAAGGTATTTGTGGCAACAGGAAGACATCCGTCAATTTTGACTGTAGGAAATAATGTAGGTGAGATAGATTTTGATGGATTTGTAACTTTAAATGGACAATATTGCTTTACAAAGACTGGAGAAACTATATATGAAAATAGTATCTGTAAAGAAGATATAGTATCTTTATTAGAATTTATGAAGGAAAATAAATTTCCTTGTGCCTTTGTGGAAGATAAAGATACTTATATAAATTATATAGATGATGTAGTAGTAAATCTTTTAAAAAGTGTAAATGTTCCCTTACCTCCAATTGAAGATATAGAAAGAGCAAAAGAGGGAAAAGTATTTCAGTTGAATCCATATGTTCCTGTGGAATTTGAAGAAGAAATTATGAAAGTTTTGCCTAATTGTGAAGCTACAAGATGGAGTCCTACTTTTATAGATGTAATACCAGCTGGTGGAGGAAAACATGTGGCTATTGAAAAAATAATAGAATATTATGGTTACAAAAAAGATGAGGTAATGGCTTTTGGTGATGGAGGAAATGATAAGACAATGCTTATAGCAGCAGGGATAGGTATTGCTATGGGAAATGCTAATGAAGATGTAAAAAAAATAGCTGATTATGTGACTACCTCGGTAGATGATGATGGGGTAATAAAGGCGTTAAAGTATTTTAATATAATATAAGAAATTAATGAAATTATAAAAAATAGTATAAAGTTTTAATAAAAATTATACATTAGGAAAAATTTGTGATAAAATATGTGATATAATCATATTAACTATATACAATTTTTTAATCTAGGGGAGTTGGTGGTTTTGGATTTACATTATTTAAAAATATTTTATGAAGTAGCTAAGGAGAAAAGTTTTACAAAGGCTGCAAGTAAATTATATATAAATCAATCAGCGGTATCTATTCAAGTAAAAAAGTTTGAAGAAATATTGAATGCAAAACTGTTTGACAGAAGCTCGAAAAAGATAAAGTTAACTTATACAGGAGAAGCTCTATACAAGATGGCAGAAGATATTTTCGATAAAGTGAAAAGGGCTGAGAAAGAAATATCAAGAATAATAGATTTAGATAGAGCAAAAATCTCAGTAGGAGCCACTTCCGTAATAGGAGAGCCTCTTATTCCAAGATTGATGAAGGGATTTTCAAAAGTACATGAAGAAATAGAGTATGAGTTAACTATAGGAGATAAGAATTGGTTATTAAAACTTTTGAAAGAGGGAGATCTAGATATTTTAATTATAGATGAAGAGCATATAAATGATCCTAATTTAGAGATTATAACAATAGAAAAGATGCCTTATGTCTTAATAAGTACAAAAGAGTATCATAATATGGAAAGTGTAGCACAAGATCCACTTATTACAAGAAGAAATATTCCAAATAATAATGAAGCAATAGCGGCTATTGAAGATAAATATAAAGTTACATTTAATAGTAAAATAAATGTAAATGGGAGTTTAGAGATAATAAAGGGAATGGTAAGAGAAGAGATAGGAAATGTTATTTTACCTTATTATTCTGTACATAAAGAGATTGAAAAGGGAGAGTTTAAGATAATATATAAAGTCAGTGATGTAAAAGATGGATACCAAGTAGTTATCACAAAAGATAAGAAAAGTTTAATTCAAATAATTAAATTTATTAACTTTATACAAGACTATAAAATTCAATACTAGGAGGTGTTTATGAATTTATTAGAATCGTATAAAATAGAACTTGCTCTTTTAGAAAATTTTATAAAAGAGGAAGAAGAGAGAAGGGAAACAGAAAAAGTAGCAAAAGAGTTAGCTGATGTTTTTACAAAGGGAAATAAAGTTTTGATTTGTGGAAACGGTGGAAGTAATTGTGATGCTCTACATTTTGCTGAGGAGTTTACAGGAAGATTTAGAGGAGATAGAAAGGCATTACCTGCTATAGCTATTTCAGATTCATCACATATAACTTGTGTAGGAAATGACTATGGATTTGACTATATTTTTTCTAGAGGAGTAGAAGCCTATGGAAAAGAGGGAGATATGTTTTTTGGTATCTCTACAAGTGGAAACTCACCAAATGTTATAAAGGCAGTAGAAGCTGCTAAAAAACTTGGAATGAAAACTTGCGTCCTATTAGGAAAAGATGGTGGAAAACTTAAGGGAATGTGTGACTATGAGTTTATAATTCCTGGAAAAACTTCAGATAGAATTCAAGAGATACATATGATGATACTTCATATTATTATAGAAGGTGTAGAGAGAATAATGTTCCCAGAGAACTATTAAAAATGGAGGCTTAGCCTCCATTTTATATTACTTATTTCTTAAATTCCATTCCCAAGCAGTTCTAATAATATCTTTTACATCAGTGTAAACTGGTTTCCAATTAAGTTCAGCTACAGCTTTTTTACTAGAAGCTATAACACAAGGAGGGTCTCCAGCTCTTCTACCAGTTATCTCTGCTGGAATATCTATTTTAGTAACCTCTTTAGCAGCATTTAACATTTCAAGTACAGAAAAACCATTTCCATTTCCTAAGTTATATATATTACTTTTATTTTCGGCTAATTTATTTAATGAAAGGATATGAGCTCTTACTAAATCTACTACATGAATATAATCTCTTATACCAGTTCCATCTTTAGTATCAAAATCATTTCCATAGATAGATAATTTTGGAATATCCCCTTTAGCCGCTTTTAAAATAAGAGGAATAAGGGCAGTGATTCCCTCTCCCTTTTGTCCTATATTATGTTTTTCATGAGCTCCACCTACATTGAAGTATCTAAAAATAGAGTAATTTAATCCATAAGCTTTAGCACAATCCATAATTATTTTTTCAGACATAAGTTTACTCATACCATATGGATTAATTGGGAGAGTAGAGTGAGTTTCTTCTACAGGTTCAGGCTCTTTTACGTCTCCATAAACAGCAGCAGTAGAAGAGAACACAATATTTTTAACTCCATGTTTTCTCATAGATTCAATAAGACACATTACTGTATAAGTATTATTAAAATAATATTTATTTGGCTCAACTACACTTTCTGGAACCTTTATATAACCAGCAAAATGCATAACAGCATCGATTTTATTTTCATCAAATATTTTATCCATAATATTACTATCTTGAACATTTCCTTGATAAAATTTGGCTCTTTTATCAACTAACTCTATAAATCCATTTTCTAATGAATCAATTACTATAACATTATATCCAGAATCTAAAAGTTCAGCTACAGCATGACTTCCTATATATCCAGCTCCACCAGTAACCAATATATTTTTCATGTATTTACCTCCAATGAATTTTTATTACTATAATTATAACATAAAATATTAATATTTTTAAATATATGTTCTATTAGTATAAAATAAAAAATATGTTGAGAAAATTTTAAAATTGTAATAAAATATTATAAAAGAATATTAACTATGAATTTTTATTTCATAAATTTAGGGAGGGTTTTATGGAAAAAATAATTTTGAAGAATGCTAAAATAGTTTTGACAGATAGAATAATTAATGGAGCAATTGTATTAAATGATGGAAAAATAAAGAAAATATATGAAGGGACAGTGATAAGTGAAAAAGATGGAATTGATCTTCAGGGCAAATATGTTGTACCTGGATTTATAGATGTGCATATTCATGGAGCTGGGGGAGCAGATGCTATGGATAATACAGAAGAGGCTCTTAGAACTATTTCAAAATATATAGTAAAACATGGAACAACTAATTTCTTAGCTACAACACTTACAAGTTCTAAAGAGACTTTAAAAGAGGTATTAGAAAAAATAGGAAAATTACAAAATGAAGATATAGAAGGAGCAACTATATTTGGAGCACATATGGAGGGACCATATTTTGATGTTCAATATAAGGGGGCTCAAAACGATAAATATATAACACCTGCTGGAGTTGAAGAGATAGAAGAATATTTAAGTATTAAACCTGGACTAGTAAAACTATTCTCTATGGCTGCTAAAGGTGAGGGAGCACTAGAATCTATAAAATATCTAAAAGAAAATGGGGTAGTAGTTTCAGTGGGACACTCTGGAATATCTTTTGAAGAGGTGCAAAGTGCTGTGAAAGCTGGAATAAGTCATGCAACTCATACTTTCAATGGAATGAAAGGATTTACACATAGAGAACCAGGGGTAGCTGGAGCTGTAATGGTAAATGATAATATTAACGCAGAGATAATTTTTGATAAAATTCATGTTCATCCAGAAGCTGTAAGATTATTAATAAAAGCTAAAGGAGTGGACAAAGTAGTTTGTATAACAGATGCTATGTGTGCTACTGGATTACCTGCTGGAAACTATAAACTTGGAGAATTAGATGTATATGTAAAAGATGGACAAGCTAGACTTGTAAGTAATGACTCTCTTGCTGGAAGCGTACTTACTTTAGATAAGGCATTTAAACATGTAATAGAGTTAGGATATAGTATTTTTGATGCTGTAAAAATGACAAGTACAAATGCAGCAAAAGAATTTGGATTGAATGCCGGTATTTTACAAGAGGAAAAAGATGCTGACATAGTAGTATTAAATTCAGATTATTCAGTTAATATGACAATAGTTAAAGGAAAAATTAAATATCAAATATAATATTATTGACAAAAGAAGAAAAATATAGTAGAATACTCCTGTTGTAGTAAGTATTTTGCCTGGATGGCGGAACAGGTAGACGCACAGGACTTAAAATCCTGTGGTATTTAGTTACCGTGCCGGTTCGATTCCGGCTCTAGGCACCACTTTTGAGACTGAGCACATCTGAATAGGTGTGCTTTTTTTTATAAGAAAATAAAGGAGGAAATATGAAGGATTTTATAAAAAAATTAAAAAATAAAGTATTGAAGAAAGAGAGAATAACTTTTGAAGATGCTAAAAGATTATGCTCGATCTCTGTTGATGAAAAAAATATATTTGAGGAGTTATGTAACTCAGCAGATGAAATAAGAGAAAAATTTTGTGGGAACATTTTTGACTTATGTACAATAACTAATGCTAAATCTGGAAAGTGTAGTGAAGATTGTAAATATTGTGCTCAATCAGCTCATTTTAAAACAGGAGTAGAAGTATATCCTCTAATATCTAAAGAAAAAGCTTTAGATGAAGCTAAAAAAGTAGAGATAGAGGGAGCTAATAGATACTCTTTGGTAACAAGTGGAAGAGGTCTTAATGGAGATAGTGAAGAGAGTGATAGATTAGCAGAAATATATAACTATTTAAAAGAAAATACAAATCTTTCTCTTTGTGCTTCTCATGGAATATCAGATAAAAAAGCTTTAGAAAAACTTTTTAAAGCTGGAGTAAAGACTTATCATCATAATTTAGAAAGTTCAAGAGAGTTTTATGGAAATATCTGTACTACTCATACTTATGATGAGAGAATAAAAACTATAAAACTAGCTCAAGAAGTAGGATTACAAGTATGTAGTGGAGGAATATGGGGGCTTGGAGAAAGTGAAGAGGATAGAATAAAAATGGCTTTTGAGCTGCAAAAGTTAGGAGTATTCTCTATACCTATTAATATTTTAATGCCAATACCTGGGACTCCTTTAGAAAATAATAAACCATTAGAGCCAAGAGAGATTCTAAAAATGATAGCTATATATAGATTTATTTTACCAGAGGCATATTTAAGATACGCTGGTGGAAGAATAAAACTTGGAGAATTACAAGAAAAAGGAATAAAGTCTGGAATTAATTCTGCTCTTACAGGAAACTTTTTAACAACTACTGGAACTACTATAGAGAGCGATAAGGCTATGGTAAGGAGAAATGGATATGAAATTAAATAAGGGATTTTTTGTAATAGGAACAGATACAGGAATAGGAAAAACCTATGTGAGCTCACTACTATACAAAGGAATAAAGGATAGAGATGGAGGATACTATAAGCCAGTACAGAGTGGTTGTACAAGAAAAGATGGAAAATTAGTAGCACCAGATGTAGATTTTGTATGTTCTATGGCAGAAGTAGAGTATGATGACAAGATGGTAACTTATACTTTAGAAGCAGAAGTATCACCACATTTAGCTAGTGAATTAGAGAATACAGAGATAGATATAGAAAATATAATGAAAGATTGGGAAAATTTAAAAGCGAGATATAAGTATATGGTAGTAGAGGGAGCTGGAGGACTATATGTTCCCCTTATTAGAGATAAATTCTATATCTTTGATTTGATAAAAAAAATGGAATTACCTGTAATATTAGTATGTAGTAGTAGAGTGGGAGCTATTAATCACTCTATGCTTACAATAGAGATGTTGAAAAAGCTAGAAATAGAGATACAAGGATTGGTTTTTAATAAGGTAACTAATGACTTTGAAAGAGATTATTTTGAAAAGGATAATATAGATATAGTTTTAAAACTAAGTGGAATAAAAAATAGTCTAATTATAAGAGAGGGAGAAAGAACTATACCAGAGAAAGAGTTAGAAAAATTTTTAGGAATAGAGGTAAAATAGATGAGTAAATTAAGCAGCTTACAAGAAAAAGATTTAAAATATATCTTTCACCCATGTTCACAGATGAAAGATTATGAGAAATTACCACCAATGATTATAAAAAAAGCTGAAGGATTATATTTAGAAGATGAGTTTGGAAATAGATATATGGATTGTGTAGGAAGCTGGTGGGTAAATCTTTTTGGGCACTGTAATCCTAGAATTAATAGAGTAATAAAGGAGCAAATAGATAAATTAGAGCATGTACTATTTGTCAATTTTTCCCATGAAGCAGCGATAGAGTTAGCTGAAGAGTTAATAAAGGTAGTACCAAAAGGGATAGAAAAATTTCTTTTTGCTGATAATGGTTCATCTAGTATAGAGATGGCTTTGAAACTTAGTTTTCAATATCATCAACAAAGTGGAAATCCTAAAAGAACAAAATTTATATCTCTAAGTAATGCTTATCATGGAGAAACAGTAGGAGCACTAGGAGTAGGAGATGTAGATATATTTACTAAAACATATAGACCTCTTATAAAAGAGGGATTAAAAGCTGATAAACCAGAGTGCTTTAGATGTCCATATGGAAAGAATTATTCTACTTGTGAAGCTCAGTGCTTTGAAAGAATGGAAAAATTAATAGAGGAAAATAGAGGTGAGATAGCTGCTGTAATAATAGAGCCAGTGGTACAAGGAGCAGCAGGAATGAAAATCTATTCTCCCATATATATAAAAAAGTTGAGAGAGATTACTAAAAAATATGGTATCCATTTAATAGCAGATGAGATAGCTGTTGGATTTGGCAGAACAGGAAAGATGTTTGCTATGGAACACGCTGGAGTGAGTCCAGATATTATGTGTATGTCTAAGGGACTTACAGCTGGATACTATCCAATGGCAATAATAGGAATTACTCAAGAGATATATGATAGTTTTTACGCTGACTATCTTGAAGGAAAATCTTTTCTACACTCTCATACATACTCTGGAAACCCAATAGGATGTAGAATAGCTTTAGAGGTATTGAGAATATTTAGAGAGGAAAATATCTTAGAGATGATAGAAGAAAAGGGAGAGTATCTTAGAAAAAAAGCTCAAGAGGTATTTGAAGGACATCCATACATAGGAGAATATAGGCAGATAGGAATGATAGGAGCTCTTGAGTTTGTAAAAGATAGAGATAATAAGGAGCTTTTTCCAAGTGAAGAGAGAGCAGGTTATGAAATCTACAAGATAGCTTTAAAAAAGGGAGCACTACTTAGACCATTAGGAAATGTAATCTATTTTATGCCGCCATATATAATTACAAAAGAAGAGATAGATAAGATGCTAGAGATTTGTAAAGAGTCTATAGATGAGTATATAGATAGAAGAAATAAAGATAAATAAAAAATTTTCAGGGGAGACTTATGAAAAAAGAGAAAATATTAGAGGAATTAGAAAAATTACAGGAGATAAAAAATTATAGAGTATTGAGAGAGCAGGATGAAAAACTTTTAAATCTATCATCTAATGATTATTTAGGAATAGCCAATGATGTAACTCTTAAAGAGGAGTTTTATAAAGGGTATAGACCTAAACTTTCTTCAAGCTCATCAAGACTTATAGATGGTTCATATAGTGAGATAATGGAGCTTGAAAAAAGAGCAAAAGAGATATATGGTAAACCTTGTATAATGTTTAATTCTGGTTTTGATGCTAATTCATCTCTTATAGAAACTTTTTGTGATAAAAATACTTTAATACTTACAGATAGGTTAAATCATGCTAGTATATATGATGGAATAGTCAATAGTGGAGCTGAATTTTTAAGATATAAGCATTTGGATATGGTGGGATTAGAGAAACTTTTACAAAAATATTCAGATAGATATGAAGATATTTTAGTTATTTCTGAAAGCGTTTATAGTATGGATGGAGATATAGCTGATATTGAAAAATTAGTGGAATTAAAAAGAAAATACAATTTTTCTTTAATGTTAGATGAGGCTCATTCCTATGGAGTTTATGGTTATGGTATAGCTTATAACTTAAAGCTTGTCAGTGAGATAGATTTTTTAGTAATTCCTCTTGGAAAAGGTGGAGGTTCTATGGGAGCTATGGTAATTTGTGAGGGATATCTTAAAAACTATATAATAAATAAAAGTAGAAAGTTTATATTTTCAACTGCACTACCTCCAGTAAATAGTTCTTGGAATCTTTTTATTCTAGGTAAAATGGAAGAGTTTGATGAGAGAAGAGTGAAATTAGAACTTTTAAAAAATCATACTTTAAAATTGTTAAAAGAAAGAGGAATAGAGACTACATCTACTACTCATATAATAAGTATAATTATAGGAGATAACGAAAGAATTGGAAAGATAAGTCAGAATATGAAAGAGAGAGGGTATCTTTTATATCCTGTGAAGGAGCCAACAGTACCTAAGGGAACAGCAAGATTTAGAATAGGATTAAATCCATATATTACTTTTGAAGAGATAGAAAAATTTGTAGAGGAGTTAAAGTATGAGATTGATACTATTTTTTAATGGTTGGGGAATGGACAGCAGTGTAATAGAGAAAGTGGAGTTGCCAAAAGATACAGAGATAAAAGTCATAAATTTTCCATATAAATTAGATAATTTAGAGGAGTATTTTAGTGAATATGAGGATATATTTTTAGTAGGTTGGTCCTTTGGGAGTTATTATCTAACTAAATGGGTGCTAGCAAATAGAGAAATTAAAAATTTTTCAAAGGTTAAAAAGATAGTTGCTATCAACGGAAATGGAGAGATAATAGGTAAATTTGGAATAACACCAAAGATTTTTGAGTTTACTCTTTCTACATTAACTCCAGAGTCTTTAATCAAATTTTATAAAAATATGGAAATAAGTGAAGAGTTTAAAAATCCTAAAAAAGAGTTTAAAAAGATATTAGAGGAATTGGAATACTTTAAAAATGGTTATAGAGCTCTTGAAAATATTTTTACTGAGATAATAATAGGAATAAGAGATAAAATTGTTCCTGCCTCAAGGCAAAAAAAATATTGTGAAGAGAGTGGAATAAAATACAGAGAATTAGATATGGGGCACTATCCCTTTGAGTTTATAAAAGCTTGGAGTGAAGTAATATGAATTTTGAAAAAAAATTTGATACATATGATGAGAATGCTCACATTCAAAAATCAGTAGCAGATACTCTAGTGGAGTTTTTAGATGAAATGGGAGTATCTAAGGAGAGAGATGTTTTTGAGATAGGATGTGGAACAGGGCTTTTTACTAAGAGATTTATAAAAAAGTTTTCTCCTAAGAAAGTTATATTAAACGATATATATGATGTAGAAAAATATTTAAAAAATGTAAGATATGATGAGTTTATATTGGGAAATATAGAGGAGATAGATATACCTAAGACGGATACAACAGTTTCTAGCTCTGTTTTCCAATGGTTGAAAAATTTTTCAAAGAGTATAGAAAAAATAGCACATTCTACAAATGAGTTGGGATTTTCAATGTATATAGAAGGAAATTTAGAAGAAATAAAACAACATTTTGATATTTCACTAAAATATCTCACACTTGATAATATTATAGAGATTTTAACAAGTCTTTTTTCTAAAGTAAAATGGAAAGAGGAGACTATTGAATTAGAGTTTTCCTCATCAATAGAAGCTCTAAGATATCTAAAAAATACAGGAGTTACAGGATTTGAAAAGAGCTCTATAAGCAAGGTTAGAAATTATGAGAGCAAGAGCTTGACATATAGAGTTGGATATTTTTATTGTAAAAAATAGAGGAGAGGATTTTATGATAAGAGAAAAATGTATAGGAAGTTTTTTAGAGGCTCTTGAAGCTCAAGAATTAGGAGCAGAGAGAATAGAGCTTTGTGATAATTTAGCTGAAGGGGGAACTACTCCATCTTATGGAACAATAAAAATGGTAGTTGAAAAATTGAATATACCAGCTTTTGTAATTATTAGACCAAGAGGAGGAGATTTTTACTATACTCCTGAGGAGATAGAGATTATGAAAGAGGATATTAAGCTTTGTAAAGAGTTAGGAGTAGAGGGAGTAGTAATAGGAGCACTAAATAGAGATAATACTATCAATTATGATGCTATCAAAGAGATGATAGATTTAGCTAAACCTATGTCTATAACTTTTCATAAAGCAATAGATGAGTTAGAAAATCCTGTGGCAGAAGTAAAAAAATTAGCAAACTTAGGAGTGAATAGAATACTTACTTCTGGAACAAAGGAAACGGCATTAGAGGGACAAGAGATTTTGAAAGAGATGATAAAAGAAGCTGGAGAAGATATAATTATAATAGTAGCTGGAAAAGTTACTAAGGATAATTTAGATGAGATATCGAAACTTATTCTAGCTAAAGAATATCATGGGAAAAAAATTATTTAGTGTATAGAAAAAGGGCTTAAGATAACCAAGCCCTTTTTCTAACTATATAAAACATCTTGGGGAAAGATTTTATATAGTTATAATAATATTATTGTGTGTCAAATTTGTGTCTGTTTTTTATAAAAATAGAATTTTTTTTATTTTAGTGAAAAAATTAATTTAGATACTTTTGCTATAATATAAACTTATCTAAATTTTCTTCTTCAGTATCTTTTTTTAGAACTTTTTTGATAAAATTGATATCAATTGTTATTTTTTTTGTTTTTTCGTATGGAGCTTCAAACATTATTTCTTTGAGTAATTCTTCAATTACCGACGCGAGTCTTCTAGCTCCTATATTTTCAATTTTTTCATTTTGAGTGACTGTTATTTCAGCTATTTTTTCAATGGCTCCTTTTGTAAAATTTAATTCTACGTTATCGACACTTAACATGGCTTTATATTGTTTTAATAAATTATATTCAACTTCAGTGAGTATTTTTACAAAGTCTTCTTTTTCAAGATTTTGCAATTTAACTCTGATAGGGAATCTTCCCTGTAATTCTGGCATAAGATCAGATGGAGAGCTTTGAGAAAAAGCTCCAGCTGCTATAAATAATATATGATCAGTTCTAACAGGACCATATTTTGTCATAACTGTACTTCCTTCAACTATAGGAAGTATATCTCTTTGTACTCCCTGCCTAGAAACATCACCTTTTCCAATACCATCTCTTTCAGTTATTTTATCTATTTCATCTATGAAGATAATACCATTATTTTCTACATTTTCTATAACTTCTTCTGTAAGTGCTTCTAAATCTATTTTTTTCTCTATTTCTTCATCTAAAAATAGAGAAAGAGCATTTTTAACGGTAGTAGTCATTTTTTTTACTTTTCCAGGAAGAGAAGACATCATTTGGTCAATAAATTCTCCAATATCTTCACCACCAGATACAACTTCGATAATAGGAATATCATTATCTTTTTTAGGTCTATCTATTTCTATTTCATTATTATCATACTTACCATTTTGAATTTCTTTTTTTATGTTGATTTTTTCCTTATCATTTAAGGAATCATAGGGTTTTAGAATTTTAGCTATTCTTTCAATGGCTGTATCTAAAGAAGATTTTCTTAAAGATAAAAATTTTTCCTCTTTCATTTTTCTATATGTGAGAGACACTAAATCTTTTATAATACTTTCTACATCTTTTCCAACATATCCAACTTCAGTATATTTTGTGGCTTCAACTTTTAAAAAGGGTGCATTAGCAATTTTAGCTATTCTTCTAGCTATTTCTGTTTTTCCTACTCCAGTAGATCCTATAAGTATGATATTTTTAGGAGTTATCTCTTTTTTTAAATTCTCATCTTTCAGCATTCTTCTTCTATCTCTATTTCTTAATGAAATAGCTACGTTTTTTTTAGCTTCATCTTGTGAAATTATATATTTATTTAATTCTTCTACAATTTTTTTAGGCGTAAGTTCTTTGTTTATACCCATATTGTTCTCCTTTTATTAATTTTACTAGTATTATATCACTTTATAATAGTAGTGTAAAGAAATGTGAAATATTAATTTTGAAATATTATTTTTATAAAATCTTGGGAATGGTATAGCTAAGGATAAAGAAAATATAGAGTATATGAGTGAAAATTTTGGGAGAGTAATCAATATTTATAAAAAATAGTAAACTATATATAAAATATATTTTACTTGTGGTGTCATATATTATATAATGACAAAAACGATAGAGGTGCAATTGACAAGAGTAATGTCTCAGAGTTTGACGAACTATGAAGAGATATGAAAGGGGAGATTGCCGAAATAAAAATCAAGGTCAAAGGATTTTTGTTGGTAACTCAGATAATATCTGTTTTACTGTCATTGAGTATTCAATGGAGTGCTATCTAAAGGACTGTTAATTATAGAATATACAAGAAAAAGTATAGAATTTAATTTGAATTAGTTGAAAGATAGCAAAGCTTAAAAGCAAGAGGTATTATAATATTTCAAAGCTTTTACTAGGCTATCTTTTTTTATAATTCATTTAGAAAAATTCGGAGGAAAAAGATGAGATTTTTTGGAACAATGAGAGATAATAATGGAGTACTATCAATAGGAGAAGTTAAGGTAACAGAGTTAGCTAAAAAATATGGAACACCACTATACATAATGGATCAAGAGTTGATCGAAGAAAATATGAAAAAGTATAAAAATAGTTTTAAAAGTAAAAATTTTAAAACACAGATAGTATACGCATCAAAAGCTTTCTTATCAAAAGCTATGTGCCAATTAGTAGAGAAATATGATATAGATATAGATGCTGTTTCTGCAGGAGAATTATACACTATAAAAGCTAGTGGAATAGACATGAAAAAAGTACATATGCATGGAAATAATAAAAGTATAGAAGAGTTGGAAATGTGTGTTGAATATGGAATAGGTAGTATAATTATAGATAATGAATTAGAAATTGAAAATCTCTCAAAAGTATGTGCTAAGAATAATAAAAAGATGAAAGTTATGCTAAGAATAAATATTGGAATAGATGCACATACACATGAGTATATAAAAACTTCAAAACACTCATCTAAATTTGGAGAGTCAATTTTTGATAAAAGATTAGTAGAAATGGTAAAAAGAATTGTAGAAGATAAGAATATGGAGTTTCTTGGATTTCATTGTCATATAGGATCTCAAATATTTGATACGCAGGCTTTTCATGAAGGAATAAAAGTAATGGTAGTAGAAACTAAGAAAATGGAAGAAAAATTAGGAATAAAAATACCAGAAATAAATTTAGGAGGAGGATTTGGAGTATATTACACTGCTGAAGATGTAGAGATAGATATAGAAAGCTTTATGAAGAGTATGATCGAAGTGCTTGAAAAAAATTTACATAAATATGATTTAGATGTGGAAAGAGTATCTATTGAACCAGGAAGAAGTATAGTAGGAAATGCAGGAAGTACTCTTTATACAGTTGGAGGAATAAAACAAACTTATGGTGGAACAAAATATATTTTTATAGATGGAGGAATGACAGATAATATAAGGCCAGCATTATATCAAGCTCAATATGAAGCTACTATAGCTAATAGATTAAATGAAAAAGATAAAGAAATAGTGACGGTTGCAGGGAAATGCTGTGAGTCTGGAGATTTAATTATAAAAAATAAAGAGTTACCAAAAGGAAAAGTAGGAGATTTATTACTAGTTACTACAACTGGAGCCTATGGTTATTCAATGGCTAGTAATTATAATAAATTAACAAGACCAGCAGTAGTATTTGTAAAAAATGGAAAGGCTTCTTTAGTTATAAAAAGAGAGACTTTTGAAGATTTAATAAAAAATGATTTGCTAATTGAATTATAAATTATTTTTAATAAATTAAGTAGATTTTTATAGAAAGGAGAGAATATGAAATTTTCAAAATTACAAGCTGCAGGGAATGATTTTATCTTAGTTAATGGAGTAGAATATAGAGATTTAAATTTGAGCAGTACAGCAAAAAAAGTTTGTGATAGACATTTTGGAATAGGTGCAGATGGATTCATGACTTGTGAAGAGAGTAAAGTTGCAGATATAAAAATGAATTACTATAATTCTGATGGATCAAGAGGAGAGATGTGTGGGAATGGAATAAGATGTTTTTCAAAATTTGTCTATGATAATGGAGTAGTAAGAAAAGAAAATTTTTCAGTAGAAACTGATGCTGGAATAAAATATATAAATCTTACTTTGGAGAATGAAGAGATAAAATATATATCGGTAGATATGGGAAGAGCCGATTTTAGAGCTGCTTCTGTTCCTTGTACGTTAGATAATGAAATTATTTTAGAAAAAGAGATAGAGGTAGAGGGAGAAAAATTAAAAATTTCATCTGTTTTAATGGGAGTACCTCATACTGTGATTTTAGTAGATGATTATGATAACTATGATATAGATAGATTAGGAAAAGCTATAGAGTATAGTATTGATATTTTTCCAAGAAAAACTAATGTAAATTTTATTCAAGTGGTAGATGATGAAAATATTACTATAAAGACTTGGGAGAGAGGAGCTTCAAGAACATTAGGTTGTGGAACAGGGTGTTGTTCAGCTGCTGTTATAGCTCATAAACTTGGAAAAATTAAAGGAAATAGTGTAAAGCTTACCACAGAGGGTGGAGAGGTTTTTGTAACTTTTGATAATGAATATAATGTCATAATGAAAGGTAGTGCAGAAACAATTTGCACTGGAGAGTTTTTAAAATAGTAAAAAAGGAGAAAAAAACTAATTTAGAGTGTTAGTTGATTATCTCCTTTTTTATTTTTTGAAAACAGGAAATAAAATTTAACTTAATATTTTTATAAAATTATAATTATTTTTGTTTTATAATTCTTTTAAATTATTCTATAATAGTACTTTTGTTATGAAAATATAAACATAAAAATCTAAAATAGGAAAAAATATTTTTGAATTTGGTGTACAATAAATTAGAAGTGGGGTATACAAGATTTTTTACTACAAAATTGGATTAAGGTAAGTACTGTTGTAGAAGTAATTACCTTTTTTCTATTTAAATAGATAGAAATATGGGTTAGGGAGGAATAGAACAGATGGATTTTAGGTTATATGAGAAAACATTAAAACGCTATTTAAAAAGAAAAAAAAGTGTTACAATTTCTCTAATTGTTTGTTTTTTAATAACGGGAGGAATTGAAGGAACAGAAGAGATAGCTTTAGCAAGAGACTTAAGAAGTAGAGGCATAGAAGCTAATAGTATTAGAGTTACAGGGGAAACTACACTCAATAACTCAGCTAATGGAATAGATGTAATTAATATTGTTACTCCAGATAAGCATGGTATTTCTCATAATAAATTTACTGATTTAAGTGTTGGTACTGGAAATGGATTGATTTTTAATAATAGTACTGAACATGGAATTTCTAAGATAGGTGGGTATGTTACTAAAAATTCAAATTTAAAAAATAATGCTTCTGTTATTTTGAATGAAGTTATGGGGAATAGAGCATCAAATATAAATGGAAGTATTGAGATTTTTGGTAAGAAAGCTGATTTTATTCTTGCCAATGAAAATGGAATAAATGTTAATGGGGCTACTTTTATTAATACTAATGGAATTACATTAACTACTGGTAGTGTATTAAAAGATAGTAGTGGAATAAATTTTGATGTACAGAAGGGGAATATTTTTTTAAATGGAGTCGGAACTAGTGGGAATTATTTCAATGTTTTAGCTAAAACTATAGAAATACATAATGAAATATCTCCTATAAATGGAGAAGAAAAGCCTGATATAACATTAATTTCAGGACAAAATAAAATTGAATTAAAGAAGGGAGATTTTAGTAATCCTATTATAAAATCTTCTTCTGATAGTAAACAAGATAAGTATGGTATATATGCAACAGAGTTAGGAGCAATGTATGGAAGAAATATCAGACTTATTAGTACTGGACAAGGACTTGGTGTAAAACATGAGGGAGCTATTTTCAGTGAAAAGGATATAGTAATTGAGTCAAATGGAGATATCTCAGTTGCTACTCTTAATTCTAGAAGAGATATAAAAATAAAAGGAAATAATTTTGAAACAAAAGAGGGAGTTGTAAAAGTTGCTAATAAGGAACAAATTAATTCTATTTCATCTAAAAATAATATCTCTTTAGATCTAAAAGGAGATGTAAGGTTAAGATCAGCAGTACAATCAACTAATGGAAATATAGTTATTACAGCTAGAGGTCTAACTTTACAAGATAAGAGTTCTGCGAGATTAATATCAACTAACTATATAACTATAAAACTTTCAGAAAGGCTAGATGTACAAGGGGTATTGATACCTACTATTTCAGGAGTAGATTCTGAAAATCTAGCTATCACTTCAAATCCTGATGGATCACTTCAAGTAAAAGATATTAACACTGGGAAGATTTACTCATCTGATCAGATTACTTGGCAAAGTACAGGGATTTTTGGTAAAGATGTAGAAATATTTGTAAAGGAATTAACTAATAAAGGAATAGTGTCAGCTGAAAATAAGTTAACTATTACTGCTGAAAATCTATTAAATGAAAAAGATGCTCTATTGAGAGCTAGAAATTTTGAATTAGGAGTTGGATATTCTTTTGTTAATAAAGGAGAAATAAGAGTAGATAGAAGAACTTTAAATGAAGTAGTAGATCCTAATGGAAAATTAAAAATTGAAGTTTTAAAAGGAAAATTTGAAAACTATGGAAATATATCAGCAAAAGATATAACTATCACTGCTCAAGAACTTATAAATGCTTTAAATGGAAAAGTTATTGCTAGTGATGGAAATATTATTCTAACTACTACTGTTGGAGAATTAGTTAATAATGGAGAGATATTAGCTACAAAAGATCTTAAGTTAATAAGCGCAAATAATCTAACAAATACAGGAAAACTAGGTGCAGATTCTATATTAATTCAAGCTGTACAAGGTAAATTTTTAAATGCGGGACATATAACGGCTGTAAAAGATTTAGTTATAAATGTTAAAGAACTTCTCAATGCTGGAAGCTCAGAAGAGATAGAGAAATATTTAGGAGCTCTATATCAATATTCTGAGGAGGAGTTAACAAAAGTAGAAAATTCTATATCAGAGTTAAATAAGAAAATAGCAGCTGAAAAAGATTCAGCGCAACTTGCAGAATTAAAAGCTACTTTAAGTGGATTAGAAGAGGTTAAAAATAAATTAAATAATTTAAAAGATATCTTATCTAAAACAGGAATGCTTGGGGTATTATCTGGAGATAATGTTAAAATAACTACAAAAGAATCTTTTGAAAATAAAGGAGTTGTTACTTCACAAAAAGATCTTACTCTAGAAACTGGTAGCGTTATTAATTCAGGGGTATTACAAGCTGGAGATAATCTTTTAATTGAAGCTCTTGGAAAAATAGTGAATACTCAAAGAATAACTGCTGGGAAGAAAATTATAATCAGTGGTGATAGTTTTGTTTCTAATGGAAATGAAGAAAGAATAAAAGAGTATTTAGAGTTATTACAAAAGTTAAATTCAGAAAATTTAAGCGCGGAAGAATTAGCAGAGCTAAAAGCTAAGATAGCAGCTTTTTCTGATTTAGGTGTGATAGAAGGAGAAACTTTAGCAATAACAACTAAAACAACTTTAGAAAATAATGGAATAGTAATAACTAAAGGTGATGTAAGTTTAAAATCAGAAGATTCAATAAAAAATAATGGAGTAATGTCAGTAGGAAAGAACTTAGATGTTAAGGGTAAGAGTTTTAGTTCAAAAGATTTAACAATTAAGGAGAACTTAAGCGCAAATATATCTGGAGATTTTAATTCATACAATTTAAGTGTTGGAGGTAATGTAGATGTTACTTCATCTAAGTTAGAAAACTCTGGTAAATTAGAAACTGGAGGAGGTTTAAATCTGACAGGAGACTTCTCAAATAAATCAGGAGCTACAGCATCTGTAGGAAAATCCTTAAATATAAATGGAGGAGTTAATAATAGTGGAGAACTATTAGTTGGAGAAACAATTAAGATAAATAGTGAAAATAGAAATAATGGAGAGAGTTTTGCAAATTCAGGAAATATTAATGCTTCTGGAGAGATAGAAATTGGTGGTAGTTCATTTGATAATACAGGAAAGATAACTACTGGTTCTAAATTAGATATAAATGTATCTGGAGATATAGATAATAGTGGAAATATTGAAGCTAAAAATGATATTTCTCTTGCTGGTAAAAACTTAAATAATAAAAATGGAGATCTTGTAACAGAAGGAAATCTAACAGCTAATATTTCGGAAAAAGTAACTAATGGTAATATGAGTGTTGGAAATGATATAAATATTACAAGTAATGGATTTCACAACTCTGGAAGTACAGTAGCTGGTGGAAATATTTCTCTCAATACTAAGACTGGTGATTTTGGAAATAGTGGAAAACTTCATGCTGCTGGTAAGATCGATTTAGATTCTAGAAGTGCTGCTAACAGTGGAGAAATTATTGGTAATGGAGTAGATATAAGTACTAAAGGAAGTTTCTTTAATACTGGGTCACTTCAATCAAAAGGAAGCATAGTTATAAACAATACTGGAGATGTCATCTTAACAAGTGGAGAGGTAAAAGCTTCTGGTGATATTTCTATTACAGGAAATAATTCTGATATAAAATTAAATGGAAAAGTACTAAGTGAAGGTAAGATAGATGTTAAGAGTAAAACTGGAGATATTGAAACAGGAAAAGTTCAAGCTTTAGGAGATATATCTATCTCTACTGAAAAAGATATTATCAATAAAGGTATGATAGTAAGTAATAGCAACATTAATTTAAGCGCTGATGGTATAGTTAACGAAGAAGGAAATACTATCTGGGCTGGAAAAGATGCTGTACTTAATGCTATGAGAGAGATATACAATAGTTTAAATGCTAATATTGTTAGCCAAAATGATATGAAATTAAGTGCTAAGTCTATTACAAATGATGCTGGAACTATTGCTGCTGGTGGTAATTTAGATATAAAAGCTGATAACTTAACAAATAAGAGTAGAGTTGATGTTAAATATGAAATTGTAGATACTGAAAGTTCTAAACAAACAGTTAGATGGGATGATACTTTTAACTACCATCTTGATTCTACAGAGATTTGGATACCAGTTATTGAAAATAAAAGTGTAGTTACTGATAAAGCAACTATAGAAGCAGAAGGAAACTTAAATATCTCTGGATTCTCTTCGGATAAAGCTAAGGTTAATAACTATTCTGGAACTATATTAGCTGGAAAAGATATGACAATCAAGGGAGATATTCTCAATGAAACTGCATACCAAAATTTAAATGTAGTTGATCTATTGAAACTTATACAAGTTAGACTTTCTTGGGAAACTAGACTTTACTTAACTAATGCTTATGGAAACTCTGGAGTATCTTTTGAAGGAAGTCTATATGATGCACTGACTAAAGGATATTTTGGAAGAGGTAGAGAAGCTTATTATAAGGCATTAGCTTTAGTAGATAATCCTTTACTTAACAAAGTACTTTCAAGTGTTCTTGGTAGCGACTGGAAAGGTAAAGATAAACCTATTTCTCAAGATAAATGGAATTTTGACGGTAGCTTCAAATATTATGCAGCTAATGGAAATGCGCAAATAATAGCAGGAGGAAACTTTACTCACACTAATGGAAGTTTAGTAAATAATGGTGGAGAAAGTGGAGGAAATAAAAATGTAAATGTCAATATTGGAGATAACTCTATAGAAGGAGTTGGCTCTAATCTAGATGTTGATATTTCAGATATTAATAGTATTAAAGAGGTTGGAGGAGTAAAATATCCTCATGATGTAGAATTAGCAACTGGAAGTATAACTATAGATGGAGTGACTATAACTGCAGAAACAGGAAACTTAGCAGGGGCAATAGCTGTATCAGGAACTGTAAACCCTATAATCTTTATAGATATACCAAAAGGTGAGAATGGTATATTTAAACCTGTAGAGGGAGAGCCACAACCTGGAAAACCTATTTATGAAACTAATATTGATTTTATTGACCCAGATAAATTCTTTGGTTCAGATTATTTCTTTGAACAATTAGGATATGATAAAAATAAAACATCTGCTGTTTTAGGAGATGCATATTATGATTATTTATTACTTAAGGACATAATTCAAAAAGGACTTGGTTACACTGGAAATGTTAGTGCTGAAGATATCCAAACTCTTATTGATAACGCAGCAGAAATATCTGCCACACTTGGATTAGAACTTGGAAAAGCTCTAACTCAAGACCAAATTAACAACTTAGAACATGACATAGTATGGTATGTTGAAGTAGAAGTTAATGGACAAAAAGTATTAGCTCCGCAACTATACTTAGGTAAGAATAGTAGAATAAATATAGCGCAAAACCAAGGTAATGGTGGAACTTCAACAATAAAGGTAGGAGGCGACTTAGTAAGTGACAACACGTCATTTGATAATACTAATGGTAATATTGATGCTGGGGGCAATATTATTATCAAATCTTCTGGAGATATTAATAACAATAGCTCTGGCGGAATGGGGGGTGGAATTAGCTCAGATAAAAACATTGCCGTAGATGCTGCTGGTGACGTTAATATGATAGGTGGTAGCCTTAAAGGAGATAATGTAATTGTTAGTGGAGATAATGTAAATATTGAATCTACACTAGGTGTTGATGAGAAAGGAAATCAAATTATCTCTGATAAAGCAGGTATAGAAGCTGATAATGGAATTCAAATAGATGCGAAAAATGATGTAAATATTAAAGGAGGTTCTTTAACTGCTTCTGGAGAAGAAATTAAACCTGAAGAGGAAGGTGGGGCACCTGGATTTGAAGAGCCTGCACCTGAACAGCCTGAAGTAGTAAAAGATGTTGATTACTATAAAGAATTATTTAAAAAAGAGTCAGCTGATATAATTGAAGGAGATGCTGGTAGCATAAATATTAATGCTGGTGGAGATGTAAATATTAAAGATATTCATACTGTGTCTTCTGAATTTAAACATGAATATGACAATGGAGGCTTTGCTCAATCTTCATCAACTTCTGCTACTTCTAATGGATCTAATCTTCAAGGATCTAATATTAATATAAATGGAGAAAATGTAAATATTGTAGGTAGCGATTTATCAACTAACGATACAAAAGAGGATGCTAATAAAGATGCGCTTCCAGGATCTATAAATATTAATGCAAAAAATGATGTTAATATAGAGGATTCAAAAGATCTTATTCATCAAGATCAATATCAGAAAAATTTAGGAACTGTAAATGGATTACTAACTCAAGAGTCTTCGCGTAAAGAATTAGAGGCTTCATTATCTCATGGATCAAGTATTAAAACTTCAGGAGATTTAAATGTTTCAGCAGGAAATGACGTAACTCTAAAAGGTAGTGATGTTACTGTTGGAGGAAATGCTAACATAGATGCTGAAAATGATTTAAATATACTTGATGGTAGAAATGAAGTTAAAGAGGAATTTAATGAATCTAGATACCAAGTTTTTGGTGGAGGAAGAACTGATGTTAAGAAGTCATCTTCTACGTCTGTTGGAAGTAATATATCAGTAGGTGGAGATTTAAATGCTAATGCTGGAAATAATATAAAAGTAGTTGGAGGAAATATTTCTGCAAATGGGGATACTAATCTATCTGCTGGTAATGATATTTCAATAGAAGCTGGTAAAAATGAATACCATGAAGAGAAAAAAGAGCTTAATATAGGACTATATGTTGAAGGAAGTGCTGGAATTGGTGGAGTTGGAGTCACTGGAAGTGCAAGCACAGCAGATATGTCAACAAGTAGTGAGATAAGTACTGAATGGGGTGGAGAGAGTGCCGCTGGTGAAAACTTAGACGGATCTAATGAAAAAACTCCAACAACTTCAGGTAGACCTCATATGGACCAAATTGTAAGTGGTGAATTTGGTGTTAAATTAGAAAGCAAAAATACTACTATAGATGAAACTACTTGGACAGAAAGCCAAATCTCAGGAGATAATATAAATATTAGCGCAGGAAATAAAGTTGATATAGGTGGAGGAGATTATAAGGCAACTGGTGATATAAGCATAAGCGGTAAACAGGTAGACTCTACTAAGTATACTGATGAAAGAACTGAAAACTCTTCAGGATTCTCAATAGCTGTAAAAAATACTGCAGGGGTTAATAGTGCTATTGTAGATACAATTAATAAAGGTGTTCAAATGGATAGTTCTATTAAGAGTGGAAATGCCAATGATGGTATTCTTGCAGCTCAAGGTGTAGGTGCTGTTACAAATGTAATCTTTAACGATGCGATAGGTGTAACTAATAAACAATCTATAAATGTTTCTATCGAGGATAGTACAAGTAAAACTACTAGTGAAAATGTAAGCTCTGTAGATGCTGGTGGAAGTGTAACAATTAAAGCTACTGAAGGAGATATTAATCTAAATGGTGTAGATGTAAAAGCTGAAGATAATATCAATTTAGATGCTAAAAAAGATATAAATATAACTGCAGCGAAGAAAACATCAACTGAAAATGGATTTAAAGTAGATTTAGAAGCTCAATTAGAAGAATCAGCAGGAGTAAGTGCACTTTGGGGAGCTAATACTGACATAGGAGTTGGAGGAAGTGCAAATCTAGATATTACAAAGAAAAATTCTACTGATTATGAAAATTCAACTATTAGCGCTGGAGGAAATATAAGTATCAAGTCTGGCGGAGATACTAATATTGATGGTGGAAATGTAGAAGCTAAGAAAGATGTAAATCTAGATATAGGTGGAAACTTAAATATAATAAGTAAAAAATCATCACATGATAACCACGAAATAAATGCAAATGCAGGAGCTAATGTTTCTATAGGAGCCGCATCTAATACTATAGGAAAAGGAGAAGTAGGATTAAGCGGTGGAGGAGGAGATATCTGGAGTAGTGGAGAAACAGTATCTCAATCTGGAATAAAAGCAGGAGGAAACCTAAATGCTGATATAGAAGGAGACTTGAATATAGAAGGAGGAATCCTAGGATCAGAAACAGGAGCAGGAAAAGTAGATGTAGGTGGAAATATCAACATAAAAGATATAACAACAAAAGAGCAAGCAGGAGGAGCGCATATAACTGGTTCTGGAGGATTTACAGGAGACTTTGGAGCAGACGGAACTATAGGAGATATAAAAGATAAAGAGGTAGTAAGTAAAGGAGTTATAGGAGTAGATAACATCACAGCAGGTGGAGATGTAAATATAAATGGAGAAGTAGGAAGTGTAGAAGATATCTATAAGGATATGGAAAATACACAAATAGTAACAAAAGATATCTACCAAAAAGGAGGAGATATTAGCTTATCAGGATCAACAAGTAACATAAAAGATGTAAAAGATAAGGTAGATAGTATCTCAAGTAAGTTTGGAGGAACATCAAAGACATCAGGAATAAATAAAGGAAACGATTCGGATGGAATAAATGTGGGAGGAAAATCAGTAGGAGATAGTGATAGAAATAGCATTATCAAAGGAGGAGACGATAAATATTCAGTATTGGATAAAGATAATGCATTTGATTTTCCACAAAGAGAAGATACTGGAACAGGAGATGTAGTATTAAAAGATACAGCAGGAGAAACTATTATTATTCCTGAAAATTATATACCATTAGGAATGAATCCTCCAGATAAAGAAGCTTCTCAAAATGATAGTTTTATGAATCAGAGCATAGATGAGGTTATTTCAAGCGTAGATGAAAGAATAAATGATATTTTGGCTAGGCAAGATGAACTAATTGAGAGACAGGTTGCTGGTGAAAAAGTAGAGAAAGGTTATTTAGATAAAAAATTAGAGAAACTTAAAGAAAGTATTGAGAGGTATATAGAAGCTAATAAAGATAAAAATCTATCTGATGACCAAAAACAAAAAGTTGAAGAACTTCTAGAGAGGTTTAATGAATATGATCAAAATAACGACAACTATCTTGAAGGAAATCTTCAAGTTAAAAGGAAAATAACAGATGATGTAAGTATTTTGGTTAGAAGTAATAAAGATATACGTCAAAATCTTAAAACTATAGCTAAAGAGAGTGATAAAATTCCTAAGGAACATTTACTAAATTATTTAGATGGAGTTTTAAATGACGAAGGGAAAAATAAAGCTTTAGAGGATGCATTAAAAAATACACCTAAGGGAGAAAAAACTATAATTTTACAAGCTCCTACTATTGAACATGATAAAGAGTCAGAAAAAAATTTAAATACAATTTATAAGGATATTTTTGATAAAACTGATGATGGTATAAGAAAAACTCTAGATGATAAATTTAAGGATAGAGTAGAAAATGATCAAGATATTAAAAAATTAGTTTCTGAAGGAGATACTTCACCTGAGAAGGTATTAGAACTTGCAAAGAAACTACAACAATTAAAAGCCGAAACATTTAAAGATGTGGTAGGTGCAGAGTATAAAAAAATACCAATAGATATTTATGAGGGTTATGGGAACATACTTGGAGGAAATGACGGTGTTAGTCTAAAAATTTACTTGGATAGTAATTATAGCTTTGATTATATATTTGGAACAATAGTTCATGAGTTGACACATCAAGATCAAAGAAGTTTAAAAGACTTAAAAATTGAAGGATTTAACGATAGAAATAAGTTATATGATTTGAACTTTTCAAAGGGTGGATATATAGCTTCTGATAGTGAAGATTACGAAACGCAACCAATTGAGAAAGAGGCATATGAGTCTGAGAAACTAGCTCATATATCTTTAAAGAATATTAAGGAAAAACAAGAAGCAGAGAGAGATTTAGATGAAGAAGTAAGAGTGTTAATGGATAGACAAATTGAATTAGCATCTAAAAAAGATAAAAGTGAAGCAGATAAAAAAGAGCTAAGTAATATAGAAAAGAAATTGATGGAAGTAATGGAAAAAATTAATGCTCAAATCAAGAAAGAGGATAAGAATTTAGCTGAAACAGATGATAAATATGATGTGCTTGATAGATCAAATGCTTTTGACTTACCACAAGATGATGGAATAAGGGCAGAAATAAAAGATATAGCAGGGGAAGAAGTGATAATTCCAGAGCACTATGAACCACTAAATGGAAATCCAGATAAATATAAAAAAGCTAAAGCTCCGCAAATATCTGCACCTATGAAGCATACAGTAACTATAAATGGAGAAAGAGTTCATAGAGAAGAAAATAATGCTTCTAATAGTACTTTTATCGATAAAAGAGGAGCAGTTGCTACAAATGTTGAGATTACATCTCCTTTAAAATATCCAGAATTGCTTGAATTAAAAAAGCCTTTAATTATAACTTCAAGTAAAGATAAAGAAAGTTTTGATGGAATTTCATTTAAAGATATTTTGACTTCATTAGATTTACAAGATAGCAATTTAGAAAAATTAGCTACCGAATTTTCAACAAAAAATTTAAACGAAGTAAATCTTGATATATTATTAAAGGAAGATAAAGAAGAGTTGAGTGAATTAGAAAAAGATATTTTAAAAAATACTCTTGGAACACAACTTGGAGCTCAAGGATTACAAAAAATTCATCAAAGTTTGAAAGAGTTAGAAAAAAATTCTAGTGATACTATTGCAAAAGAAAAACTTAGTGAGGGGATAACTGAAATTAAAGTTTCAATAGATAATACAACTTTAGATTTATTACTAGAACATGGGCACAAAGTATATGTTTCTCTTGCGGAAGTGATAACAGATTCATCAGGAAATGTAAAATTAGAAAATGTTTCTAAAATATTTGATCCTAATGAACCCAACTTTGAAACTGAAGAATATCAAAAATTAAGACATCTAATAGAAAAACATTTAGGTAATCTAAATTTAAAATTTGCTGTAGATAAGCAGGTTATTGATTTACCAAAAGATATAAAAAATATTAAATTTAATGATAAAGGTATAAAAAAAGATAAATATGTTTTATTAGATAAACCTAATCCATTTGACTTACCACAAGATGATGGAATAAGGGCAGAAATAAAAGATACAGCAGGGGAAGAAGTGATAGTTCCAGAGCACTATACACCATTAGGAATGAATCCTCCAGATAAAGAAGTTTCTCAAAATAATAAATTTAAGGATCAGGGTGTAGATGAGGTTATTTCTAGTGTGGATAGACAAATAACTGATATTTTAGATAGACAAAATGTATTAATTGAGAGACAATCTGGAGGAGAAAAAGTTGAAAAAACTTATTTAGATAATGAATTAGACGAACTTAGAAAAAATATTGAGGAATATATAGAAGTCAATAAGGATAAAAAATTATCTAATGAACAAAAGCAAGAAATAGAAGAGATTTTAGAGAAATTTAGTAAGTATGAAGAGAGTAATCAAAAATATTTTGACGGTAAGCCTCAGAGAATATTTGAAGTGGATGAAAAGATAAGTGTTTTAACAAGAAGCGATAAAGATATATATCAAAATCTTAAAACTGTAGCTAAAGAGAGTGATAAGATTCCTAAAGAGCACTTATTAAATTATCTAGATAGACTTTTAAAAAATACAGAAAAAAATGAAGTATTAGAGAAGATAACAGAAAGTACAGATGAGAAAAAAAATAAACAGACAATTCTTGAAAATCCTTTAATTGATCATAATAAAGAGTCAGAAAAAAATTTAAATAAAGTATATAAGAGTATTTTTGATAGAACTAATGGTTCTGTAAGAAAGGCTTTAGATACTGAATTTAGATATATAGCAGAGTATGATCAGAATATTAAAAGAATGGTTTCTAAGGGAGATACTTCACCTGAAGGAGTAAGAGAACTTGCAGAAAAATTACAAGAATTAAAAGCTGAAGCATTTAAGGCTGTACTAGGTGTAGAATATGAAAAAATACCAATTGAAGTTCAAAAATCGGATGGTAATTTTGCAGGTGGAAATGATGGTATTAAATTAAAAATTTATTTGGATGATGAAGATAGTTTTGACTATGTATTTGAAACAATAGTTCATGAGTTGACACATCAGGATCAAAAAAATTTGCAGAAAATTAATATTCAAGGCTTTGAAGATAGAAATAAATTATATGAGTTAAATTCTTTAGAAGGAGGTTATATATCTACTTTTGGTAAAGACTATGAAACACAACCAATTGAGAAGGAGGCACATGATTCTGAAAAAATAGCTGAGGAGGTATTAAAGAGTATAAGAGAGAGTGAAGATGCAGCAAGTTATGAAGACTCTTATGATGAGGATAATAGATTTGATATACTTGATGAACCCAATGCTTTTGACTTACCACAGGATGATGGAATAAGGGAAGAGATAAAAGATACAGCAGGAGAGGAAGTAATAGTTCCTGAATATTATGAACCTTTAACTGGAAATCCTGAAGATTATAAGGAAAAAAAGAAAAGTAACAATTTACTTGATAAAAATGAGAATAAAGGATTGGGAGAAACGCCATTAATCTATGGAACACAGAAAGGAAGAGCGATTCTTATTAATGAGGCCATGAGGTCTGAAAATAAAAATGTTCATGTTGCTAATGGATATTTAGGACAATTTAATTTGGAAGTTAAACCTCTTATTATTTTTGCAGAGAAAATTTTTACGAGTAATTTAAGTAATATGGAAATAGAAAAAATCTTAAAATTTACAGAAAGTGAGGAGTTCAAAAATTTATTTGAAGGTAAAAAAGGACAAACTTTATTATACAAATATGAAAAAGAGCAAATTTCTAGAGTTTCAGAGGAAGCTAATAGAAAAATTTTAACTTTACTCTTGGAAAATGAAAAGATTAAAACAATTTCAAAAGATATTTTAAAAGCATGGGATAAGTATAGTAAAAATTCTGAAAAAAGAGTTGAAAATAAAAAGGAATTAAATAAAGCAATTGATAGATTTTTTGAACTAAAAACAGTTACTATATTAGAAGAAACATTCAATAATGGTGGGAAAATATATTTTTCATTAGATGAAATTGCAACTTCAAATGGTAAAATTAATTTAGATAAGGTTTTAGAAGTTTTTAATGAGTCTCATCCTATGTATCATTCGATTACTTCAGCAGAATTAAGAACAGCTTTTAGAAAATATTTAGATCACCCAGATTTAAAATTTTTCTTATCTAAACAAGTTATAGAGCTACCTAATGAATTAAAAGAAAAAATTAAAAAAGAAGTAGAGTTTGAAAATTTTAAAAATCAAAACCCTATAAATAATAAAAATCTTTTATCTTTTATACCTGAAAGAGATTTGGGAAAAACAGCTCTTGTCTATGGAACAAAATTTGGTAGAGGAGGACTTTTAAGAGAAAGTTCAAAATCTTTGAATAAAAATCCACATTTTACAGATGCCTATTTAGGAAAATTAAATTTAGGAAATGAAAATCAAGAGATGATAAAATTTGCAGAAAAAGTAATTAATGGAACTCTTACAGATAAAGATAAAGAAGAGATTATTAATCCTTTTCCACTTTTAAAAAACTATAAAACTGATTATACTGAGAATCAAATTGGAAGAGTAAAAGAAAAAGCTAATGAAGAATTATTAAATTTGGTATTAGAAAAAGATGAAGTATTAAAGGCTCTTAATCAAATAACTTCAGGTGCCGAAAAGATAAAAAAAGATAAAAATAGTATAGAAGGAAAAAAAGAGATTGAAGAAGGAGTTCAAAATTTTATTAAGGAAAAGCAAATAATCATTTTAGAAAAAACTTTTGAAAGAGGAGGAAAGATATATTTTTCATTAGATGAAATAATTTTAACTCAGAATAAGGATATTAATTTTGATAGACTTTTAGAAGTGTTTGATAAATCTAGTAAAAATTATAATTCGATTACCTCTAGTGAGTTGAGGACTGTATTTGAAAAATATTTAGAACATCCAAATTTGAAATTTGTTTTAGGAAAGCAAGTTATAGAATTACCTCAAAAAACAAAAGAAAAAATAAAGGATATGGTAAGTAAAAATAATAGTCAAGAATTAATAAGTTTAGGTAAAGAGAAAAAACTAGAACAAGAGATGTATCAACCGGATGATGAACAAGCTGAGACATCAATGGATACAACACCGCCACCTCCAAGGAAGTTAACAGCAGATGAAATTATTAACTCAACAGATTTCCGTTATAATTTTGAAAAAATGAAAGAGTACTTAACCCAAAGATATGGAGTCGAGAGTGCTAGAATCATATATGAAGAGTTAAATTTGGATAATCCTATGATAAAAGAAAGAATTAAAATAGAGTTAGAGAATGAAATGCTTCAGAGAGAGGGAGGCATAACAGATGAAAATTTATTGGCTTTTTTAGATGAAATGGCTTCAAAATATATAAATTTTGAAAAAGAAAATCCAAGTGAGTATGAGCAGAGGAATGGTTTTGGCGGAAAAGTTTTTGTTAGAACTCGTGAGGGTATAAGGAAACAACTAGAAACTGTTGCTAAAAATAGAGATAAAATTCCAGGAGAACATCTTCAAAATTTTTTAGCTAATATCTTTATGAATAAAGAGGCTAAAGTAATTCAAAAAAATGGGATTGAAGGGAAAGCGATGATAGCAAGCGACTTGAAGCTTGGTAAAACTTATATAGATGATATCTATTTAAGTTCAATTTTTGAAATGATACCAAATAAATTTTCTGAAACTAGAAAAGAAATGAATAATTTACTTGTAGCAGAGTTAGGAGAGAATGAGTATTTAAAAGATTTTATAACACGGGAAGCAGGATTTAAAAAAGAAGCATTGACAAGAGCATATTCAAGAAATCCTGATTTACTTATAAACATGTTATACTCTCTAAATGCTAAGCAAATTCCAAATGATGTTATTGAAAAATTACTAAAGGAAATAGATGAAACAAGAGGAAAATATTTTGAAGAAAAAGTAGGGTTACCTTATAATCCAAATAAAATTAAATTTGTTGAAAATCCTAAGTTAAAGGGACAAGTAGCTCATCATGATCAAGCTACAGGAACTATAACAGTTTATAAAAGTAGTATTACAACACTAGGAAATCTAATTGATATGTTATTACATGAATCTCAGCATCATGAACAAGGAATAATCGCTACAAGTAAAGAAAAAGGAAAAGTTAGTGAGGAGGTTAGGGAATTTTATGATCTTGGACGTTTTGCTTATATAGATGGTAAAAAACCTACTGAACATTCTTTAAATATGTATAAACTACAACCTATAGAAAAAGAAGCATTTGAAGTTATGAGAAGTAAAGAGATAATAAAAGCTTTAGTAGAAAGTATAATAGCAGGGAGAGAAACTAATAGGGGATCAAAAGTAACTAAAGAAAATAATGGATCAACGGGGTATGGAAACTTTTATGGAATAAATAATGTATCTAGTAAATTTGATTTATTAGATAAACCAAATGCTTTTGACTTACCACAAGATGATGGGGTAAGAATAGAGATAGATGATACAGCAAATGAACCAGAAATAGTTGCAGAACATTATGAACCTCTCACAGGATTACCAGAGAAATATAGAAAGGAAGAAAAAGTTTCAAAAAATAATAGGAATATAGAAGCTGATGTTAAAAATGAGAAATTAGGGGATAGTCCTTTGAGTTATGGTCCTACATTGAGTAGAGGATATTTGTTAGAAGCAATTGAAGATTCTCCAAATAAAAATAATAAAACTGCAGATTCTTATTTAGGAAAATTGAATGAAGGAAATAATTATGAACATCTAATTGAGCTAGCAACAAAGGTAACTTCGAAAACTCTAACTTCTGAAGATATAGAAAAAGTACTAGATTTTGATTCAAGTAGTTTTAAAACTGCGGATAAAAGATATCAGAGAGAATACAAAAAAGTAAATAGTGAAGTGAATAGAGAGCTCCTTCAAGAGATTATAGCAGATAAAAGAGTTCAAAAGATATTTGAAAAAATTTCTAAAAGTGCTGAAAACATAGCTAGTGGAAAAAAAACTTTAAAGGATGAAATTACTTTAAATAACTCAATTCATGATTTTTTTATTGCAAAAACTAGTATTGTTTTAGAAAAGACATTGAAAGGAAATGGACAGGTTTATTTTTCTATAACTGAAGTTATAGCAGATAAAAAAGGAAATATTAATTTTGATAAATTATTAAATGTTTTTAATCCATCTAGTGTAAATTATGACTCAGTTACATCTGCTGAATTAAGAGTTATATTTCAGAAATATTTAGATCATCCAAATTTGAAATTTGTAATAGGTAAACATGTGATTGAATTACCTAGTGAAATAAAAGAAAAAATAAAAAAAGAAAGTTTATTATTTAATAAAAAGTATGCAAAAAATATGAATATGCTAGATGGAGAAGCTTCTCCTGAAATTGATATGGATACATATGATTCACCTTTGAATGTTGATGATATTTTAGATTCGGAAAACTTAGGACGTTTTGTTGCAAGAGTTAAAAATTCAATACTTTTGAGATATGGACCTGAAAATTTTAACAATGTAAAAGAGTATTTTAATTTAGAAAATCCAATTGTTAGAGATATGGTAAGAAAAGATTTAGAAAAAGCATTATTACTTAGTAATGAACTTGTAACAGGAGATAATTTAGATGCTTTTCTCTCAAAAAATATTTTAGAGAATATAAGAAAGCAAACAGAAAGACGTATTGAAGAATATACACTAACACCTGGATTAGAAGGAATGGTCTATAATAGAATGCATAGTGAAATAAAAAAACAACTTCAACTAGTATCAGAGGTGGCTGATAAACTGCCTTCTGAACATCTGCAAAATTTTTTAGCTAATATGTTTATGAATAAAGAAGCTAGAAAAACTTATGAAGTACATGGTAATGAAAATAAAAAAATAATAATTAATAAACAAGGTATGAAATTAGAAACTGAAGATTATATTGCTTTGGGAAATATTTATAAGTATATTAGGAATGACTTTGCAGAAGCTAGAGCGATGATGGATAATAAATTAATAAATGAATTAGCTACAAATAGAAAGCTTCAAGATTTTATTACACAGAATGGAATCATTGATAAAAACTTATTGAGAGAGGTCTATCTTGAAAATCCAGAGTTTGTGATTGAGAAAATATATAATTTAAATGTAAAAGATATTTCAGATGAAGATATAAAATTGTTATTGTCTGTAATTAGTGAAGAAAGAAAAAAAATTTTTGAGGAGTTATTACAAGTGAATTATACAGAAAGTCCACTTAATATTTTTGATTCATCTCCAATAGGGCAAGAAAAACAATTAGGTTTTCATAATGCAGTTGATGGAAGTATTAATATAGTTCGTACTGGAATATCAACTCTTGGAGTTTTGTTGGAAACAGTATTACATGAAACCCAACATCAAGATCAAAAGCTATTATCTGAGAATAAAGATTCGAATATGATTCCTGAAGCTACAAAAGAGTTGTATTTATTAAATCATTATGCGTATATTCAACCTGGGGATCTTCCACCACAATTATTTTATTTATATGAAAAGCAACCAAATGAGAAAGAAGCTTTTTCTGTAACAAGAATAAAGGAACTCATTAAACTATTAGTAGAAGATATGATAAATTAATTCCTAAAAAAGAATTTAAAAAATTGATTTTAAAAGTCAACTTTATAAAATGTTTTATATTAGATAAAAATGTTTTATTTATAAAAGAAAGGATGGTAAAAAAGATTAGTGAAATTCTTTAAATCAACATTAATGTTTTTATATAAAACTTAAAATGAAACTTTATTTTAATTTCTTAAAAAGAAAAAAAATTTTTATAAAGTATGATAAAATTAGTATGATTTCAAATATTTATTTTACTTATTGACAGAAGACTTTACTAGAAGGTACAACTGCTCCATACTGTTATATGGATTAATATAGTTGTACCTTCTACTTTTCTGAATATGATAAGATGTTTTAGGGGATATTTGGGTATGAGGTGATTTAATCAAATGAAAGACTTTAAACTGTCAGAAAAAATTTTAAAACACAATCTTAAAAAAAGAAAGAGTATTACACTAGCTCTAATCGTTAGCTTCTTAATTACTGGGGGATTGGGGACTACTGAAGAAGTTATTTTAGCTAGAGATTTGAGAGCTAGAAACACTGTTATTCCTGTTCAGGGAAACAATGCTCCAACTTTAGGAAATTCTGCTAATGGAACAGATGTTGTTAATATTGTTAATCCTGATAAAAATGGGATTTCTCACAACAAATTTACTGATTTAAGTGTCGGTGCAGGGAATGGGCTTATATTTAACAATAGTACTGAGCATGGAGTCTCACAAATTGGTGGGTATGTAACTAAAAACCCTAACTTAAATAGTAGTGCTACTACTATTTTGAATGAAGTTAGTGGAAATAAAGTATCTAATATAGATGGAACCATTGAAGTTTTTGGTAAAAGAGCTGATTTCATACTTGCTAATGAAAATGGAATAAATGTCAATGGAGCTACCTTTATTAATACTAATGGAGTTACTTTAAGTACTGGTAAAGTTCTAAAGGATGACTCTAATATTAATTTTGATGTACAAAAAGGAAATGTTCTTTTAAATGGAGTTGGAACTAGTGGAGATTATTTCAATGTTTTGGCAAGAAGTATTGAGATACACAACGAAATATCTGCTATAAAGGAAGAAAAAACTCCTGATATTACTTTAATCGCAGGACAAAATAAAATTGAATTAAAGAAGGGAGATTTTAGTAATCCTATTATAAAATCTTCTTCTGATAGTAAACAAGATAAGTATGGTATATATGCTACTGGATTAGGTGCTATGTATGGAAGAAATATTAGACTTATCAGTACTGATCAAGGACTTGGAGTAAAACATGAAGGAGCTATATTCAGTGAAGGTGATATAGCGATTGAAGCTAATGGAAATATTTCAGTAGCTACACTTAACGCGAAGAAAGGTGTAAAACTCAAAGGAAAAGATCTAGAAACAAAAGGTGGAATCATAAAAGTTGCTGGAAAAGATCAAATTAATTCTATTTCAGCAGAGAATGATATTACTCTTGAATTAGAAGGAAATGGAACTATAAGATCAGCCGTTCAATCTACTGGAGGAAATATAGTTATTTCTGCTAAAGGATTAACTTTACAAGATAAGACTTCTGCTAGATTGATAAGTAAAAATTCTATAACTTTAAAGCTTTCAGAGAAGTTAGATGTACAAGGAGTACTAATTCCTACAGTATCAGGAGTTGATTCTAATAAGTTAGTAATAGTATCAAATAGTGATGGATCACTTCAAGTAAAAGATATTGAAAGTGGAAAAGTTTATTCTTCAGAAGAGATTACATGGGTAAGTACAGGAATAATAGGTAAAGATGTAGAAATATTTACTAAAGAATTAGTAAATAAAGGAATTATTTCTGCAGATGGAAAATTAACTATTACTGCTGAAAGCTTATTAAATGAAAAGAATGCTTTATTAAAAGGAAGTGATCTTGAGTTAACAGCTAATTCTTCTTTTGTTAACAAAGGAGAGATTAGAGAAAATAAAAAAGAGTTAAATGAGGTAGTAGATCCTAATGGAAAATTAAAAATTGAAGTTTTAAAAGGAAAATTTGAAAACTATGGAAATATATCAGCAAAAGATATAACTATCACTGCTCAAGAACTTATAAATGCTTTAAATGGAAAAGTTATTGCTAGTGATGGAAATATTATTCTAACTACTACTGTTGGAGAATTAGTTAATAATGGAGAGATATTAGCTACAAAAGATCTTAAGTTAATAAGCGCAAATAATCTAACAAATACAGGAAAACTAGGTGCAGATTCTATATTAATTCAAGCTGTACAAGGTAAATTTTTAAATGCGGGACATATAACGGCTGTAAAAGATTTAGTTATAAATGTTAAAGAACTTCTCAATGCTGGAAGCTCAGAAGAGATAGAGAAATATTTAGGAGCTCTATATCAATATTCTGAGGAGGAGTTAACAAAAGTAGAAAATTCTATATCAGAGTTAAATAAGAAAATAGCAGCTGAAAAAGATCCAGCGCAACTTGCAGAATTAAAAGCTACTTTAAGTGGATTAGAAGAGGTTAAAAATAAATTAAATAATTTAAAAGATATCTTATCTAAAACAGGAATGCTTGGAGTATTATCTGGAGATAATGTTAAAATAACTACAAAAGAGTCTTTTGAAAATAAAGGAGTTGTTACTTCACAAAAAGATCTTACTCTAGAAACTGGTAGCGTTATTAATTCAGGGGTATTACAAGCTGGAGATAATCTTTTAATTGAAGCTCTTGGAAAAATAGTGAATACTCAAAGAATAACTGCTGGGAAGAAAATTATAATCAGTGGTGATAGTTTTGTTTCTAATGGAAATGAAGAAAGAATAAAAGAGTATTTAGAGTTATTGCAAAAGTTAAATTCAGAAAATTTAAGCGCGGAAGAATTAGCAGAGCTAAAAGCTAAGATAGCAGCTTTTTCTGATTTAGGTGTGATAGAAGGAGAAACTTTAGCGATAACAACTAAAACAACTTTAGAAAATAATGGAATAGTAATAACTAAAGGTGATGTAAGTTTAAAATCAGAAGATTCAATTAAAAATAATGGAGTAATGTCAGTAGGAAAGAACTTAGATGTTAAGGGTAAGAGTTTTAGTTCAAAAGATTTAACAATTAAGGAGAACTTAAGCGCAAATATATCTGGAGATTTTAATTCACACAATTTAAGTGTTGGAGGTAATGTAGATATTACTTCATCTAAGTTAGAAAACTCTGGTAAGTTAGAAACTGGAGGAGGCTTAAATCTGACAGGAAACTTCTCGAATAAATCAGGAGCTACAGCATCTGTAGGAAAATCCTTAAATATAAATGGAGGAGTTAATAATAGTGGAGAACTATTAGTTGGAGAAATATTAAAGGTAGCTAATGGAAGTACTTTAAATAACGGAAATATTAATGTAAATGGAGATATAAATATAGGAGGATCATCTCTTACAAATGCTGGAAAATTGATTGCTAATGGTAAAATAGTAACTGATGTATCTGAAGATATAAGTAATAGCGGAGATCTTTCTTCAACTGATAAAATAAGTTTAAAATCTAAAAACTTTTTAAATAGTGGAGAAGTTGTTGGAAATGGAGTTTCAATAACCGTTGATAATTCTTTCTCTAATACTAACTCTATCCAATCAAATTCAGAATTAAGTATATCTAATTTGGGAAATGGAATAACTCAATCAATGAAAGAGTTAAAAGCTAAAGGTAATATAGATATAGAAGCTTCTTCTAGTGATGTATCATTAGCTGGTAAAGTTCAGACTGAAAATAATTTGAAAGTAGATTCTAAATCTTTCACAAATACTGGAGAGCTTTCAGCTAAAAATATAGATGTAAAGACAGGATCATTAAATAATACAGGTACATTAATGACTGGTGAAAGTACAAGAGTTTCGCTTGATTCTTCAAGACAAAATTTAAGTAGTGGATTCCGTAGTAGTTTTGCTAATTCAAGCGCTAATACTGTTGCTGGTACTATGATAAGTAATGGAGATATCACTCTTGAAAATGTTGTTGGAGATATTAATGTTAAAAAATTCCAAACTCCTGGAAGTATAACTATATCAACTTCTGGAGATATAGTTAATGAAGGAATGATAGTTGGAAATAAAGATGTTAATTTAAAAGCTACTAATGTTTTAAATCAAGAAGGTACAACTATTTGGGCTGGACAAAATCTTCTTATAGAAGCTCTTGAAAAAATATATTTAAAATTAAACTCTCTTATTATGAGCAAAGGAGATATGAGTCTAAAAGCTAAAGCTATTATAAATGATGCTGGAACTATAAGTAGTGGTAAAGATTTAAGTATTAAAACAGATGTTCTTCTTAATAAGAGTAAAGTTGATATCAAATATGATGTTGTAGGAACCGAAAATTCAAAACATACAGTAAGATGGGATGATACTTTCAATTATCACTTAGATACTACAGAGGTTTGGGTACCAGTTATTGAAAATAATAGCGTAGTAACAGATAAAGCAACAATAGAAGCTGCAGGAAATATAAATATAATTGGTGATACAGGAGCTACAACCAAAGTTTTAAATGAATCTGGTACTATTGCAGCAGCTAAGGATATAACTATAAAAGGGGATATTCAAAATAATACATCTTATAAAGAAGTTGATGTAATAGAACTTTTAAAACTTATTAAAGTTAAACTTTCATGGCAAACAAAACTTTATTTAACTAATGCGCATGGAAATTCTGGAGTATCTTTTGAAGGAAGTCTATATGATGCATTGACTCAAGGATACTTAGGAAAAGGAAGAGAAGCATATTATAGAGCTTTAGCTTTAAATGATAATGAACTACTTAATAAGGCACTTTCAAGTGTTCTTGGTAGCGATTGGAAAGATAAGAGTAAACCTATTTCTCAAGATAAATGGAATTTAGATGCTAATTTTAAATATTATGCAGCTAATGGAAATGCTCAAATATTAGCAGGAGGAAATTTTACTCACACTGATGGAAGTTTAGTAAATAATGGTGGAGAAAGTGGAGGAAACAAAAGCGTAAATATCACTATAGGAGAGAATGTTGTTGATGGTATCGAAGGAAGTTTAGGAGTAAATATTGCAAATATAAACGATATCAAAGAAGTGAATGGTATAAAATATCCTCATGATGTAGAATTAGCAACTGGAAGTATAACTATAGATGGAGTGACTATAACTGCTGAAACAGGAAACTTAGCAGGAACAATAGCTGTATCAGGAACTGTAAATCCTATAATCTTTATAGATGTTCCAACTGGTGAAAATGGATTGTTTAAACCTGTAGTAGGAGATCCACAACCTGGAGAGCCTTTATTTGAAACTAATATAGAATTTATTGATCCTAATAATTTCTATGGTTCTGATTATTTCTTTGAGCAATTAGGATATGATAAAAATAAAACATCATCAGTTCTAGGGGATGCATATTACGATTATTTATTAATTAAAGATATGATTCAAAAAGGACTTGGTTATGTAAAAGATATTAATGCACAGGATATTCAAGCTCTTATTAATAATGCAGCAAAAGTGTCTACTGCACTTGGACTTCAACTCGGAAAAGCTTTAACACAAGAACAAATTAACAACTTAGAGCATGATATAGTATGGTATGTTGAGGTAGAGGTTAACGGACAAAAAGTTTTAGCTCCACAATTATATTTATCTAAAAATAGTAGAATAGATATAGCGCAAAATCAGGGTAATGGTGGAACTTCAACTATAAAAGCTGGAGGAGACTTTATAAGTGACAATACATCATTTAGTAATACTAATGGAAATATTGATGTTGCTGGTAATGTTATTATAAAATCTTCAGGAAATATTACTAATAATAGTTCTGGTGGAATGAGTGGAGGAATTAGCGCAGATAAAAATATTGCTGTAGATGCTACTGGTAATATTAATATGATAGGTGGTAGCCTCAAAGGTGATAATGTAATTGTTAGTGGAAATGATGTCAACATAGAGTCTACATTAGGAATTGATGAAAAAGGAAATCAAATTATTTCTGATAAAGCAGGTATAGAAGCTAATAATGGAATTCAAGTAGATGCTACTGGTAATATTAACATAAAAGGTGGGTCGTTAACAGCTTCAGGATATGAAGTTAGAACTAATGATACACAAGAGGCAACAACTACTCAAGATGTTAGTCAAGGTAATGGAAATGAAGTAGTTGAAAATGTAGAAGTAGTAAAAGATATAAATTATTATAAAGAACTTTTTGCTAAAGATTCTAAAGATGTTATAGCAGGAGATGCTGGAAGTATTTATATTAATGCTGGTGGCGATGTTAATATAGAAGATATATACACTGTCTCTTCTGAATATAAGCATGAATATAGTGATAAAGGATATTCTAATGAATCAGGAAGTAGTGCTCTTTCAAATGGAACAGAAGTTAAAGGTTCAAATATTAATATTAGTGGAAAAAATGTAAATATAAAGGGAAGCGATTTATCAACAAATGATGTAGATGAAAAGATTGCAGAGAAAAGTAAATCAAATACAATAAGTATAAGCGCAGAAGATAATGTTACTGTAGAAGATTCAGCTGATGTAGTACATATTTCAAGCTCAGGAAGAACTTTAGATACAGTAAGAGGGTTATTAACATCAGAATATAGATCAAAAGATTTTAATGCATCATTATCACATGGATCAAATATAAATACAAATGGAGATGTATATATATCAGCTGGACATGATGCGACAATAAAAGGAAGTAATATTAATTCAAATGGAAGCACTAATATTTCAGCAAAACATGATGTAAATATAATAGATGGAAGAGATGAGATAAAGGAAAGTACAAGAAAAGATGTATATCAAGTATTTGGAGGTAGTTCAACAAAAACAAGTAAAGAAGCATCATTAAGTAAAGGAAGTAATATAACTGGTGATGGAGATTTAAATATAAGTGCAGGAAATGACATCAAAGTAGTTGGAGGAAAAGTAGAGGTAAAGGGAGAAGCTAATTTTGATGCAGGAAATAATGTAACATTTGAAGCTGGTAAAAATGAGACAAAAGAGAGTGTACGTTCTATTGGAGCTGGAGTATTTGCAATAGGTGAAGGTGGACTTGGAGGTGCCATTTATCCGGTTGATGGTGTTTCTTTCAAAGAAACATGGGATGCACTTGGAATGCCAGCACCTGTAACTACTACAAATGCAAAAGGGCAAAACTTTGCAAGTGGAAATGGTGGAGTTATACTTGATGCCATTGTAGTATTGCAAGCTGGGGTAAAAGTTGAGAATTATTGGAGTGACAAAACAGCTACAACTTGGACTGAAAGTGATATTTCTGGAAAGAATATCAATATAAATGCTAGAAATAGTGTAGATATTGGGGGAGGAAATTTTGGAGCAGCAGGAACACTTAATGTAAATTCAAAATATTTAAAATCTACAAAATATGAGGATATTATTAAAGAAGAAAAAACAGGATTTAATATACACCTTAAAGAACTTTTTGGAGCTGAAAGTAGTTTTGTTGATGCTGCAGCTAAAATTGTCCAATCTGTAGAAGCTGGAGGAGATTTAAATCCAGCAGTGGGAGCAGCACAAGGAGTTGGAATTGCTACAAATTTATTATTTGCTAATTTATTTGGAGCTGGTGTTCAAACAATGCTTGGATATGAAATGGGACATGATACCTCAATTTCTTCGAAAGAAAATATTACAAATATTACTGCTAAAAATGTTAACTTTACAACAGAAAAGGATATGAGTTTAAATGGAGTTGATATATCAGCTACTGATGATGTAACATTAAATGCTGGTGGAGATATTAAAATTACTTCTGCAAAGGAAGAGAGTTCAAGAAATGCTTATTCTAGTTCTGGGGATGTAAGATTTCATCAAGGAGCTGGTGTTCATATGATATACGGAGCAGGAGTAGGAGGACATATTGGATTAAACACTAGGGTTGATGTAAATAAAGATAATACAAATTCGACAGTTAATTCCAATATATCATCAGGTGGAAATTTAGTTGTTAAAACTAAGGGAAGCCTTGATATTGATGGAGGACATCTATCAGCTGAAAAAGATGTTAATTTGGAAGTAGGAAAGGATTTGAATATTAAGAGTGATATAACAACAAGTTCTAAAAATACTTATTACGCTACAGCTTCTCTTAGAGCTGGAGTAGATTTAACTACGAATACTGTTATTAGAGGTCAGCTTTCTGTTGCTGCTGGAGGGGGACATACATATAATGATCAGCAAAAAATAGATGAGTCTGGAATAACTAGTGGTGGAAACTTTATTGCTAAAGTTGGAGGAGATGTTGATTTAGATGCCGCTAAACTTGGAAGTGAAACTGGAAAAGGATCACTTGAAGTAGGTGGAGATATAAATCTAAAATCTGAAACCATTAGAACTGATGCAGCTGGAGCGGATATTGTTGCAGGTATAGGAGAAATTGGAGAAATGGGAGTTTCAGGATATATATCTGATACAATAAAGAAACAAGAGAAAGTAAATTCTGCTATAGGAGTTGATTCAGTAATTGTTAAGGGAGATGTAGCTATAGATGGAGAGAAAAAAGATGTTACAGATATTCCTAATGATATAAATAACAATAGAGAAGTTCAAGAAGATTATTTCTCTAAAGGAGGAGCATTCTCTGGAATTGCACCTGTTAAAAAAGGATATAATGCAGTAACTCCACATAAAAGAGGTAGTTACGATGTAAATCCTTAATAGATATGATTTCCAACCTAATTTTTAAAAAAGGGAGTGTTGCAACTTTGTTGCAAAAACTCCCCCTTTTTTATTGAAATAGATATTTTATTTTTTAAATATTAAATAGTTACCTAAAGCAAGTGGTGCTATTTCATAAATATTTTCATAAAATTTAGATCTTTTTATTTCGTAGTTTTGTTCATCTAAAGTAATTTTACTTATCTTATTTAGGAGATTTCTAAATATATATTCATTTTGAAAAAAATCTCCATATAGTATTATTTTTTCAGGGTTGATTATAGAGATTATCATGTCAATAGCATAAGCTATATATTGTGCAGCTTCATCAGTGACTGATAAGGATAACATATCTTTTTCTTTTACTCCTTTTAAAACATCTTTTATTTCAAGTTTTTTTCCTTCATCTAAGATTTTTTTTAAAGAACTATATTGATTATTTATTCTGATTTGCGTTATTATTTTTTTTATAATAGCTCTATTAGACACTTCGGTTTCTAAACAGCCTCTTTTTCCACAGGAACATTTTTCTAAGCTATTTCTTTTTACAACTATGTGACCTAATTCACCAGACATAGACTTATACCCATGATATAGCATATTATTTAAATAAATACTTCCACCTACACCCTCTTCTACATTAAGAACTACAAAATTATAATTTTTTTTGCATTCTCCAAAAATTTTCTCTGTTAAAGCCATTGCTCTTACATCATTTTCAATATATACTTTTTTATTAAACTTTTTTTGAAACATTTCAACGATATGGATATTTTTGGTATTATAATGTGGTGAAAAAATTGATATTCCTTTGTCACTATCTACTAGACCGTTCATAACTACAGATATTATTTTAATTTCAGGATTTTTTAATAATTCTTTCTCCACTATGATTTCAGTTTCTCTTATGATATTACCACCTAAATCACCGAGTCTATATCTTTTTGTTGAAATTATTTTCCCATTAATATCTCCGCAAGTAATTTGAACAAAAGTGGGAGCAAAATATATCCCAAGAATTACGCCTATTTTATTTTGATTTATATTCAAAAGTACTGGTTTTCTTCCACCAGTTGATTCTCCTTCTTTTTCTTCAATTATAATTTCTTTATCTAAAAATTCTCCAATTATTTTTCCAACAGCTGCTGGTGTAATATTAAACTCTCTAGATATATCTATTCTAGATATACCATTTTTTTCTTTTATTAACTCTAGTATTTTTGATCTTAGATTTTCCTTTTCCAAAAATAATACCTCCTATACTTTATGTATATATTTTACTCTATTTAAGATAAAATTCCAAACTTATTTTAGTATTGAAAAAAAGTTTGAAGTTTTTCTTTTTTTATTCTTGAATAAATACAAAAATAATATATACTAGTAGTAAATAGAATAAGATAGTCGGAGGTTATACATGATTCAAGAATTAATAAAAGAATTTGAGAGAATTTTTAATTATAGTGGAAAAGTGGAGGTATTTTTCTCTCCAGGAAGAGTAAACCTTATTGGGGAACATACAGATTATAATGGTGGTTTTGTTTTTCCATGTGCTCTTGATTTTGGTACTTATGGAATTGCAGTAAAAAGAAATGACAATAAATTTAGAATGTACTCAATGAATTTTGTGAAAGAGGGAATAAAAGAGTTTACTTTAGATAAATTAGAAAATAAAAGAGAGGATAGTTGGGCTAATTATCCAAAAGGAGTTATTAAAACTTTTATAGATGCTGGATACAATATTAATTCTGGATTTGATATCTTAATCAATGGAACTATTCCAAATGGAGCTGGACTTTCTTCTTCTGCATCATTAGAATTATTAACCTCTGTTATTTTAAAGGAGTTTTTTAACTTAAATATAGATATGATAGAGATGGTAAAGCTATCTCAAAAAGCCGAAAATCAATTTATCGGAGTAAATTGTGGAATTATGGATCAATTTGCTATCGGTATGGGTAAAAAAGATAATGCTATTCTACTTGATTGTAACTCTTTAAATTATCAATATGCTCCTATATCTTTAAATGGAGCTTCAGTAGTTATAGCTAATACTAATAAAAAAAGAGGACTTGCCGATTCAAAATATAATGAAAGAAGAGCTTCTTGTGAGGCTGCTGTAAAAGTTTTAAATGAAAATGGAATAAATATTAAATATTTAGGAGAACTTTCAGTAGAAAAATTTAATGAAGTAAAACATTTTATAACTGATGCGGAGCAATTAAAGAGAGCTACTCATGCTGTAACTGAAAACGCAAGAACAGTTGAGGCAGTACAAAAATTAAAAGAGGGAGATATCAAAGCTTTTGGAGAACTTATGAATAGGTCTCATATCTCTTTAAGAGATGACTATGAAGTTACTGGATTTGAACTTGACTCTTTAGTAGAAGCTGCTTGGGAAGCTGAAGGAGTAATCGGAGCTCGTATGACTGGAGCTGGATTTGGTGGTTGTACAGTAAGTATAGTTAAAGATGAAAATATAGATGCTTTCATTAAATCAGTAGGGAAAAAATATACAGCTAAAACAGGACTCGTAGCTGATTTCTATGTTGCTAAAATCGGAGATGGAAGCAGAAAGCTAGGTGAGTTTTAATGAGTATATTTAAAGATATCAAACTTTTACTTACCTTTGGATTAAAAAATGGACTAATAGGAAAGTATGATAAAATAATTGCTAGAAATGAAATACTATATCTTTTAAAATTAGATGATTGGGAAAATGTAGAATATAAAGAAGAAGAGATTCCTGAATATCCAACAGAAATTTTAAATAGAATATGTGATTATGCAGTAGAAAAAGGTATCATAGAGGATACAGTTACTATGAGGGATCTTTTTGATACAGAGATTATGGGAAAATTAACTCCTACTGCTACCCAAATAATAGAAAAATTTGAAAAAATCTCTCAAGAAAAGGGAATAGAAGAAGCTACTAATTTCTATTATGATTTTGCTCAAAAATCTAACTATATCAGAGCTGATAGAATAGCAAAGAATATGCACTGGTATTCAGCTACTGAATATGGTAATATGGAAATAACAGTAAATCTTTCTAAACCTGAAAAAGATCCTAGAGATATAGCAAAAGAGAGATTAATGCCTCAGTCTTCATACCCAAAATGCCTACTTTGTTATGAGAACGTGGGATACTCTGGTAGGATAAATCATCCTGCACGTCAAAATCACAGAGTTATTCCACTAACTCTAACAAATGAGCCTTGGTTTATTCAATATTCTCCGTATGTATATTACAATGAACATGCTATTGTATTTTCTAGAGAACATAGACCTATGAAAATTACTAAAGAAGCGCTTGATAGACTTACAAGTTTTACTGAGAAATTTCCTCACTACTTCTTAGGTTCAAATGCAGACTTACCAATAGTTGGAGGTTCTATACTAAGTCATGACCATTATCAAGGTGGACATCATGAATTTCCTATGGCTAAGGCTATGGTAGAGAAAAATATTACTTTTAAAGGTTATGAAGATATTACAGCTGGAATTGTAAAATGGCCTATGTCTGTAATTAGAATTACTGGGAAAGATAGATTAAAACTTGTAGAGCTAGCTGATAAAATTTTAAAAGCTTGGAGAGAGTATAGTGATGAATCACTTGAAATATTTGCTTATACTAATGATACTCCGCACAATACAGTTACTCCAATAGCTAGAAGAAGAGGAGAAAACTTTGAACTAGATTTAGTTCTTAGAAATAATAGAACAAGTGAAGAACATCCACTTGGAATCTTCCATCCTCATGCTGATGTTCATAATATCAAAAAAGAAAATATAGGACTTATTGAGGTAATGGGACTTGCTGTATTACCTGGAAGATTAAAAGAGGAGTTAGAAATTTTAAGTAAATATATAGTTGAACCTGACTATGAAGATAAGATTAAAAATGATAATAAAGTAGAAAAACATTTAGAGTGGGTAAAAGATATTATGAAAAAACATGAAAATATATCTTCTCAAAATGCTCATGATATATTAAAATCTGAAGTAGGAATTACTTTCTCAAGAGTTCTTGAAGATGCTGGAGTATATAAGAGAGATGAGAAAGGACAAGCTGGTTTAATAAGATTTGTTGACCATGTAAATAGTATTTAAAATAATTACTTAGATATAGATAACTAATTGCTATGAAAATTTAAGGAGGCTATAAAATGGCAGTATTAGTATGTGGAGGAGCTGGTTACATAGGAAGCCATGTAACTAGAGCTTTAATAGATAGTGGAGAAGAGGTTGTAGTATTAGATAACCTTATAACAGGGCATGTGGATGCTGTTCATAAAAAGGCAAAACTTGTTCTTGGAGATTTAAGAGATGAAGAGTTTTTAGATAAAGTTTTTACAGATAACAAAATAGAAGGGGTTATAGACTTTGCTGCTTTCTCACTTGTTGGAGAAAGTATGGTAGAACCATTAAAATACTTTGAGAATAACTTCTATGGAACTCTTTGCTTATTAAAAGCTATGAGAAAACACAATATAAAAAATATAGTTTTCTCTTCAACAGCAGCAACTTATGGAGAGCCAGAAAATATCCCTATACTAGAAACTGATAGAACTTTCCCAACTAACCCATATGGAGAAAGTAAATTAGCAGTTGAAAAAATGATGAAATGGTGTGATGTAGCTTATGGAATAAAATTCACAGCACTTAGATATTTTAATGTTGCTGGAGCACATCCTACTGGAGAAATTGGAGAAGACCACAATCCAGAAAGCCATCTTATCCCTATAATTTTACAAGTTGCTCTTGGAAAAAGAGAGAGCATAGGAATCTATGGAGATGACTATCCTACTCCAGACGGAACTTGTATCAGAGACTATATCCATGTAATGGACTTAGCTGATGCTCACATCCTTGCTCTAAAAAGACTTTACAATGGAGGAGAAAGTGCAATATTTAACTTAGGAAATGGAGAGGGATTCTCTGTTAAAGAGGTTATTGAAGTTACTAGAAAAGTAACTGGACACCCTATCCCTGCTGTTGTATCTCCTAGAAGAGCTGGAGACCCTGCAAAACTTGTAGCTACTTCTGAAAAAGCTATGAGAGAGTTAAATTGGAAACCTAAATATAACTCACTTGAAAAAATTATAGAAACTGCTTGGAATTGGCATAAATCTCATCCAAATGGATATGAAGATTAATTTATAATTAGCTTATAAAAAATAGCCAAATAAAAAAGAGTGTAAAAAAGACTGAAGGTATTAGCTTTCAGTCTTAAAAATAACTAATTGTTATGATTTTTACACCCTTACTAAAAAATTCTCTCTAAATTTGGCTATTTTTTATTTTTAGAGTTAATTATATAATACTAGTTTTGGCTAGCTGTTAACATGAAAGGAACTACTTGTTTTTTTCTAGATACTACTCCCTCTAACCAAGCTGTTTTATTTTCTAATTTAACGTTGAAAGCCTTTTCAACTAATTCTGGATATTTTCCAACAGCTAATGCATAAGAACCGGCTTTTATGATATCGGTTATTATAAGTACAAATAAATCATAATTAGATTTTTTACTCATAGAATCCATAGCAGCTTCTAATTTAGCTTGAGTAGTTAAAAGTCCAGCTACATCAACAGTATTAACTTGAGCAACTGCTACTTTTTTATTATTCATATCAAACTCTTTCATATCTATCGTGATAATCTCTTCTGGCGTTTTATCAGATAATGAAGTTCCTTCTATTAATAATTTCATTCCGTAATCTTCATAATTTTCCTCTCCACAGATTTTAGAAAGTTCTTTTACAGCTTCTACATCTTCTGGAGTGCAAGTAGGAGATTTAAATAATAATGTATCAGATATTATAGCACTCATCATAAGACCAGCAGCTTTTTTTGATGGAGTAATTCTAGCTTGTTTGAATAGTCTATATATTAAAGTACAAGTACATCCAACAGTATCTGCTGTAATTTTTAATGGTTCATCAGTAGTTAAAGCAAATTTATGATGATCTACAATTTCTAATATTTTAGCTGTTTCAATCCCATCAGCTGTTTGTTGTCTTTCGTTATGGTCAACTAAGATAACCTCTTTTTTTCCATTTTCATCAGCATTTACATTTTCTATAAATAAAGGTGCTTCTGCTCCAAAATAATTTAAAGCAAATTGAGTTTCTTTGCTAACATTTCCTAATCTACAAGGAATAGCATTTACTCCTTGAGCATTTTTTAACTCTGAAAATGAGATAGCTGAACATATAGAATCAGTATCTGGATTTTTGTGTCCAAAAACAAGAATTTGTTTCATAAGTCCTCCTTAAAATAATATGTATTTATTTACATATCATATCATTTTTTTTAAAATTTAGGAATAGGCAAATTATAAAAAACTTTAGACAAAACAGAAGAAATTATATTATAATTAGATGTAAAATTTAATTAAAAGGAGAAATATTGTGGAAAAATATATAAAAGAGTTGAGAGAAAGATTAAAAAAATACAGTGATTATTATTATACAAATAATGAAAGTTTAATATCTGATTTAGAGTTTGATAAGTTGTTAGCTGAATTAAAGGAGTTAGAGAAAAAATATCCAGAGTATAAAGAGAAAAACTCTCTCACAGAAGTTGTAGGAGCCACAAGCCTTAAAGAAACAAAATTTAAAAAGGTTGCTCATAAAAAACCTATGTTAAGTTTATCAAATTCATATAGTGAAGCCGATATATCTGAATTTATAGAAAGAGTAAAAAAACTTTTACCGGAAGAGAAAAATTTAACTTATGCTTTAGAGTTAAAATTAGATGGTTTATCATTGAGTATTCAATATGAAGAGGGGAAACTTATAAGAGCCGTAACAAGAGGAGATGGAACAGTAGGAGAAGATGTTACAGAAAATATCCTAGAGATAGAATCTATTCCTAAAATTTTAAAAAAGAAAGTAAGTATGGAGATAAGAGGAGAGGTAGTACTACCTTTATCTAAATTTGAAGAATTAAATAAAAAAAGATTAGAAAATGGAGAGGAAGTTTTTGCTAATCCAAGAAATGCGGCTGCTGGGACTTTAAGACAATTAGATTCAAGCATTATAAAAGAAAGAGGATTGGATGCTTATTTTTATTTTTTAGTGGATGCTCAAAATTATGAATTGAAAACTCATAGCGAAAGTATAGAATATCTTGCTAAACTTGGAATAAAGACAACTGGAGTATGTGAAGTATTGAATAACTCTTCTGAACTCATATCAAGAATTCAATATTGGGGAGAAAAGAGAGAAAGTTTAGACTATGAAACCGATGGAATGGTAATAAAAGTGGACAATATAGAGTTATGGGAGAAATTAGGAAATACTACTAAAAGTCCTAGGTGGGCAATAGCTTTTAAATTTCCGGCAAAACAAGTTACAACAAAAATATTAGGGGTTACTTGGCAAGTAGGAAGAACAGGTAAGATTACACCAGTAGCGGAACTTGAAGAGGTTGAGTTATCAGGAAGTAGAGTAAAAAGAGCGAGTTTACATAACTATCAAGAAATAGAAAGAAAAGATATCAGAATAGGGGATAGTGTATTTATAGAAAAAGCTGCAGAGATAATACCTCAAGTAGTAAAGTCTGTAAAGGAGTTAAGAGATGGAAATGAGATAGTAATAAAAGAACCTACTCATTGTCCAATATGTAATACAGAGGTAGAAAGAGAAGAAGGACAGGTAGATATAAAGTGTCCAAATGTAAGCTGTCCGGGTAAGATAGAAGGGGAACTAATCTATTTTGTATCTCGTGATGCTATGAATATAGCTGGTTTTGGTAGCAAGATAGTGGAGAATATGTTAAGACTTGGATTTATAAAGAATATTGTAGATATATATGAGTTAAAAAAACATAGAGAAGAGTTAGAAAAACTAGAAAAAATGGGTAAAAAAAGTGTGGATAATCTTCTTACAGCTATTGAAAATAGTAAAACAAGAGAGTATTCAAAAGTTTTATGTGCTTTAGGAATACCTTTTGTAGGTAAAACTTCAGCAAAACTTCTAGCTGATTCAAGTGAAAATATTGATAAACTTATGAGTATGAGTGTAGAAGAGCTAATGGAGATAGAGGGAATAGGAGATAAGATGGCACAAGCTATCTTTGATTTCTTTAGAGATGAAGAGAAGAAAAAGCTTATAGAGGGATTAAAAGCACATGGACTTACTTTTGTTCAAGAGAAGAAAGAGGAGTTACCAGTCCAAGAGAAAATATTTATAGGGAAAACATTTTTATTTACAGGTACATTACAAAATTTTACAAGAAATGAGATAAAAGAAGAGATAGAAAAACTTGGAGGAAAAAATCTTTCTACTGTAAGTAAAAATTTAGATTATTTAATAGTGGGAGAAAAGGCTGGAAGTAAGTTAAAAAAAGCTCAAGAATTAAAAACAATAAAAATAATATCTGAAGAAGAGTTTATGAAGATATGCGGAAAGAAGAATTAAAACTATACCTTTATTTGACTAAAACACTATTTTGTGATAGCATATAGTCTGAAGGAGTGTATTTTTTAAAAAATTTGAAGAGAGGAATATCAATGATAGGAGATATTATTAAAAAAATTTTTGGAACTAAAAATGATAGAGAGGTAAAAAGAATAAGAAAAATAGTTGCTGCTATCAATTCTTTAGAGCCAGATTTTGAAAAGTTGACAGATGATCAATTAAAAGAAAAAACAGCAGTTTTTAAAGAGAGATTAGCTCGAGGAGAGACATTAGATGATATCATGGTTGAAGCTTTTGCTACTGTAAGAGAGGCCTCAAAAAGAGTTCTTGGGATGAGACACTATGATGTTCAACTTATTGGTGGAATAGTGCTTCATGAAGGAAAAATAACAGAAATGAAAACTGGAGAGGGAAAAACTTTAGTTGCAACATCACCAGTATATTTAAATGCTTTATCTGGAAAAGGTGTTCATGTTATCACGGTAAATGATTACTTAGCAGCAAGGGATAGAGAGATAATGGGAAAACTTTACTCTTTTTTAGGTCTTACATCTGGAGTTATTTTAAATGGAATATCAGGAGATCAAAGAAAAGCTGCATATAATTGTGATATTACATATGGTACAAATTCTGAATTTGGATTTGATTATTTAAGAGATAATATGGTTGGAACTTTGGAGGAAAAAGTACAAAGACCACTTAATTATTGTATAGTTGATGAAGTTGATTCAATTCTTATAGATGAGGCTAGAACTCCTCTTATAATTTCTGGAGCAGCAGAAGATTCAACAAAATGGTATCAAGTATTTTATCAAATTGTTTCTATGTTAAATAGAAGTTATGAAACTGAAGGTATAAAAGATATAAAATTAAAAAAAGAATTACCAGCTGAAAAATTTGGAGATTATGAAGTAGATGAAAAAGCAAAGAATATAGTTTTGACAGAAAAGGGAATAGTAAAAGTAGAGAAGTTTTTGAAAATAGATAATTTATATTCTCCTGAAAATGTAGAGTTAACTCACTATTTAAATCAGGCTTTGAAAGCTAAAGAGCTATTTAAAAGGGATAGAGATTATTTGGTAAGAGAAGGACAAGTAGTTATCATAGATGAGTTTACTGGAAGAGCTATGGAAGGTAGAAGATATTCAGATGGACTCCATCAAGCAATAGAAGCTAAAGAAGGAGTAAATATTGCTGGAGAAAATCAAACCCTTGCAACTATAACATTACAAAATTATTTTAGAATGTATGAAAAACTTTCTGGGATGACAGGTACAGCTGAAACAGAAGCAGCAGAATTTGTACATACTTATGGGCTACAGATAGTTGTTATACCAACAAATAAGCCAGTTCAAAGAATAGATCATGCTGATCTAGTTTATAAAACACGTAAAGAAAAAATAGATGCTATTATTAAAAGGATAGAAGAGCTACATGCTAAAGGACAGCCTGTACTCGTAGGTACCATTTCTATCAAAAGTTCAGAGGAATTATCTGAGTTATTAAAAGCTAGGGGAATAAAACATAATGTCTTAAATGCTAAATATCATGCAAAAGAGGCTGAGATAGTTGCTCAAGCTGGAAGATTTGGAGCTGTTACTATTGCTACAAATATGGCAGGAAGAGGAACCGATATTATGCTTGGAGGAAATTCAGAGTTTCTAGCTATGGCAGAAGTAGGGAGTAAAGATGCTGAAAACTATGAAGAAATACTAAAAAAATATGAAATTCAATGTAAAGAAGAAGGAGAAAAAGTGAAGTCTATAGGAGGACTTTTTATCCTTGGAACCGAAAGACATGAATCAAGAAGAATAGATAATCAGTTAAGAGGAAGAGCAGGAAGACAAGGAGATCCTGGAGAATCAGAATTCTATTTATCACTTGAAGATGATTTGATGAGATTATTTGGTTCTGATAGAGTAAAGGCCGTAATGGAGAGATTAGGACTCCCAGAGGGAGAGCCAATAACTCATTCTATGATAAATAAAGCTATTGCTAATGCTCAAACTAAAATAGAATCTAGAAACTTTGGAATAAGAAAAAATTTATTAGAATATGATGATGTTATGAATAAACAAAGAACTGCAATCTACGACAGTAGAAATGAAGTCATGGCTAAGGAAGATTTAAAAGAAAGTATTCTTAGAATGTTGCAAGAAGTTATTTATAATCAAGTATCTATAAGATTTGTTGGAGAGTATAAAGAAGATTGGGATATGTTAGGACTTGCTGAATATTTAAGAGATAACTATGGTTATATAGTAGATGATATGAATGAGTATAAATCTATGAGTATAGAGGATTATAGCAAAAAAATATATAATACAATTTGTGCTAGATATGATGAAAAAGAGCAAAAAGTTGGAAAAGATTTAATGAGAAGACTTGAAAAATATATTTTATTTGAAGTTATTGATTCTAGATGGAGAGAACATTTAAAGGCATTAGATGGGCTTAAAGAAGGGATATATCTAAGAGCTTATGGACAAAAAAATCCAGTTATAGAGTATAAATTATTATCTGGAGAGCTTTATGAACATATGATTCAGACGATAAAAGAGCAGGCGACATCATTTTTATTCAAAGTAATAATAAAAAATCATGAAGATGAAGAATTACCTGTAAAAGAAGAAAATGAAGAGCTAAAATACACATCAGAAAATGAAAGTGGGATTGAAGTAGAAACAGCAAAATTAACACCAGATTCTCTATGTCCTTGTGGAAGTGGAAAAAAATATAAAAATTGTTGTGGGAGAGTATAAGGAGGCTAATCATGAAAAAAATAACAACAGGAATTTTAGCTGTAGTTTTATTTGCAGCTTGTAGTTCTTTAGAAAAGGGAGCATCATTAGAAGAGAAATACTCTATTACCAAGGAATCAGCAAAAGAGTGGGATAAAGCGATAATTAAAGTAGTAGAGGGAGAATCTTTAATAGAGGATTGGTATGGAAATGAAAATCCTATCATTTATTTAAGAAAAACTGGAAAAATGACAGAAAAAGATTTTATCTTTTTGACATCATTAGAAAAAAAAGATGCTACAGCAATAAGTGATGATGAATATAGTAATTTTATTGATTTAGTAAATAAGTATAATAAGAAATTACCTAGAAAATTTTATTTAGCAGATGAAAATTTAAAAAATCCTAAAGGACTTGTTGATAGAATGGTAAGAGAGTCATTTGTGAAAATCGATAATCCATCAACACATATAAAAAATGTAGTAGCAACTCAACAAGAATGGGAGCAAATAGTTGCTTTCTCTAAGCAAAAGGATTTATCAGAAAAAGATACTAAGAAATTAAGAAAACTTTTAAATAAATTTATAAAAAGAGATGAGTTTTATAATGAAAGAGCTTGGTATAATAGAGAAATATCAGATAGAGTTGTAAAAATAACTAATATAGATGCTAAAGAAAATAGAACTTCATTAGAGAAAAATAATGTAAATGCAAAAGCACTATATATTGCATATCCAGAATATTTTTCAACTTTAGATAAATGGAATGATTAGAATATAGATGTATTCAATGTTTAATTTAAAAGGGGGAGAGGAGAAAAATATTTATCTCTCCTTTTATTTTTGTGAGGAGAAAAATGGAAGTAGATATGCATATCCATACTATAGAGTCAGATGGAACTTATACTCCAGAGGAGATTATAGTTAGAGCAATAAAAAATAATGTAATAGCTTTGGCTATTACTGATCATGATACTGTAGCTGGAGTGGAGATAGGAAAAGAGATAGCTGGCAAATATGGAATGGAGTTTATAAAAGGTATAGAGATATCTTGTAATGAAGGCAATTTAGAGATACATATATTGGGATATTTTTTAAATTTGGATGATGAAAAGTTTTTAACAGAATTAGCCGAATTAGAAAAGGCTAGAGATGAAAGAAATAGAAAAATTATAGAAAAATTTGAAAAAATTGGTATAATAATAGATATAGAGAAACTTAAGAGTTTTGCTCCTGGTAAAATTATAAGTCGTTTACATTTTGCTAATTACCTTTTAGAAAAAGGTATAGTTAATAGTAAAAATGAAGCCTTTAGTAAATATTTAGGAAATAATGGATTAGCTTATGTTCCTAAAGAGAATTTTCCGCCAGAAAGAGCTGTAAGAATGATAAAAGAAAATGGTGGCTTTGTATCTCTAGCACATCCTAAACTAATTACTTTAAATGAGGAAGTATTGAATGATCTTATTATAAGATTAAAAGAGTGTGGATTAGATGCTCTTGAAGCTCAATATAGTTCATTTACAAAATTAGAAAAGCAAAAATATAAAAGACTTGCTAAAAAACATGATTTATTAGTAACAGGTGGTTCTGATTTTCATGGCGGAAATAGAGAGGGAGTAGATTTAGGAGATGCAGGATTGGAGTACTCCCAATTTGAAAAAATCAAAAAATATTTAAAAATGAAAAAATAGAGGAGGAGAAAGATGATAATTGTAACTGGTGCAGCTGGAATGATAGGGAGTGCAATGGTATGGAAACTCAATGAAATGGGTAGAAATGACATTGTTGTGGTAGATAAACTTAGGACTGAAGAAAAGTGGTTGAATCTTAGAAAAAGAGATTATGCTGATTGGGTAGATAGAGATGAGTTATTTAATTGGTTAGCTAATTCAGCAAATGCTGAAAAAATAACTGGAGTAGTTCATATGGGAGCTTGTTCAGCTACTACTGAAAGAGATGGAGATTTTTTAATGGAGAATAACTATGGATACAGTAAAAAGTTATGGGATTTTTGTGCAATTAGACAAATACCATATATATATGCCTCATCAGCAGCTACTTATGGAGCTGGAGAATTAGGATATAATGATGATGTAACTCCAGAAGAATTAAAAAAATTACAACCGTTAAATAAATATGGGTACTCTAAAAAAATCTTTGATGATTGGGCTTTTAAGCAGAGTATAGCTCCAAAGCAATGGTGTGGGCTCAAATTCTTCAATGTATATGGACCACAAGAGTATCATAAAGGAAGAATGGCTTCTATGGTATTTCATACATTTAATCAATATAGAGATAATGGTGGGGTAAAACTTTTTAAATCTTATAGAGATGAATTTAAAGATGGAGAGCAATTAAGAGATTTTGTTTATTTAAAGGATGTAGTAGATGTAATTTATTTTTTATTAACTGAGAAGGTAGAATCAGGAGTATATAATATTGGAACAGGAAAGGCAAGAAGCTTTTTAGATCTAGCTATGGCAACTATGAGAGCTGCTTCTAATAATTCAGAGTTAAAAGTTGAAGATGTAGTAGAGTTTATTCCTATGCCTGAAGATTTAAAAGGAAAATATCAATATTTTACTCAGGCTACTATGGAAAAATTAAAAAGAGCTGGATATACTAAAAAATTTACATCATTAGAAGATGGAGTAAGAGACTATGTTCAAAATTATCTAGCTAAAGAAGACTCATATTTATAAGGTGATAATTTAATGAATCTTTTTTTTATTGTTATAATACTGGGAATTGTAGAGGGAATGACAGAGTTTTTGCCTGTGAGTAGTACAGGGCATATGATTTTAGTAGAGAGATTTATAGGAAATGGAGATCTTTCTTCTAAATTTTTAGAAAGCTTTTTAATTATTGTTCAATTTGGAGCTATTATAGCTGTTATAATATATTTTTGGAATGACTTAACACCTTTTGTAAAAGATAAAAATCAATTTATATCGAGGTTTAGATTATGGACAAAAGTTATTATAGGTGTATTACCAGCAGCGATTATAGGGTTACTTTTGGATGATTTTATTTCAGCATATTTTTTTGATAATATTTTTATTATCGCTACAACTTTAATATTTTATGGTGTGTTACTTATATTGATAGAGAAATATTATAAAACAGCTGGGAAAATAGATACATTAGGAAAGTTGAGTTATAAATTAGCATTTATGATAGGTTTTTTTCAATGTTTAGCAATGATACCAGGAACTTCTAGATCTGGAGCAACAATCATAGGAGCCTTGTTATTAGGACTTTCAAGGAGTATAGCAACAGAATTTTCATTTTTTTTAGCTATACCTACAATGCTTGGAGCAACACTTTTGAAATTTGTAAAAAATGGTATGAGTTTTACAGCTTTAGAGTGGCAACTTATAGGAGTAGGAACTTTAGTTTCTTTTGTAGTTGCTTATTTAGTAATAAAGTGGTTTATGAATTATATTAAAAAAAGAGATTTTGTTTTCTTTGGAGTATATAGAATAATTTTAGGAATTTTAGTACTAATATTTTTATTCGTTTAGAACAAAATTTTGAACTATTTTGGAAATTGTGCTATAATATTAGAGTTAGAAAGGAGATAAAATGAAGTACCCTATTGATCTACATATACATACTAATGTGAATCCTCATGCTTACAGTACATTAGAAGAAAATATTAGGAGTGCAAAAGAAAAAAAGTTAAAAGTGATAGCTATAACAAATCATGGACCAGCACTTCAAGATTCACCTCATTGGTGGAGCTTAGTAAATATGAGAGTTATACCAGAATATGTTGGAGATTTGAGGATTTTGAAAGGCGTAGAGACTAATATTATAGATGAAAATGGTAATTTTGATATAAATCAAAAAATATATGATGTTATGGATATTATATTGTGTGGCTTGCATACAATAGAGGCTTATGGTGAAACTCAAAATATATTAAAAAATACTAAAGCTGTAATTAATATGATAAAGAGTCAGAAGATTGATATAATGGTACATTTGGGAAATCCAATATTTCCACTAGATTATGAATTAGTTGTAGAAGCAGCTGTGGAAGCTAGTGTAGCAATAGAAATAAATAATTCATCATTAAAAGGTTCGAGAAAAGGGTCGAAAGTAAATTGTAAAAAAATATTAGAACTATGTAAAAAACATGGGGCTTTAGTAAGTTTAGGAACAGATTCTCACATATCTTTTGATATAGGAGAATTTCAAGAGGCTCAAGAGTTAATAGATGAAGTAGGTTTTCCTTATGAAAGAATAATTAATTATTCAGTAGAAAATCTTGAAAAATTTTTAAATGATAGAGAGAAACAAAAAGTTAAAAAAATTTAAAAAACGTATATGATTTAAGTCTTTACTAATAAGCTTACACATGTTATAATTTATCTAGATTTTATGTAGGAGGTAAATTTTAATATGATAAAAATAGGAGACTTAGAGATAAAGGTACCAATAATTCAAGGGGGAATGGCTATTAGAGTTTCTATGGCTAAGCTAGCAGCAGCTGTAGCGAATGAAGGTGGATTAGGTGTAATAGCGGGGACAACTTTGTCTACTGATGAGTTAAAAGCTGAAATAAAAAAGGCTAGAGATATGATTGTAAACGAAGGTGGAGCTTTAGGAGTAAATATAATGTATGCTGTTACAAACTTCATGGAGCTAGTAAAAGCCTCAATAGAAGCTGGAATAGATGTGATAATATTTGGTGCTGGATTTTCAAGAGATATATTTGATGTAGTAAAAGGAACAGGAGTAAAGGTAATTCCAATTGTATCAACATTAAAGCTTGCAAAAATTTCTCAGAAACTTGGAGCAGATGCAATAGTAGTAGAAGGAGGAAATGCAGGAGGACATTTAGGAACAGATTTAGATTCATGGGATATAATGGAAGAGATTACTCAAAATATAGATATACCTGTATTTGGAGCTGGTGGAGTAATAACTCCAGAAGATGCAGAAAGAATGCTTTCGCTTGGTGTAGATGGAGTACAAATGGGAAGTAGATTTGTAGCATCAAATGAGTGTGAAGTAGATGATTACTTTAAACAAATGTATGTAAATGCAAAAGAGGGAGATGTTGTAAGAATGATGAGTTCAGCAGGACTTCCAGCTAATGCTATTATAACACCATTTGTACAAAAAATAATAGATGAAAATCCAGACAAGCCAACAAAATGTATAAAATGCTTAAAAAAATGTTCATATAAGTTTTGTGTAAATGAAAGACTAGTAAGAGGACATAATGGAGATTATAATGGGGGGATATTTTTCGCTGGAAGAGATGCGTGGAAAATTAACGAAGTTCTTTCAGTACATGAGATATTTAATAGATTTAAAAAAGTATTCAAAGAATAAAAAATAGGAGGATTTATGGAAAATAACAAAATCTGTAAACTACTGGGGATAAAATACCCAATATTTCAAGGTGCTATGGCATGGATAGCAAATGGAAATTTAGCTGGACATGTATCAAAAAATGGAGGATTAGGGATAATAGCTGGAGGAGGGATGCCAGTTGAGATATTAAGAGAAGAAATAAGAAAAGTAAAATCAATCACTTCTAATCCTTTTGGAGTAAACCTGATGCTTATGATGGCAGATGTTGAAAAGCAAATTGATGTATGTATAGAGGAAGGAGTACCAGTAGTGACAACAGGTGCAGGAAATCCAGGGCCTTATATGGAAAAATTAAAAGCAGCGGGAATAAAAGTAATTCCAGTAGTTGCTTCAGTAGCACTTGCTAAAAGAATGGAAAAAATAGGTGCAGATGCTGTAATAGCTGAAGGAATGGAAGGAGGAGGGCATATAGGAGCTATAACTACTATGTCATTAGTACCTCAAGTTGTAGAAGCTATAAATATACCAGTAATAGCAGCTGGAGGAATAGCTGGAGGAAAACAATTTTTAGCTGCTTTATCACTAGGAGCAGAAGGAATTCAAGTAGGAACAAAATTTTTAGTAGCTGATGAATGTACTGTGCATGAAAATTATAAAAAAGCAATTTTAAGAGCTAAAGATAGATCAACTGTTTCAACTGGAAATTATACTGGACATCCTGTAAGAGTTATTGAAAATAAATTTGCTAAACAAATTTTAGAGTTAGAAAAGAATGGAGCTCCAAAAGAGGAGATTGAGAAATTAGGAACAGGAAGATTAAGACTTGCAGTAGTAGATGGAGATGTAGAAAATGGAAGTGTCATGGCTGGTCAAGTAGCAGCAATGGTGAATGAGCTTACTACTACTAAAGAGATATTAGAAGGATTTATGAATGAATTAGGAGAGGAAAAGAAAAAACTGATAGAAAGAATGAATTCTTGGAAATAATTTTTAAGAGAGAGGCAGTTGTAATGGCGAATTTACAGTGGCCTCTTTTTATGTTGAAATCAGTTATTCTCTGTGGTACAATATTAAAGTATAGTATAGAGAGATAAAGAGGTAGGAATGAAACGTTTTTCTATTTTAGTTCAATTAAGATTCATTTATATTTATATTGTTATGTATTTAGTGATAGGTTTATTATATGAAAGTTATTTAAAAAAAATAGGATTCTATCTATTTATAGATACATACCTAGGAAAGAGTATTTTTATAATTTTAATGTTAACGATTACAAATATATATTCATTTTTTATAAAGTGTAAAAGAAAAAAAATGGTGTATAATACTAGAGTATTTTTTTTATTAATTTTAAGTATAAGTGTAGTTTTACTTTATTTTATGCATATTTTAGATATACCATTTAAAGAAGAATTGGGGAATAAAGATAATGTTAAAAAAGCTATAGAGTTAATATTTTATGAAAAAAAATTTGGACTTATTATGACATTTTTGTTTTCTTTAATGATAACGAAAATAAAGTTTTTATATATTTACCTGACTTTATATGTTTTAGTATTTATATCTCTATTTTTTATAGCTGCAAAAGGAACTAGAAAGATGATAACAAATATTATTAGAGCTAGAAGATTAAAAAAGAGAATGGAACAAGAAAGAAAAGCTTTACAAGAGCAAATAAGGCTTATGGAGATAATAGAAGAGAAGGAAAAACAAAAAAGGGAGGAAATAAAAAATGATATTGGCATCTAAGTCTCCAAGAAGAAAAGAGATACTAGAAAATATAGGCTTTAATATAATAGTAAAAAGTGAGGATATAGAAGAGATTAGTGAAAAAATAGGAATATTAGAAAATATAAAAGATATTGCTTGGAAAAAAGCAGATGCTGTAGCAAAATCTTATCCCACTGAATTTGTAGTAGGTGCTGATACTGTAGTAGAAGTAGATGGTGAAGTTATAGGTAAGCCTGAGGATGAAGAAGAAGCAAAAGAAATTTTAAAGAAGTTATCAGGAAGAGTTCATAATGTTATTACTGCTTATTCTCTTATCAATAAAGAAAAGAATATAGTGGTTAATGATATTGCGATAACTAAGGTTTATTTTAAAAAATTATCAGCTGCAATGATAGATTGGTACATAGCAAGTAAAGAACCTATGGATAAAGCTGGAGCTTATGGAATACAAGGAAAAGGGGCCATATTTGTAGAAAAAATAGAAGGAGATTTTTTTACTGTTATGGGATTTCCAATAGAAAAATTTATAGAGAGATTAGATAAATTAGGAATAAAATTAAATGATATTGAAAGGATATAATTAGAGGTGGAAAATGAGAAAAATAGTCAATAAATTTTTAGGAATATTTTCAGAGGACTTAGGAATAGATTTAGGAACTTCAAATACACTAATTTGTGTAAAAAATAAAGGAATAATATTAAATGAGCCATCAGTAGTTGCTTTAAATTTAAAAACAAAAGATGTTTTTGAAGTGGGAGAAAGAGCTAAGCTTATGTTGGGAAGAACACCTGGAAATATACAAACAATAAGACCTCTAAAAAATGGTGTTATCGCTGATTATGAAGTTACAGAAAGAATGATAAGAAATTTTTTAAAAAAAGTAAACCCTAAAAAGGGATTAGCCAGTCCAAGAGTAATAATATGTGTTCCAGCAGGGGTTACTCAAGTAGAAAAAAGAGCTGTTATAGATGTGACTAGAGAAGCTGGTGCAAGAGAGGCTTATCTTATAGAAGAGCCTATGGCAGCAGCTATAGGAATAGGATTAAATATATTTGAACCGGAAGGAAATCTTATAATAGATATAGGTGGAGGAACTTCTGAAATAGCTGTGATATCTTTAGGAGGAATAGTAAAAACTTCGTCATTTAGAGTGGCAGGAGATAGATTTGATACAACTATAATAGATTATGTAAGACAAAAACATAATTTATTAATAGGAGAAAGAACAGCTGAAGAGATCAAAAAAAGAATTGGAGCTGTAATAGATTTAGAAGAGGATGAGTACATAGAGATAAGTGGAAGAAATGCTTTAAATGGACTTCCTAGAGATATAAAAATATATTCATCAGAAATAGTAGAAGCATTAGGAGATTTAGCTCAGCAAATAATAGAAGAGATAAAAGTTATATTAGAAAAAACTCCGCCAGAATTAGCATCTGATATCAAAAGAAAAGGGCTGTATATAACTGGAGGTGGAGCTTTATTAAAAGGTATAGATAAAAAAATATCAGAAAATCTCAATTTAAATGTAACTGTTTCAGAGGATCCATTAAATTCAGTAATAAATGGGATACAAGTATTACTTGAAAATTTTGAAACGTATAAGAAAGTTTTAATCTCTCCAGAGAGTGATTATTAATTTGGAAAGAGGGAATGTATGAAAAAATTTATATTAATATATATGCTAACTTATATTTTTTCATATGCTAACTATCTCATTAGTAATAGTGAGATAGTTCTTTTTTATGATGAAAGTTATAGTAGTGTTCATTATGTGAGAGGAGATATTTTTCAAGGAATAGATATTTCAAAAATAGAAGGAAAATTGATACTAGATGGTAAGGATGTAATATCTATAAATCAATATTTTGAAAATGCAACATTGATATCGCAGACCAATATTTTAAAATTAAATTATAATATCAATGGAAAGTACTTAACTGTCAATATTATTCCTTCAATGATAGAAAAAGATAAGTTATATTTTATAGTTGAATTTGTAAATTTTTTAAAAGACAATAGACAAGTAGATTTTGCTTTTAGAATAGCTCCACAATACGATAATAGATATATAGAGTATAATTTTGAAAAAGATTCATATAAATATGATAATTTTTATTTTAAATCTGAGAATTATAGTGGAAAAAGTTATATAGCAAGAGATGGAATAATTGAAGATCTAGTTTTAGAACCAGTAGAAGAAAGAACAAAAAAATATCAAGATGATAATTTATATTACATGATAAAAGATATAGATTACAATAAACCTATAGAGTTTGTAATAAAGTTTTATGGTGATTTTAAAGAAAAAAGGGACAGACAAAATAGTACCGTTCTTGCAAATGAAATTGAATATTGGGAAAAATTTAATGGAGATAAAAAGTTTATAAATAAAAGGATAGAAGCATTAAATCAAATTAGAAATCTTGAAATAATGACCTCAAGAATAGTTGTTCCTAATCAAATTTCATATAATAAAAGTGAAGAAAGTTTGAATACGAAAATAAAGCTTTATTATTTGGATAGTCTCTATGATAGTGAATTTAATCCTAATAAGATGCTTGAAGACTTGTATAGTAAAAAAAATGACAATCAGAAAGTTGTTTATTATAATTTTCTTTTTAAATATCTAAATAGAAGTGGAAATTATATAAATAAAGAAATTTTATCTGGAAAGATTATTCCAGAAATTTTGACATTATTAGAGCATTTAGATAATGAAAATGATAAAATATCAGAAATAAGAGATAATATAAATAATTATTATTGGTATTATGAATTAATAGAGAATATAGAGAATAGAGAGGAATTTTTAGATAAAAAAGAGTTTCTTCTTGAAAGAAAAAATATTCTTCTGAATTATTTAAATAATTATTTTGTCACCGAAGATGGAATTAAAATTAGAAAAGAATATAAGAAAAGTTATTATAAAAATATAAAATTTATAGGTTTTCTTCCAAAAGAGAGACAAAAAGAGATATTGAAAAAAGATTATAAAAAATATTATAACAAACTTTATGGACTCTTAAAAGAGAATAATGAAAAAAAAATAGACCTATCATATAATTTAAATTTTATAATTAAATTATATGAAAATGATGAGAAATATTTAGCAGATATTCTTTTTGCAAATTTAGACACTTACATAAAAAAGAATAGTTATTATATAAATCCAACTATTTATCCAGATAAAGCTAACCCAGCAGGAATATATGGAGAATTATTATATCTTTATTTTGTAGCAGTTGAGCATAAGGAGAGCTATGGAAATAGAAAATAAAATAGAGGCAATTTTACTTTTGGGTGGAGATGAGATCAAAATAAAGGAACTTTGTAGATTTTTCTCTATACCACTAGAAGAGATGCTAAAAATTTTAGAAAATTTAAAAGAAAATCGAAGAGAAACTGGAATAAATATAGAAATAAGTGATGAAGTAGTAAGTCTGGTTACAAATCCGATTTATGGGGAAGTGATAAATAATTTTTTTGAACAGGAAACTAAACCTAAGAAGCTTTCTAATGCAGCTCTTGAAACTTTGTCAATAATAGCCTATCGTCAACCTATAACTAAAGGGGAGATAGAAGCCATAAGGGGAGTATCAATAGATAGAATTATCCAAAATTTAGAGGAAAAAAAGTTTATAAGAGTTTGTGGAAAAAGAGAATCAATTGGTAGACCAAATTTATACGAGGTAACAGATAAATTTTTGAGTTATATAGGAATAAAACATATAGAGGAGTTACCTAATTATTTTGAGATAAAGGAAAGCAGTGAAAATGGAAGAAATTAGAATAAATAAGTATTTAGCTTCTTTAGGTATAGGTTCAAGAAGAGAGATAGACAAGCTTATAGAAGAGGGAAAAATAAGAGTAAATGGAGAGGTAATCAGTGCTGGAATAAAGGTAACTGATAAGGATATAATAGAGGTAAAAGGAAAAAAAATCTCTAAAGATGTGGAGAGAAAAGTATACTATATGTTAAATAAACCTTTAGAGGTACTTAGTTCTGCAAAAGATGATAGAGGAAGAAGAACAGTAGTAGATATAGTAAAATGTAAAGAGAGAATTTTTCCAATAGGAAGATTAGACTATAATACAACAGGACTTATACTACTTACAAATGATGGGGAGCTTTTTAATAAAGTGATACATCCTCGTTCAGAAGTATATAAGGAGTATTATGTAAAGGTAGTTGGAGAGATAAAAGATAGTTCTATAAAAAAATTAGAAGATGGAGTGGAGCTAGAAGATGGAATTACTCTTCCTGCCTATGTAAAACTTATCTCTAGAGAGAGAGGTAAAAGTGAACTTATGGTATCTATTAGAGAGGGAAGAAATAGACAGGTAAGAAGAATGTTAGAAGCTGTAAATACTCCTGTACTTGTATTAAGACGTGAGAGAATAGGAAAATTATCTTTAGGAAAATTAAAGGTAGGAGAGTACAGAGAGCTTACAGAGAGTGAAGTAAAATATCTTTATTCATTATAAAATATTAGTAAAATTTAAAAATATGATATAATTAAATGAAATATTGAATACTAAGGGAGGAAAAAATGGCACTAACAAGAGAAGAGGTTTTAAAAATAGCAAAGCTTGCTAGATTAAAATTTCAACCTGAAGAGATTGAAAAATTCCAAGTGGAATTAAATGATATTCTTGGGTATATTGATATGTTAAATGAAATAGAAACTGAAGAGGTATCAGCACTATCACAGGTAAACTCTCACGTAAATAACTTAAGAGATGACAGTGTAAGAGAATCACTTACTGTGGAAGAGGCACTAAAAAATGCTCCAAATGGAGAAGATGGTGCTATTATAGTTCCAAAAGTTGTAGGAGAGTAGAGAAAAATATTAAGGAGGAATTTTTCTATATGAAAAACTTATATAAATTAACTGCCTCTGAGATAAGAGAAAAAATCTTAAATAAAGAGGTAAAAGTAGAAGAGTTAGTAAAAGAAACTTTTGAAAGAATAGAAAAAGTAGAGGGAAAAGTAGGAAGTTTTGTACATTTAAGAAAAGAAAAAGCTCTTGAGGAAGCTAGAATATTAGATGAGAAAATAGCTAAAGGAGAAAAAGTAGGAGCATTAGCTGGAGTACCTGTAGCTATAAAGGATAATATGGTATCAAAGGGAGATATCACTACTGCTTGTTCAAAAATATTGGGAAACTATGAAGGAATCTATGATGCAACTGTTGTTAAAAAACTAAAAGAGGCAGATGCTATAATAATTGGAATTACTAATATGGACGAGTTTGCTATGGGAAGTACAACAAAGACCTCTTTCCACCATTTAACTAAAAATCCTTGGGATGCTACAAGAGTTCCTGGAGGAAGTAGTGGAGGAGCAGCAGCTTCAATAGCAGCTCAAGAGGTATACATATCTTTAGGGTCAGATACAGGAGGAAGTATTAGACAACCAGCTTCATTCTGTGGAGTAGTAGGAATGAAACCTACATATGGAAGAGTATCAAGATATGGACTTATTGCCTTTGCTTCATCTCTTGACCAAATAGGACCTATGGCTAAATCAGTAGAAGATATAGCTCTAACTATGAATGTAATAGCTGGAGCAGATGACTATGATGCAACTGTTGTAAATTGTGAAGTACCTGACTATACACAATTTTTAAATCAAGATATAAGAGGAATGAAAATAGGAGTACCCAAGGAGTACTTTATAGATGGAATAAATCCAGAAGTAAGGCAAATAATGGAAGATGCAATAGAGAAATTTATCACTTTGGGAGCTGAAATAGTAGAGATATCTCTACCATATACAAAATATGCTGTACCTACTTACTATGTAATAGCACCAGCAGAAGCAAGTTCTAACCTTGCTAGATTTGATGGTGTAAGATATGGATATAGAAGTGAAAATATTCAAAATATCAATGACCTATACGTAAATTCAAGAAGTGAAGGATTTGGAGATGAAGTAAAAAGAAGAATAATGATAGGAACTTATGTTTTAAGTGCTGGGTTCTATGATGCATACTTTAAGAAAGCGCAAAAGGTAAGAACTAAAATAAAAGAGGACTTCGATAAAGCATTTGAAAATGTAGATGTAATATTTACTCCAGTATCTCCAAGTACAGCTTTTAGATTAGATGATAAAAAGACTCCAATAGAGTTATATTTAGAAGATATTTTTACAATCTCTGCTAACCTTGCTGGTATACCTGGAATATCTATTCCAGCTGGGAAAACACAAGGATTACCAGTAGGTATTCAACTACTAGGAAAACCTTTTAGAGAGGGAGATTTAATTAAAGCTGGTTCAGCTTTTGAGAAAGTAAGAGGAGAATGGGAACTTCCTGAATTAGACTAGGAGAAAAGGAGAAAAAATATGAGAGAATGGGAATCAGTAATTGGGCTTGAGGTCCACCTACAATTAAAAACTGGAACAAAGGTTTGGTGTGGTTGTAGTGCTGACTATGACAATGCTGAAGCAAATACACATACTTGTCCTATCTGTTTAGGACACCCAGGGGCATTGCCAAAACTAAATAAAAAAGTAGTAGAGTATGCAGTAAAAGCTGGACTTGCTCTTAACTGTAAAATAAATAATGAGAGTAGTTTTGATAGAAAAAACTATTTCTATCCAGATACTCCAAAGAACTATCAAATTACTCAATTTGATAACTCTTATGCTGGAAAAGGATATCTAGAGTTTAAATTAAATTCTGGAAGAATGGTAAAAGTAGGAATTACAAAGTTACAAATAGAGGAAGATGCAGCAAAATCTATACATGCTGAGCATGAGTCATTAATAAATTTCAACAGAGCATCTATACCATTAATTGAGATAATATCAGAGCCAGATATGAGAAGTTCTGAAGAGGCTTATGAGTATCTTAATACTTTAAAGAGTGTGATAAAATATACTGGTATCAGTGATGTATCGATGGAATTAGGTTCACTTAGATGTGATGCTAATATATCTGTAATGGAAAAAGGGTCAAAAGTTTTTGGAACAAGAGTAGAGGTAAAAAACCTAAACTCATTTAAAGCTGTTGCTAGAGCTATTGATTATGAAATAAGTAGACAGATAGAAACTATTGAAAATGGTGGAAAAATAGACCAAGAAACAAGACTTTGGGATGAGGAAACTCAAACTACAAAGGTAATGAGAAGTAAAGAGGAAGCTATGGACTACAGATATTTCCCAGAGCCAGACTTATTAAAACTTGTTATCACAGATGAAGAGATAGAAGCTATTAGACAAACGATGCCAGAATCTAAAGTTGAAAAGTTAGCTAGATTTATAAGTGACTATGGATTACCTGAATATGATGCTAATATTCTATGTGAAGATATAGAGTTAGCTGATTATTTTGAGAAAGTTGCTAAAACTTCTGGAAATGGAAAGCTAAGTGCTAACTGGATAATGACAGATGTTATGAGAATATTAAAAGAGAAAAATATAGATATAGAAAAATTCTCTATATCTGCTGAGCATCTAGGAGAGATAATAGCTCTTATAGAGAAAGGAACTATCTCTACTAAGATAGCTAAGGAGTTATTTGAGATAAAACTTACTGATGAGAGAGCTCCTGAAATAATTGTAAAAGAAAAAGGAATGGTGCAAGTAGCTGATACTGCTGCTATTGAAGCTATGGTAGATGAGGTAATAGCTAATAATCCTAAGATGGTAGAGGATTATAAAAACTCTGACGAAGGAAGAAAGCCAAGAGTAATTAAAGGGCTGATAGGGCAAGTAATGAAACTTTCTAAAGGAAAGGCAAATCCTACTTTAGTTACTGAGATAATGACTAAAAAATTATCTTAAATAGAGATTTAGACTTAATTAAAAAAGGAGAAAATTTTTATTTTCAATTATTATTGTTCTTAATAATAATTATTAAAGTAAAACTTTCTCCTTTTTTCTATTCTTTATTAAATTAGATCTGTATTTATTTTATTTGAAACTGTCCCATCATTCCCATCTCTTCATGCTCTAAGATGTGGCAATGATAAACAGTAATACCATTAGTTGTATACTCAATTAAAATTTTAACATTATCCCCAGCATTTAGATTGATAGTATCTTTCCATCCTTGTTCATTAAGAGGTGGGATTTCTCCATTTCTTTCAATAACTCTAAATTGTGCTCCATGTACATGGAATGGATGTGGCATATCCATCATACCATTGCTATTAGTAATATTCCAAATCTCTTTTTTTCCTTTTTCTACTTGGAAATTAATTTTATCCATATCATATGCTGTACCATTTATAGTATTAGATTTAGAAGTAGTTTTTAAAATAAATTCCCTTGTTTTTAGTTTTGATAAATCTTCTTTTATCTCAGGTATAGTTGATAAATTCTTAGGTAGTTTATCAATACCTTTTTTAGCTGTTTTTCTAAATTCTAAAGCTTTAGTACCATTAACATAAAGATAATCTTTTTCAGATAAAATCTTACTATTTATAAGAAGTTCTGCACGTTCTCCAGGAGCCAAGATAAGTTTATTCATCTCAATAGGAAAAGTTAAGAGTCCACCATCACTAGCTATCTGATAGAATTTTTTTCCTTGTAAATCTATTTCATAGTTAGTAGCATTACTTCCATTAATAACTCTAAATCTAGTAAAGCCTTGAGGTATCTCTACAAAGGGAGATACAATTCCATTTACCATTAAGTATCCTCCAGATTTTCCATGGATTTTTTCCATATGAGTAGTAGTATATTCTAATTTTCCATCTAAAGATAACTTTTTATCTTGAATTACTAATGGGAAATCATCTACACCATAAGTCTTAGGAAGATTTAGTTTGTCTGTATTTTCATCTTCTAAATATATTAATCCAGCTAATCCTTTATATACTTGTTTTGCTGTTTTGTGCATAGGATGTGGATGGAACCAAAGAGTTGCTTCAGGTTGATTTAAAATAAATTCTACACTTTTAGTTTTATGTGGAAATATATCAGAGTGATGAACTCCATCTACATCTTGAGATACAATAGCACCATGCCAGTGAACAGTAGTTTCTTCATCTAAGTTATTTGTAATATTTATTTTAGTTTTTTCTCCTCTTTTTAAAGAGAGAATTGGACCTAATATAGGACCATTGTATCCATAAGTTTTACTCTTTTTGCCACTTATAAATTCCCACTCTCCTTTTTGAGTTTCTAGGTTAAAGACTCTAGTATTATTTATGATCTCTCCTTCTAATTTACTAGGAAGTAAGAGTTTTCTTTCAAATTGAATATTTTTATTTTTTTCAAACTCTGTATTATGAGAGTGATGGCTCATGTTATGTGAAGTCTTTTGAGTATGAGAGGAGTGGGGGTTATGCTCCATTCCTTTAGTAATAAAAGTTATTGATAATAAAAATGGTATAATTAATAATTTTTTCATAAATTCTCCTTTAGTAATATAATATTTTGATGATTAAAAGCAATTAAAAATTCTAAATAAGTTAAATCTAGGTCCAAAGATAAAAGGAAGATGAAATAAATTTCCTAATATATAGATAATAACTAAGATTATTAATATAGTGAAAATTATATTTCCAATAGATTGAGAATTTTCACAATTACATTTCTTTCTAGAAAAAATATAAAGTAATACCAAGATAATAACCAATAAAATCATTTTTCTTTCACCTCTGAATAAGAATCAACTAGTTTATTAATATTTTCTTTTAAATCCATAGCAGCTTTTGTATAATTTTCAGGATGTTCCAAAATATTTATATAGAGTTTTTTTATTATTTCATTTTTCTTTTTTATTAAAGCATCTTTTTTATCTTCTAATGTTGTTACTTCTTTTTTATTTTGAGCTAATTTTAATTTCCTATCTAAAGTATTAATAGCAAATTCTAGATTTTTCATTAAATTATTAAAAGTTGTTTGTTGTTCTTCTTTTAAAAATATTTTTAATTTTCTATACTCCTTCATATCAATATAATTACCTAGAGCTAATATAGAATTGCTGAATAGAAATATTGTAAGAATTGATTTTTTTATTTTCATTTTTCCTCCTATTGAATTAAAATATTTTCGTACGAAGGAAATATTATCAATTAAATGTGGCCTAAATATGGCAGATTAAAATAAGAGTTATTATAAAAATATTAGTAGACAATTAAAATAGAAGAACTTAGAAAGTTAACAAATTTTGAAAAATTTTGTTAAATATTTGTAACAATTACTATTTTATATTGAAATTAATTTTAAAGTATGATAATATTATACTAAATAAGTAATATTTAAATTTGGAAAGGAGGCTAGAGTTATGATAGGAGATGAGATATTATATAGTTATGCTTATATAGCAGGACTTCTTTCATTTTTTTCTCCTTGTATTTTTCCAATATTACCTATTTATTTTGGAATTTTAAGCACAGGAGGAAAAACTTCAATAATCAAGACAATATTTTTTATTTTAGGCTTGTCTACGGCTTTTATACTATTAGGATTTGGAGCTGGCCTTTTAGGAAATATTTTAGCAAGTAGTTATTTTAGAATTTCTAGTGGAATAATAATTATTTTCTTCGGATTAATTCAAAGCGAGATTTTAAAAATACCATTTTTAGAAAGAACAAAAATGTTACAAATAGAAAGTGGACGAGGAGGTGTAATTGAAAGTTATCTTTTAGGATTCGGATTCAGTTTAGGATGGACTCCATGTATCGGGCCAATTCTAGCTTCCATCTTATTTGTAGCAGGAAATAGAGAAAATATTTTTTATGCAAGTTTTTTAATGATGGTATATGTTATGGGATTAGCAACACCTTTTTTAATTATATCTTTATCGTCTAAATATTTTTTTGAAAAATTATCATTTTTAAAGAAATATTTAGAAAAGATTAAAAAAATTGGTGGAATAATTATTATAATAATGGGAGTCTTACTTATTTTTAATCAATTGAATATTTTTTTATAAGAGGTGAGAAAAATGAAACATATCTACAAATTATTTTTATTATTTATGTTTGTTTTAGGAGGAGTTGCAAGTTTTGCAAAAGATATAGATTTAAGCAAATTGAAGTTAAAAGATATAGATGGAAAAGAATATAATTTTTCAAAAGAAAAAAAGACTTATTTAAAAGCTTGGGCTTCTTGGTGTCCTATTTGTCTTTCATCATTAGAGGAGTTAGATGAGTTCACTAAAGAAGAAGATAGAATAGAAATAGTGACTGTTGTTTTTCCTGGAAAAGCAGGGGAAATGAAAGCAGATGAATTTAAAAATTGGTACAAGTCATTGGGATATAAGAATATAAAAGTATTATTAGATGAAAAAGGTGAAATACAGAAATTAGCAAGAATAAGAGCGTATCCGACAGGAATTTTTATAGATGAAAATGCTAAGATAAAAAATGTAGTTCCTGGACAACTTCCTAAGAGTAATGTTTTGAAGTTTTTTGGATTAGAAGAAAAGAAAGAAGAGATTAAAGAACAGAAAGTTTTGATAGAGCAAAACTCGGCTGTTCAAAAAGAAAATATAAAAGAGATTTATCTAGCTGGGGGATGTTTTTGGGGAGTAGAAGCCTACATGGAGAGAATATATGGAGTAATAGATGCAGTTTCAGGATATGCTAACGGAAAAACAGCTAATCCTAGTTACGAAGATGTTATATATAGAAAGACAGGGCATGCAGAAACTGTAAAAGTAACATATGATAGTTCAAAATTATCTCTTGAAACCTTATTAGAGTATTATTTTAGAATAGTAGATCCTACAAGTTTGAATAAGCAAGGAAATGATAGAGGAACACAATATAGAACTGGAATATACTATACTGATAAAAATGATGAAAAAATTGTAACAGAAGCCTTAGATAATCTACAAAAAAAATATAAGAAGAAGGTTGTAATAGAGAATAAATCATTAGAGAATTTTTATCTAGCAGAAGAATATCATCAAGATTATTTGAAAAAAAATCCAAATGGATATTGTCATATAGATTTAGATAAAGCAAATGATATAATAATTGATCCTAAAAAATATCCAAAATTATCTGATAAAGAATTAAGAGCAAAACTTTCAGAGAAAGAATATAGAATAACACAATTGAATGATACAGAGAGAGCTTTTTCAAATGAATATTGGAATTTTTTTGAGCCTGGAATATATGTTGACATAACTACAGGAGAGCCATTATTTTCATCAACAGATAAATATAATTCTATGTGTGGATGGCCTAGTTTTACTAAACCAATTGTACCAGAAGTTGTAACTTATCATACAGATAAAAGTTTTAATATGGTAAGAACAGAAGTAAGAAGTAGAAGTGGAGATGCACATTTAGGACATGTATTTGAAGATGGACCAAAAGATAAGGGTGGATTAAGATATTGTATAAATAGTGGAGCATTAAATTTTATACCACTTTCTGAGATGGAAAAAGAGGGATATGGATATTTAATTTCACTTGTAAAAGAATAAAATAAATAAGATTAAAAAAAGAGGTGAAAGAAAATGAAAAAGATGTTAGGCATGGTATTGGGAGGAGCAGTCCTAGGAAGTAGTTTGTTTGCACAAGTAGAAGAGCAGAAGAATATTAATTTAGAAATTGCTCATAAGATAGCATTTGAAATTTTGAATGAATCAAAAAAAGAAAATGTAAATGTATCAGTTGTTGTTTTAGATAGAGGAGGGTTTCCAGTTTTAAGTGTAAAAGGAGATAATGCAGGTATTCATACTTTAGATACAGCTGAAAAAAAGGCTTTTACTTCATTGGCATTTAAGATTCCAACTACCGAATTTGCAAGCAGGGTAGAAAATGTTCCGAGTTTATTACAAATAGAAAATACAACGACTTTAGGAGGAGGATTACCAATTAAAGTTGGAGATGAAATAATAGGAGCAGTAGGAGTAGGAGGAGCGCCATCTGGAGCGCTTGACGAGAAGTTGGGAATGGTAGGAATAGAAAAAGCGAAATCCTTATTAAAATAAATAGTAAGATTTTAAAAACTATTTTATTCCTCTTATAATAAAGGCACTTTTAAAAGTGCCTTTATTACTTTGTCTAGATATTTTATTAAATTGAATATATATTGTTGATTTTTAAACCTAAAAATTTTTCAGCAATTATTTTAAAAGAATTTTTATCTCCAGAGATAAAGAAATTTAAATCCCCTGAACTATCAGAATTATTTAAATTATTATTGAATTTAAGTAGATTAAATAACTCTAAAGCAGTTTCTACTGCAGGATCAACTATGTTTCCAGAAAATTGTTTTTCAATATCTTTTCTAATGAGAGGGTAATGGGTACAGCCTAAAATTAGAGTATCTGCTTCTTTAGAAAGTTTACTAATATGTTGTTTTAATAATTCTTCTCTATTTTTAAATTTTTCCCATCCTATTTCTATCATTGTAGAAAATTCTGGACATCCCTCTTGAGAAATTAATATATTTGTTGAAAATTTTGTCAATTCTTTTATGTACGCTCTTGATGAGACAGTAAAAGGGGTAGCTAAAATAGCTATATTTTTATTTTTTGTAAGCTTTAATGCTTCTTTTACTCCAGCATTTATAACACCTATTATTGGTATGGGGTATCTTTTCTTCAAAGACTCAAGAGCAGCGGCTGTGGCTGTATTACAGGCTATGACTACTACTTTACAATTTTTTTCCATAAAAAAATCTAAAATTTTATAACATAAATCTTTAATCTCTTGAGTATTTTTTTGACCATATGGAGAGTTTTTACTATCACCATAATAAAGTATATTTTCATGTGGAAGGATACTCAATATTTCTTTTAGAATCGTAGTTCCACCTACTCCAGAATCAAAAATTCCTATGCTCTGTTTATTTGTCATTAAGTACATCCTCCTATGATAAAAATAATACTATAGTCTATATGGATTTAGAACTATAGCACTTACGTAAATTCTACTATAAAAGTAAAAAAAAATAAAGTATATAAATATTATTTAAGATGAAAGAATTAATAAATAATCTTCAATCCGTTTTTAACACAAGTAACATGTATAGGAGAAATAGGACCTATTTCACCATCAATATCACTATTTAGTTTAAAGTCAGAGTACTCAACTATAAAGTCTGAGCTTTTAAAGTGAATAATATCTTTAGGTTTTTCAAGATGTTCAGATCTGAGAAATTCAAGAAGTGATAATATAGTTGAACGAATATTATCTCCTTTTACAATTATAATATCTAAGAGACCATCATTTATTTCACTTTTATAAGAGATATTTATATTTCCAGCGGTACGTCCATTAAATGTAAAAAAAATAAGAGCATTTCCTTCATAAAAGAATTCATCAGATATGACTTTAATATCCAGTTTTCTAAAAGAAGGGAGTTCTTTTATGCCATTAAGGTAGTAAGCTAATTTACCCAAATTATTTTTTAGTTGTGTAGGTGTTTTTTGAGAAATATCTGTAAAAAGACCAAAACTAAATACATTGATAAAATATTTATCATTAGCCTTACCTAAGTCTATTTTTTTTACTTTTCCAGAGAGAATTTTATTACAAGATTCTTCTATATTAGACGACATTCCAATATATTTAGCAAAGTCATTTGCTGTTCCTGCTGGGAGTAAAGCAAGTGGGATATCAATATTATTATGTTTTATCAAATTTATAATTTGGTTGATAGTTCCGTCACCACCAGCTACTAGAATATGATGGTAAGAGTTATCTATATCAAAAAATGCTTCTTTTAAATTTTGTTCATTAGAAATTCTAAATGGGATTATTGTAAAACCTTTGGTTTGGTATTTATTTATAATTATATCTAGATTCTTTACAATTATTCCTTCTCCGGAAAAAGGATTATATATAAATTTAACTTTTTTCATGTTGTACCTCACTACTTGTTATTAACTCCTTATATAATAGCATATAATTTCAAAAATAGTGTATAAAATTTAATGAAAATTTGGTATAATTTAATATAGATAAAGTTGATGGGGAAGACTTTGGAGGAAAAAATGAAAAATATATTTAAGTCAATAAGAAAATTCTTCAGAGATGGAAAAAAGAGTATGTATTGGAACCTAAATAAGTTTATGTTAAGTAATAATTTAGGGGATAAAAGGTGGAATATAAGAGATAAAGAGGAAACTGTAGAAAAAATTTTGCAAGGTTATTCTATAAGTAGATATGGAGATGGAGAATTTTCTATGATTATTTCTCCTAAAAATATCAGTTTTCAGGAATATGACTCTATTTTATCAAAAAAATTATTTGAGGTCTTAAACTCAAGTTTAGAAAATCATTTGGTAGCAATCCCGACTCCACTTATTAAAGTTGATGATTTAATAAAGGGAGATGGATGGTATTGGAGTAAATATTATTTCCAAAAAAAGAAATATTTAGATAAAATTCTAGATAAAAATAAGGTTTATTATGATGCTATGATTAGTAGATTTTATATGCCATATCTAGAAAAAACTAAAAATATTAAAGTTATTGAAAAACTAAAAAATTATTTTGAAAATAAAGATATTTTAATTTTAGAAGGTGAAAATACAAGATTTGGATTAGGAAATGAACTATTGAAAAAATCTAAAAGAATAAGAAGAATAATCCTACCAGCAAGAGATAGTTTTTCAAAATACAATGAAATATTAGAAGAGGTAAAGAATAACTATTCACAAGATGTGTTATTGTTAATTGCCCTTGGACCTACTGCAACTGTTTTGGCATATGATTTTTGTAAATTAGGATATCAAGCCTTAGATGTTGGGCATATGGATATAGAGTTTGAATGGTATTTAGCAGGAGCTACTCAAAAAATTGATTTGCCAAATAAAAGTGTAAATGAAGTTACAGGTGTTGTAGAAAAGCAAATTCAAGATAGTAAGCTTGAGGATATTTATAATAAGCAAATTGTAAAAAAGATACTTTAAAATTATTTGAAGGTGAAAGATGATAAAAAAATTGAATAGAGCAGTAAAAAGTTTCTTAAGAGAAAAAAGATTGAAATTAGGAAAGTTTTACTGGGATAGAAAAAATAAAAAAGAAAATATAGTATTAGAAAAATTTATAGATAATAATAATATCAAGTCAATTTTATTTTTAAGATATGATGGTAAAATTGGAGATATGGTAATAAATACATTGATGTTTAGGGAAATAAAAAAAAGATATCCTAATATAAAAATAGGGGTTGTAGCAAGGGAATCTAATAAAGATATAATAGATGAAAATAAAAATGTAGATGATATATATATATATGAGAAAAATACTATTAAAATAAAAAAATTAGCTAAGGAAATAAGAGAAAAAAGATATGATTTATTAATTGATTTTTCTGAAATGTTGAGAGTTAATTCAATGATGTTTATAAAATTATGTAATTGTAGATTCAATATAGGATTAGATAAAAAAAATTGGAATTTATTTGATTTAAGTATTAATAGTAATGAAGATTTTAAATGGAATGATCATATAACTAAGAGATACGCTGCGTATTTAAAAAAGCTGGGGATAATGGATAATATTAACTTAAATTATGATCTACCTTATAAAAATATAAATATTGAGGAGATAGTAACAAAAGGTGAAAAAATAGTGATTTTAAATCCTTATGGAGCTAGTAAACATAAAACATTTTCCTTATCAACATTAAGAAAAATAATAGAATATCTAAAAAAATATAGAGTAAAAATTATTTTATTATACTATGGAGATAGATATAAGGAGTTAGAAGAGCTAAGACAGTATGAAAATATTCTTATTCCAAACAAAATAAAAAATATAAAAGATAGTATTAATTTAATTGCAATTTCAGATTTAGTAATAACTCCAGATACTTCAATTGTCCATATAGCATCCGCATTAAAGAAAAGAAATATATCTGTATACCCTCCTAATGGTGGAAATTTTGGTGTAGATCATTTAGTATGGGCACCTTTAACGGAGGGAACTAATGTTATTTTTTGTGAAGATAAAAAAAGTAAATATGATGAGATTGATATCAACACATTTAATTTTTTTGAAATGAAACAAATAATAGATAGATTAATAGAGGAAATATATGATGAAAGATAAATGTCTGAAGGGAAAATATAAGGGATTTAATCTATATTTTTATGATAAAAAATATTTGGAGATAGGGAAAAAAATATTAGATAAAGAATTTAAAAAAGTAAAAATTTTAAAAGATACTAAAAGAAACTATGTTGAAATAATAGAGGTTGAAAATGTAAAGTATGTAATTAAGGAAAATAGAAATGAGCATATTATTCCACAAAGAAAATTAATGACTTTATTTAAGAAGGGGGAAGCTTTAACTACTCTAGAAAATTTATATTTTTATCATGGAAAAGGAATAAATAATTTTGTAACCCCATATTTAGTAATAAATAAGAAAAAATATGGAATGATTACATATTCGGCTTTAGTCATGGAGAATATAGATGGAAAAGAGGATAGGAGATATTTAAATGAAATATTGGAATTAATGAAAAAACTACATAGTTTAAAAATTTATCATGGTGATTTTAATCCTGGAAATTTTCTTTTAGAAAATGGAAATATTAGAATAATAGATACACAAGGAAAGAAAATGAAATTTTTTAATTATAGAGCCCATTATGATATGTTGACTATGAAAATGGATTCATATCATGAGATGGAATATCCATATAAAAAAGATATAATGTATTATCTAGTTTATGGAATAAAGAGATTAAAAAGATTAACTTTTATAAAAAAAATAAAAGAAAAAAAGAAGGAATTGAGAGGCAAAGGATGGAAAATATAAAGAAAAAAAAGATACTTTTTTATAATGGAAGTCTTAGAATGGGTGGAATAGAAAGAGTATTAATTGAAGTAATACAAAATTTAGATTCTAATAAATACGAGATAGACTTAATAATAGAAGATGGAATTAGGAGTTTAAATGTTTTTGAAAAAGATATTCCGGATTATATAAAATTATTTTATCTAAAACCAGAAAATATTATGCAAAAGACTATTTTTTTTAGAGAAAAAAGAAAGAGTAATTTAGTTTATAGAGTAATTTATCAATTAATGATGGAATATGAAAAGTATCTAAAAAAACAGAATTTAAGTAAAATAGTAAAAAATAAAAAGTATGATACAATTATTGATTTTGATATGGGATTATCAAAATATATTGATTTAGTAAATGGAAATAAGAAAATAGTTTGGATTCATTCTAATATAGAAAGTTGGTATAAAAAAAGGTTAAGAATAAAAAGATTAGGAGAAAGATTAAAAAAATATGATGCAGTAGTTACAATATGTGATGCTATGAAGAAAAATACAGAAGAGCTATATCCATTTTTAAAAAACAAACTGATAAGGGTATATAATCCATTTAATTTTCAAAAAATAAGAAAATTAGCAGAAGAAACAGATAAAAATAATGAAGAGTTATTAAAAGAGAACTATTTTGTTTCTATTATGAGGCTTACAATAGCCCAAAAAGATTTTGAAACTCTAATAAGAGGATTTAGTCTAGCTAAGAATAGAGGATTAAAAGAAAAATTATATATTTTAGGAGATGGACCAGATAGAGAAAAAATATCTGAGATGATAGTAAAAGAAAAAATGGAAGAAGAGATATTTTTATTAGGAAATATTAAGAATCCATACCCATGGATAAAAAACTCAAAAGGATTAGTTCATAGTTCTAAGTTTGAAGGTTTTGGATTAGTATTAGTAGAAGCTCTTATACTTGGAAAAACAGTTATTTCTTCAGATTGTCCAACAGGCCCAAGTGAAATATTAGAAGAGGGAAGACTAGGGAAATTATATAGTATAGGAGATTATGATAAATTATCTAAATTATTATTAGAGAGTTTAGAAAATGAAAAAATAATTAATAAAGAGGAAATAAAGAAATATAGTATTGATTATATAATAAAGGAATATGAAAATTTAATTTAGATTATTTAAAGTGGAGAAAATGCGAATGAATAAGTATACACTGTTTATTATAATATTAATAATTTGGAATATTATAATAATTATAAAAAAGAAAAGGAAAGTGAATAAAGAAAGAATAACTGAAATAAAAAATTTCAATCTTGGGAGTTCACATTCATTATGTGCTTTTAGTAAAAATTTGAAAAATAATGTTAACTTAGCAGAAAACTCACAGACTTTTTATTATGATTATAAAATATTGTCTAGATATTTTAATATAATACAAGAGGGAGGAGTTTGTTTTTTGTCTATTAGTTATTTTAGCTTTGCATCTAAAGAATATTGGATAAAAACAGATCTTTTTAAGTATTATAAAATATTAAAGATAACAGATTTTTCTGGAAGAGCAAAATTAGAATGTATAATATATAGGTATTTTCCTTTAATTTGGAGTATCTATAAAAAAATTATAAAAGAAAAAAAAATAGAAGACTCAAAGAAATATTTAGGACATGTCAAAAAATTAGAAGAAAATAGAAATTTAGAATGGAATATAAATATATTAAATAATATTATAGAAAAGTGTAAAGAAAAATCAGTAAAAATAGTATTTTTAACAACACCTTTTAGAAGAAAGTATAATGAATATTTTAGTGAAGAGTTACTTAGAAATAATTTTTATATGATAATTAATAAAATAGCAAAGAAAAATAACATTCTTTACTTGGATTTTTCTCATGATTATTTAAATTATGATGATTCTAAATATTTTAGAGATTTAGATCATCTTTCTGAATTAGGAAGTGAGAAGTTTTTAAAACAATTAAAGAAAGAGTTAGAAAGAAGGGAAATTTATATATGAAAATAACAGTAATAGTGCCTGTATATAATAGATTAGAGCATCTGAGAGCATTATGTCAATGCCTTATAAGACAAGAAGTGCAACCAGATGAATTAATCATTTCAGATGATGGGTCATCAGAAAAAGTTATTGATTATATAGGTGATTTATTGCCAGAAATGAAATTTAAAGTAAAACATATTTATCAAGAAGATTTAGGATTTAGAAAAGCTAGGGCTTTGAATAATGCTGTAAGAGAAGCAGAAGGAGAAATATTAATTTTTTGTGATCAAGACTTAATATTTCCAGAAAATTATATAAAGAATATAAGATTTGAATTAAAAGATAAAAAGTTCCTAATGAGTAGACCTGTTTCAATAACAGAAGAAGAAAAAGATAAAGTTTTAAAATACTTATCTAAAGGTGAAGCATATGAAAAAATATTGGAAATTATACCCAATAAATATCAACTATATGTAAATTCTACTTTGAAAAAAGATAGATTAAGAAGAATTTTAAATGTTTTAAAACTAAATAAGCGTGGGATAAGATTAGTTGGAATGTCTTATGTAATGTATAAGAAAGATTATATAGCGATTAATGGATATGATGAAAAATACATAGGATGGGGTTATGAAGATGATGATTTTGGAAATAGATTATATGTTTATGGAGTAAGAGGAAAGGAATATACAAAAGGTCCTATTCAACTGCATCTTTATCATCCTTTTGATCCTACAAAAAAGCATAGTACAAATGAAGAATATTATTATACACAAAAAAAAGAAATTTTTAATAAAAAGAAATTTTTTTGTAAATATGGCTATAACAATCAGTTGATGAGAGATAAAGTACATGTATTAATTATTAAATAGAATTATAGAGGATGTTATATTTTGATGAAAAGATGGATATTAAATTGGATTATAAAATCTAATAAAAGAAAAGAAATAGATAAAATAAATTTTGAAAAAATATTATTAGAAACCTCGTGGCAATTAGGAGATTGTGTTATTAATTCACCATTTTTAGAAGGACTGGCAAGTAAAAGTAAGAATATAGATATTATAGTAAGAGAAAGTTCGATGGATATGTTAAAATACTATCCTTATATAAAAAATATTTTTCCATATAGAAGTCATAAGAATAAAATATTAAGATATATGTCTAGAATATTTTTTGCCATAAAATATAGAAATAAATATGATATTATTATTAGTTTTGAGAATGAGATTAATACTTTTCATTTGTTTTGGTTAAAATTATTAAATGGAAAATATTTAATGTCATTACCTAAAAAAGAAAAGTATGGAATAAAAAAGGAAGCTATAGAAATAATCGATGATTATTTTAAGAATAATAATGATATTTTAAAAAAATTGAAAATAAAGAACTTTAGTTCAGAATATAGGGTATATTTAGGTCCTTACGAAGAGTTAGCAAAGAATTTTTTTGATAATTCTAAAATTAATGTGATTTTTAATTATATAGGAAGTATAGAAAAAAAAGTTTTAAAAAAAGAAGAGCTTAAAAGTATATTATATTTGTTAGGAGATGAAAATATAAACATTTATGTATCTTCAACTCCAGATAAATACTTTGAAACATTTAAAATTATTAACGAAATAGAAAATAAGAATATAAAGATGTTACCAAAAACAAAAAATATTTTTGAAATAGCTTCGTATGTAAAATATTCTGATATAATTATAAGTGTTGATACTTCTTTAATTCATATAGCATCATCTTATGATAAAAAAATCATAGGATTTTATATGAAAGATAGTAAAATAATAGAGTATGCAAAACCAAATTGTAAAAACTATTTTATAATTAAAAGTAAATATGAAGAAAGAATAGAAGATTTAAATTTAGAGGAGATAAAATCATGTTTAAAAAAGTTTGTGGAGTTAATAAATGATAATAGTTAAAATTATAGTTACTTATTTAATTATGAGAAATATTTATTTAATTATAAAAATAAAGTTAAAAAGAAAGAAAAAATATAATAGTACTAATATTTCGTCTTTTAATTTAGGAAGTTCACATTCAGAATTAGCCTTTAAAAGTTTGAATTCAAGTATTCATCTTAATTTAGCACATCCTTCTCAGACATTGTATTATGATTATATTCTATTGCAAAAGTTTAAAAATAATATAGTAAAAAATAAAGATCTAGTATGCTTTTTAACTATTAGTTATTTTACTTTTTATGCGCCTAAATTATGGCAAAAACAGGATATAAAATATTATTATGATTGTTTAGATATAACGGATGTAGATAGAAAGTATAGATTAGGTTTTTTTGTTTATAAATATTTACATGTTTTTTATAAAAATTATAAAAAAATAAAAGAATTTATTATAAAAGAAAATAAGAAAAATAATATAGAGAATAGGATAAAAAAACAAGTAGTTATACTAAAAGAGCAAAAGAATTTTGATTTTAATTTAGAAATTTTAGAAAAAATAATTACATTTTGTAAGAAGTATAATATTAAAATAATATTATTAACAACCCCATTCCAAAGGGAGTATAATAATTTTTTTAAAGAGGAATTACTTGAAAAAAATTTTTATAAGGTGATTAATAAAATAGTAGATAAATATGAGATAGATTATTTTGATTTTTCAAAGGATTATAAAAATTTTGATAAAAAAATTTATTTTGAAAATTATGATTATGATCATTTGAGCTTAGAAGGTTCTAAAAAGTTTATAAAGATATTAAATAAGAAGTTAATTTTAGAGGAAGAAAAATGAAAAAAATTTTGTTGATGATCCAAAATATTAATCATTATGAGGAAAGAATAATAAATGAATTAAATAATCAAGGGTATAAAGTTGAAGTTTTTGATGTGTTAAATCCAAAGTATTCAAAAGCTAGAAAAATAAAAAATCCTTTTTTACGATTGTATAATAATAAATATTTAAAAAAATATAAGGGAATAAATTTAAAAGATAAATTAGAAGCAGAAGAAATACTAAAAGATTTAAAAAAATTAAATTATGACTATGATATTTTTTTAAAAATAGGTTGTATTTATTTAGCTGAAAATGTTTTAAAATTTATAAAAAGTAAAGTAAAAATTTGTATAAGTCATCATTGGGATTCAAGTATAAGAATGAAAAAATGTAATTTTGAATTAGAAAAAAAATATTTTAATAAAATTTCTTCATATGAAAGAGATGATGTAAAAAATTTTGATTTAAAATATTTATCAAATTTTTATTTTTATAGAAATAAAAATGAAATAATAGAATATGATGTATACACTCTTATGTCTAAAAATGATGAGAGCCGAGAGAACTTACTCTATAAAATAGCTGAGAAACTTTTAAAGGAAAAATTTAAAATAAATTTTATATTATATTCTCCAAATTTAACTATAAAAGAAAAATTAGGGATAAGATTAACTGATAAAGGAATTTCAGTAATAGAAATGGTAAAAGCTGAAAGTAAAAGTAAAGCAGTATTAGAATTATGTCATAGCTTGAATAAGGGATATACTTTTAGAACTTTTGATTGTATTGGAATGAGAAAAAAGTTAATAACTAATAATAAAGATATAATTAATGAAGATTTTTATAATCCAAATAATATTTTGATTATTGATGAAAAAAATATAAATATACCAAGAGAATTTATAGATTCTCCATATGAAGATTTACCAGAGGAGATTTATGAAAAATATAGTTTAGAAAATTGGATAAAACAATTACTAGATGTAAAATAGGAGAGGATAGAATGAAAGGAATAATATTAGCAGGAGGAAGTGGAACAAGACTTTATCCAATAACAAAAGCGATATCAAAACAAATAAATCCAATATATGATAAACCAATGATCTATTACCCTCTTTCTATTCTTATGTTAGCAGGAATAAAAGAGATATTAGTAATCTCTACTCCTAGAGATTTACCTTTATTTAGAGATCTACTAGGAAATGGAGAAGATTTTGGAGTAAAATTAAAATATAGTGTTCAAGAAAAACCAAACGGATTAGCAGAAGCATTTATTATAGGAGAAGAATTTATAGGAAATGATTCTTGCGCTTTAGTATTAGGAGATAATATTTTTTATGGACATGGACTTACAGGAATGTTAAGGGAAGCAAGAGAGAAAAAGGAAGGAGCTACTATATTTGGTTATTATGTGACTAATCCAGAAGATTTTGGAGTGGTAGAGTTTGATAAAGATGGGAAGGTAATATCTTTGGAGGAAAAACCTAAAAATCCAAAATCAAATTATGCAGTACCAGGTCTATATTTTTATGATAATACAGTAGTAGAAAAAGCTAAAAAAGTAAAGCCATCAAAAAGAGGAGAGTTAGAGATAACTTCAATTAATGAAATGTATTTAGAAGAAGGAAAACTTCATGTGGTGAATTTTGGAAGAGGAATGGCATGGCTAGATACAGGGACACATGATGCTCTACTTGAAGCAGCAAATTTTGTAAAAACAATTCAAAGTAGACAAGGAGTAATGGTAGCTTGTCTTGAAGAGATAGCATATAGAAATGGATGGATAAGTAAAGAAAAAGTACTAGAATTAGCTAAGCCATTAATGAAATCTAAATATGGAGAGTATTTAGTAAGTTTAGTGAAATAGGTGGAGTAGATGAGTAAGTTTAAAAGAATAGAAACAGGAATAGAAGGACTATGTGTAATAGAACCTACTGTATTTGGAGATAATAGAGGATTTTTTTTAGAAACATATAATAAGAAAGAATTTGAAGAGTTAGAAATAACAGCAGAATTTGTACAAGATAATCATTCTAAATCTAGAAAAGGAGTATTGAGAGGATTACATTTTCAGACTAAACATTCTCAAGGAAAATTAGTAAGAGTAGTAAAAGGCTCAGTATATGATGTAGCAGTAGATATTAGAAAAAGAAGTAAAACATATGGACAGTGGTATGGAATAGAACTAAGTGCAGAAAATAAAAAGATGTTCTATATACCAGATGGATTTGCTCATGGATTTTTAACTTTAGAAGATGATACAGAGTTTCAATATAAATGTACAGATATATATGCGCCACAATATGATAGTGGAATAATGTACAATGATAAAGATTTAAATATAGATTGGAAATTAGAAGAATATGGAATAACAAAACTTACTCTATCAGAAAAGGATAAAAAACATCAATCTTTTAAAGAATATACAGAAAATTACCAAGGAGACTATGTATTGCTTACTGGTGCTAATGGCCAATTAGGACAGGATTTTCAAAAGTTATTTGATAAATTAGGAGTTAGATATATAGCTACTGATTATCAAGATCTTGATATAACAGATAAAGAAAAAATAAAAATGTATATGAATAGTAATAATTTTACAGTAGTTATTAATTGCGCTGCATATAATGATGTAGATAAGGCAGAAGATGAAGTTGAAAAGTGTTATTCTTTAAATACTTATGCACCTAAAAATTTAGCAGAGATCTGTAAAGAAAAAGATATTATTTTTGTAACCTATTCGACAGATTTTGTATTTGATGGAGAAAAAGAGATACCATATGTAGAAGAAGATATTCCTAATCCTTTATCAATATATTCTAAATCTAAGTTAGAAGGCGAGAAATACTCTTTAAAATATGAGAAGGCTTTTTTAATTAGGACATCTTGGGTATTTGGAATGGGAAACAATAATTTTTGTAAACAAGTAATAAGTTGGTCAAAAGAAAAAGATATATTAAAGATAGTAGATGATCAAGTATCTAGCCCAACATATTCAAGGGATTTAGCAGAATTTTCTTGGGCTTTAATACAAACAGATAAGTATGGATTATATCATTTTTCAAATGCAGGAGAAACTTCTAAGTACGAACAAGCAGAATATATATTAAATAAGATAGGCTGGAGAGGAAAATTAGAAAGAGCAAAGACAAATGATTTTCCATTAAAGGCAAAAAGAGCTAAATATTCAAAATTAGATAGTAGTAAGATAGAGAGATTAGTAAATAAGAAGATACCTCATTGGAAAGAGGGGATTGATAGATTTTTAGAGGAGTGTTTAAATTGAAAAAAAAAGTATTGATGATTTCGCATTCGAGCTTTGGTGGTGGAGCTGAAGTAGTGTTTAATAAAACACTTCAATTACTTCTTAAAAATAATTATGATATTTTTGTTATCTTGCCTAAAAAAGAAGGATGGTTATACAATGAAATAATCAATAATCAGAAAATAAAAAAGATTTTTATATTGAATATAAAAAAATTAAGTCCAAAAGATGGAAAAAAAATTTTTTATAAAAGGATAATTTTTAAGAATATTTTAAAATTTTTAAATATATTTAAAATTGTGAATAAAAATAAAATAGATATATTATACGTAAATACAATTATAAATTTTCCTATGGTTATTCTAGGAGTTATTTTAAAAAAAAGGGTTATTTGGCATTTACATGAGGAATATAATAAGTATGAAAATTGGATAAATAACTCATTAGATAATATTATAACCTTTTTCTATAAAAAAATAGAAGTCATTTATATTTCAAAAAAGATGAAAGATAATTGGGAACAAAGATTTGGAAAACCTTTTGATTCTTATGTTATATATAATCCAATAAAAGAATTAAAATATAAAAATTCAGAAATAATAAATAAAGAATTGAGTATAGGATTTGTTGGAGCCTTTTCAAAAATGAAAAATATTTTTATGTTGATAGAAGTTCTTCAGAAGTTACAGAAGAAATATAATTTTAATATAAAAATGTGTGGGAAGAATATTCCAAAAGAACTTAATAGTTTCATTAAAGAAAAAAAAATTATAATTGATAGATTGGAATTATTTGATCATATAGAGTTAAGTAATTTTTATAAAGAGATTTCAATTCTAGTTTTGCCATCTTTTAATGAGTCTTGGGGCTTAGTTGCATTGGAAGGAATGCAAAATGGAATTATTCCTATAGTTACAGATCAAAGTGCTATAAAGGAATTATTTAATGATAAGAATAGTGTATTTTATTTTAATCCTTGGAATAAAGAAGAGTTATATAAAAAAATTGAAGAGGTAATTAATTTGAAAGATGATGAAAAGAGAAGAATAATAGAAAATAATATAGAATTATTAAAGAAATATAAATTCAATGAAAATTATGAAAGGAGAATTTTAGATGTCTTTAATAAATAAAAGAATAGGAATAATAGAAAATATATTTGTAGTTATTTTAGTATACTTACTTTCTACAAGATATAAAAATAAGTATGATGAATTACTTATTTTTACTTTAGGAGGAATAGTTTTATTAAGATATTATATTGATAAAGAAAAATTGAGAATAAATCAAAGTGGGAAAAAAATATTTTTTTTACTTATAATTTGGACATTTTGTCTCTCTTTTTCCTTTATTAATATATTAAACCAGTATAATAAGTTTGGTTATTATGTAATATTATATAGAAATTTATTAATAGGTGGGATTTTATTATTTATAATAAGTTTATATTTAAGATTAGGTAATTATATAAATAAAAAAAGGATTATCATTTTAATTAATTTATTTTCTATATATTCTGTTTTTAAAGGGTTACTTTTTATAAGTGAAAATGGAGTTTTAAGACGAGGAAGTATTTGGGGAAATCCTAACTATTATTCAATGATAGTAGGTTTATTTATTATTATATCTTATATAAGTTTATTATATGAAAAAAATAAAGTATTAAAGACTCTATATTTTATATTAAATATGCTACAAATATTTTGTTTGATCAGTATAGGTCAGTCAAGGAATGTCTTTTTTAGTTTAATAGCTGTATATATATTGGGAATGTTATTATTTTTAATTATAGAAAAAAAAGTAAAGTTATTTTCAAAAAAAACATTAGGATTATTAACAATAATTTTTATTATTTTAATTAGTATAAATTATCTTGAAATAAATTTAAGAGTTTTTAATGTAGGAGTTGAAGAAGTTGTAGATGATCCGAGAATGTTGATTTGGAAAAAGGCATTAATTGAAGAAAATTTCAATATTTTGCATGGAAAAGGCTTTGCCTACTATACTATGAATAACTTTAAGGATAAGGTTGGAGTTTCAATTGCGGCTTTGCATAATGATTATCTTGAAATTTTTGTAACTCAAGGAATATTTTCTTTAATAAGTTATTTGTTATTTTTTATATTTAGTTTTTTTATAGTTTTAAAGAAACTTTTTAGAGAAAGAGATATTTGTTCGTTTATAACACTGATGATAATTCTTTATTTTGGGGGAATAGGAATGTTTGATAATCCATTATATCAGAAAAGAGTATTTCAGTTTTTATTTCTTTTTTTAGGATTGACATTGAGTAGTGAAATTTTTTATTCAGATAAATTGAAATGTGATAGAGAATAAAAAATTAAAATTTGAATTTATATTAAAATGTAAAAAAAGAGGATTTAGCTAATTATTATAAGCTAAATCTCTCTTTATTTTATTATTATTTTAAATTTTCTTTATTAAATTTTTTAACAATAGCTAAAACCTCATCTGGAGTTTTTTGAGCCATTACTTCTTCGACTAAAGATTCACATTTAGCTTTATCTAAAGCCATAATATTTTTCTTGATTCTAGGTACAGAGATAGCTGACATTGAAAAAGCATCTAATCCCATTCCAAATAGAATGGCAGTAGCATTTTCATCTCCAGCAAACTCTCCACACATAGAGATAGTTATCCCGGCTTCATGAGCTCCTTTTATAGCCATTCTTATAGCTTCTAAGACAGTCGGGTTATAAGTATTGTATAAGTGAGAAATATTTTCATTTCCTCTATCAACTGCTAGTGTATATTGAGTTAAGTCATTTGTTCCTATTGAGAAGAAATCTACTTCTTCAGCAAAGCTTCTAGCTCTAAAAGCAACTGCTGGAGTTTCAACCATTATTCCAAGAGCTATATTTTCATCAAATTTAGCTCCTACTGCTCTTAATTCTTCTTTACATTCTTCTAATATTGCTCTTGCTCTTCTAATTTCTGTTATATCCATAATCATAGGAAGCATGATTTTTATATATCCAAAAGCTGATGCTCTTAATAGTGCTCTAAATTGAGTTTTTAATATTTCAGGTCTATCTAAGCAAACTCTGATTGCTCTCCAGCCAAGGAATGGATTTTCCTCTTTTGGTAATTGCATGTAAGGAAGAGATTTATCTCCACCTATATCCATAGTTCTTATAGTTACAGGTTTGCCTTCCATTTTTTCAGCAACTATTTTATAAGCTTCAAATTGTTCATCTTCAGTAGGGAATCTATCATTATTCATGAATAAGAACTCTGTTCTATAAAGTCCTATTCCTTTTGCTCCATTTCTTAATACTCCCTCTATATCTTTTGGTGAACCTATATTAGCCCAAGCTCCTACTTTTACACCATCTTTTGATATAGCTTCTTTATCTTTTAATTGTTTTAATAGTTCTTTTTCAGCAAAGAAAGCTTCTTTTTTCTCTTGATATTTAGCAATTTCTTCTTCAGTAGGATTTATTATTATATCTCCTTTAAGAGCATCAACTATAACATTATCTCCACTCTTAACTAACGAACAAATATTTCCTGTTCCTACTATAGCTGGTAATTCTAATGATCTAGCCATGATAGATGAATGAGCTGTTTTTCCACCTATTTCAGTTATAAAAGCAACTACATTTTGTAAATCTATTTGAGCCGTATCAGATGGAGTTAAATCTTTAGCAGCTATTATAGTATTTGGAGGTAGTGAACCTAAATCTAATATTTCTACTCCTGCTACATTATATAACCATCTCTTACCAATATCTCTTAAATCTGCTGCTCTTTCTCTTAAATACTCATCTTCTAGATTAGCAAGCATTTCACAATAATCATCTATTCCTTTTTGAAGAGCTATTTCAGCACAAATTTCTTCATCTTCAATAAGTTCTACAACTTCATCAAATAAATCTTCATCTTCTAATAAAGTGATATGTCCATCAAATATAGCAGCTTTGTCTTCTCCTAATTTTTCGGCTGTTTTTTCTCTGATTTTTAAGAGTTGCTCTTTTGCTTTTTCTCTACCACTTAATAATCTTTCTTTTTCACAATCAGAATCACATTTCTTTTTGTCATCAATAACTAATTCGTTTTCTTGATATAGAAATATTTTTCCTATTGCTATGCCTGGTGATGCTTCAATACCCTTAACTATTTTACTCATATTTTCCCTCACAATCATTATCAACAAAATTAATAAAAAAGAAGGTACTGAATAGCACCTTCTACTGTAAAATTAGTCCTTTAAATTTGCTAGAAGGTCTCCTAATTTTTCAACTGCTTCAGCTTCATCAGCACCTTCAGCATATACAGTTACTTTAGTTCCTTTTTTTATTCCTAATGAAAGTAGTTTTAATAGAGATGTTCCTTTTACTTTTTTTCCTGCTTCATTTTCTACTTCAATTTGTGAAGTAAATGTTTTAGCTAAGCTAACGAATTCATTTCCTGGTCTAGTATGTAATCCAGTCTCATTTGTAATTTCAACAGTTTTACTTATCATGCTTTCTCCACCCTCTCTTAACTTTTTAAAAATTCTCTCATTATCTATAGGGTACTGCATTTTACAAAATTTGTCAATTTTTTTTTAAATAAGTTATCAAGTTATTACTAATTTGTTCTATTTTAATTGACAATGTAATTATAATGGTATATTATAAAAATGGAATAATTTACTATATATTTTAAAGTAGGGGGATATTAAATATGGATATGAAAACTTTAAAAGAAAGTGCTAGAGAAAAAATGAAAGGATTTTGTAATCTTTGTAAAGTTTGTGATGGTATATGGTGTGCTGGAAGAGTTCCTGGTATGGGTGGAACTGGTAGTGGTTCATCATTTAAAAGTAATTATGAAAGTTTAAAAAATATAAAGCTTGTTCTAAGAACAATACATAGTGCTACTGAGCCAAAATTATCTTGTACTCTATTAGGTAAAGAACTATCTTTTCCAGTACTTGGTGCTCCTATTACAGGAACAAAGTTTAATATGGGCGGAGGAGTAACTGAAGAGGAATATTGTAATGATATTATTGAAGGATGCTTAGAAACTGGAAGTATAGGTATGATTGGAGATACTGGAGATCCTACTTGTTATGACTTTGGACTTAAAGCTATCAAAAAAGTTGGAGGTTTAGGTATTGCCATTATCAAACCAAGAAGTAACGAAGAAATTATTAGAAGAATTAGAATAGCTGAAAAAGCTGGAGCTGTTGCTGTTGGTGTTGATTTAGATGGTGCTGGTCTTGTTACAATGAAACTTTTCGGACAACCAGTAGGTCCAAAAACTGTTGAAGACTTAAAAATATTAGTAGATTCTACAGAACTTCCATTTATAGCTAAGGGAATTATGAGTGTAGATGAAGCTCTTGCTTGTGTGGAGGCTGGAGTGAATACTATTGTTGTATCAAACCATGGAGGTAGAGTACTAGATTATTGCCAAGCAAGTTGTGATGTGTTAGAAGATATTGTTAAAGCTGTTGGAGATAAAATTACTGTCTTAGCAGATGGCTCTGTTAGAGAAGGAGTAGATGTTTTAAAATATTTAGCACTAGGAGCTAAAGGAGTTTTAGTTGGAAGACCTCTTATTTGGGGTTCTATTGGTGGAAGAAAAGAGGGAGTTCTTACTGTAATGAATACTTTAAAATCTCAACTTTCACAAGCTATGATTTTGACTGGAACTAATGATGTGAAATCTGTTTCTAATAAGATTATTATAAAATAGTATAATTTTATTAGATTAAATAAAAAATAATTTAAGGAGAAAAAATGGCAACAAAAAGTTTAGAAAAGTTAATAGAAGAATTTAATAAGCTTCCAGGGATAGGAAGAAAAAGTGCAGCTAGATTAGCTTTTCATATGTTAGAAATAGAAAAAGAAAAGGTAGAAAATTTTATAAATGTACTTCGTGAAGCTAAAGAGATTATTAAAAGATGTCCAAAATGTGGAGATTTTTGTGAGAATGATCTATGTGATGTTTGTGGAGATGACTTAAGAGATAAGCAGACTATATGTGTAGTTGAGGATAGCAGAGATGTAATTTCATTTGAAAAAATGGGAAAATATAAAGGAGTATACCATATTTTAGGAGGAAAAATTGCTCCGCTTAATGGAATAACACCAGATAAGTTAAATATTAAATCATTGCTTGAAAGAGTAACAATTGATAATGTAAATGAGGTAATACTTGCTCTAAATCCAGATTTAGAAGGAGAAACGACATCTTTATATCTTACAAAATTATTAAAACCATTTGGAATAAAAGTAACTAAAATAGCGAGTGGAATTCCAATAGGAGGGAATATAGAATTTGCAGATAGTGCAACAATCTCAAAAGCTTTAGAAGGAAGACAAGAAGTATAAGACACATAAAAGACATAAAAAAATAGTATAATAAAGGAGATAATATGGTAGATACACCAAGAGGAAATAGAGTTCATATAGCAATTTATGGAAGAACTAATGCAGGAAAATCAAGTCTTATAAATAGAATTACTAATCAAAATATATCACTTGTATCAAAGATGAGAGGAACTACTACTGACCCAGTTTATAAGGCTATGGAGCTTTTACCAATAGGTCCAGTTTTATTTATAGATACAGCAGGTATAGATGATATAACTGAGCTAGGAAAGCTAAGAATAGAAAAAACAAAGGAAATTCTGAATAAGATGGATATAGCTCTTTTAATTATTTCGACTGAAGTAATTTTAGAAAATAAAGAGTTAAATTATGAAAAGGAATGGTTAAGAGAAATAAAAAAAAGAGAGAAACCATTTATTGTTATCTTAAATAAGATTGATTTAGTTTCTGAACAGAAATTATGTGAAATAAAAAAGAGAATAGAAGAGGAATTAAGTTGTGAAGTAAGTAGTGTAAGTGCTTCGAGAGAAGAAAGTATAAAAATTATAAAATCTAAGTTGTTAAAATATGCTCCAAAAATATTAGCTGAAGAAAAACTTATAGGTGATAAGATAAAAATAGGAGATAGAGTTTTATTAGTTGCTCCACAAGATATACAAGCGCCTAAAGGAAGATTAATTTTACCACAGGTACAAGTAATTAGAGATATTTTAGATAATGGTGGAATACCAACAATTGTTACACTTGATAATCTAGAGGAAGGATTAAATATATTTCAAGGAAAGCCAGATTTAGTAATTACTGATTCTCAAGTTTTTAAAAATGTAGACAAAGTTTTGTCTAAGGATGTACTACTTACATCTTTTTCAATTATAATGGCAAGGGCTAAAGGAGATTTGAATATTTTATACAATGGAGCTAAAAAAATAAATGATTTAAAAATAGGAGATAGAGTTTTAATAGCAGAGGCTTGTACTCATCATCAATTAAAAGGAGATATAGCAAGGGAAAAGTTACCGATGCTATTACGAAAAAAGATAGGGAGCTTACAAATAGATAATTATTCTGGAAAGGATTTCCCTGAAGATATATCAAAATATAATTTAGTTATTCATTGTGGTTCTTGTATGCTAAATAAAACTGAAACTATTAATAGATTGGGTACGTGTTCAGAAAATAAAGTAGCTGTAACGAATTTTGGAATGGCTATTGCAGAAATTAATGGAATTTTGGATAGAGTAATGGAGATTTTTAAGAAGGAGTGAGTGATTAATGAAAAAGATTATCATCATATCAATGTTAGTAATTGGTAGTTTAGCACATGCTAGTTGGTGGGGAGAGTTAAGTGGTGGAAGTAGAGCAGCTGTAATTGGTGGATCACTTATTTTATTAGGTAACTCCTATCAAAATAGTGAATTAAAGCATCAAAGAGATTTAGATGAATTAGATACTCAAATAAGAAGAGATTACGAAAGACAAGCAGTAGTCCAAAATGCTCATAAAAAATATGGTGATTCTGGAGTACCAGCAAGATTAAAATATCCTACTGCAAATAATTATAGTGGTCAAGGATATGAAAGAGATTTTGGAAATTCTAGTTCTAGACAGGGGAAAATAATATTTTCAGATGACAAAACACAAATAATAGAGCTAGCAGATGGAACAAGAATAATATTAAATCAATAGTTATTTAGAGATAGAGTCCATTTTGAAAGGACTCTATTTTTTAGATATAATATATCACTTAATATTTATTTTAGCTATAATTTTTTACCTATTTTTGCAATACTCATAGAGTCCTCTTACATGAACTCCAGAAGCACCTTTTTTATACCATTTACTTGAATTATTATAAGCTGTTCCAGCTATATCCATATGTGTCCAAGGTGTTCCTTCAGCAAATATCTCTAAAAATTTTGCTGCTGATATAGCTCCTCCCCATCTAGCTCCCATATGTTTTAAATCTGCTACTTCAGATTTTAAATTTTCAGCAAACTCTTCATTTAATGGCATTCTCCAAATTCTTTCTCCATGTTTATTGCATGATTTTTCTAAAAGAGAGTAATTTTTATCTTTGTTAGAAAATACTCCAGTAATAAAGGTTCCCAAAGCTACCATCATAGCTCCTGTAAGTGTCGCTACATCTATTACTTCTGATACTTTTTCATTTCTTACTATATATGTAATAGCATCAGCTAGTGCAAGTCTACCTTCTGCATCAGTATTTATTATTTCCACATATTTCCCATTCATAGATCTTATAATATCTCCTGGTCTATATGAATTCCCATTGATAGCATTTTCGCAAGCTGCAACAACAGCTACTACATTTTTCTTAAGTTTATTTTTAGCGATAGCACACATAGCTCCTATTACTGTAGCTCCACCTGTCATATCATCTTTCATATTCATCATAGAATCAGCTGGCTTTATACAAAGTCCTCCAGTATCATATGTAAGTCCTTTTCCTACTAATCCTATTATATTTTTAGAATTTCCATCTCCGAAATATCTCATAACTATAAGCCTTGGCTTTGTAACAGAGGCTTTCCCTACACTATATAATAAATTCATTCCTAACTCTTGTATCTTATTATCATCTAGTATTTCAACTTCAAATCCAAACTCTTTTCCTAATTCAACTGTTCTTTCAGCTAAAGTTATCGGATTGATTATATTTGCTGGTAAATCTACTAAATTTCTAGTTACATCAGTAGCTTCATTTAAAATGAGAGCTTCAGAAATATCAGGTTGTTCTACATCAAAGAATTCTATATCTATCTTTTCAGATTTCTTTTCTTTAAACTTATCAAAAGAGTAGTTAATAGTTCCAATTATTTCACAGAGTATATTTATTCTATTTAACTCTCTTCTATTTGTTGTAATTAGGATATTTCCTTTTTTATCAGAAAGATATTTAAATAAAGTCTCTCTAAATAAATTATCTGTAATTTCCTCTTTTTTTCCAAAACCTAAGACATCTATAGAGATTAGGTTATTTTTTTTAAGAAATTCAATAGTTAAAATCTCTCCCTTTCTTCCATTAAATCCATTTTTTTTCATTAGTTTCTCTACTAACTCTTTTTCACTTTTTAGCATATTTTCATAGAAACTTTTTTCTCCTTCTATTACTAATATAAGTTTTTTATCATAATTTTTTTCTATATTACTTATTATTTTCATATCCTGCTCCTTTTTCTTAATATAATATTATGATAAAAAGGCTACCATTTGGTAGCCCTTTATTTTATTCAGTTACTTTTTAGATGGTTCAATATGACCATAATCTCCATCTTTCCTTTTATAAACTATATTCATTTCTCCAGTTTCTGCATTTGTAAATGGGAAGAATGCTTTATTTAAAATTTCTAATTGAAGTATTGCTTCTTCTACATCCATTGGTTTAGGTGGGAGATAGACTTTTACTACATTTACTGCTGCTTCTTTTTCAACAGTATTTGTATTAGGGTCATACTTAACTTTTCTAATCATTGGTTCTCTCGATTGAACAGCAGTTCTTATTTTATCTTTATGTTTTTTTAACTGACCTTCTAGCACATCTGAAACACCATCTATAGCTGCATATAAATCTGCATCTGTACAAGAAGCTTTTACAGTGCTTCCACCTAGATAAGCTAATACTTCTGCTGTATGATAATTACCAGTTTTTAATTTTACTGCTGATAAATTAATCGCTAGTTCTATTATACCATCGTGATACTTTTCAACCCTCCCTAATTTAGTTTCTGCATAATTGTTGATTGCATCTGTTATAACTAACTGTTTTCCATGGATAGTCATTTTCATAATACCACTTCCTTGTTGTATCTTTTATTTTGTTACTTTATTATACCACACAAATTAGTAATTTCCTTTTTTTATTTAAAATTTTTTTTATTTTTTTACTTCTCTACTAAAACTCCCTTTTTTAAATAAAGTTGTTTATCAGAAATCTCTGCTAAATCTTTAGAGTGAGTAACAACTATTATGGTTTGTTTCTCATTTTTATTGATATCTTTTAAAATTTTAAATATCATCTCACTTGTTTCTTCATCAAGATTTCCAGTAGGTTCATCTGCTAATAATATTTTAGGGGAGTTTATAAGAGCTCTAGCTATTGCTACTCTCTGTTTTTCCCCACCAGAAAGTTGTGATGGCTTATGATTCTCTCTTTCTCCTAGTCCTACCTTTTCAAGTAACTCTTTAGCTCTTTTCTCTATCTCTAATTTTTTATCAAAATTATTTAAGAGTGCTGGTAACATTACATTTTCCAATGCTGTAAACTCTGGTAAAAGATAATGAAACTGAAATACAAAACCTATCATCTGATTTTTTATTTTATCTCTTTCCTCTTCAGAAAGTTTATCTACTTCCTGTCCGCCGATAAATATTTTTCCACTATCTACTCTATCTAGTAGACCCATTATATTTAAAAGTGTAGATTTACCAGAACCTGAACGTCCAAGTATAGATATAAATTCTCCCTCTTCCACTGAGAAACTTAAATTATTTATTATATGTAACTCTTCTACACTTCCACTATACTTTTTTTCTATATTCTCCAGTTTTAAAATTTCCTTACTCATGTCTTAATGCCTCCACTGTTTCCATTTTTGCTCCTCTATATGCTGGAAATATACTTGATATAAATATTATTCCAAAATTAGCTCCTATAATTATAATAATTTCTTTAAAAGATATTTCCACAGGAATTTTAGTAATATAATATATAGAAGTTATAAAGTCCAATGTGTTATTTTTTATATACCAAAGAAATGTAAGGGAGATAAGAGTTCCTATTGCTATACCTATCCCACCTAATATCATTCCTTGTATTAAAAATATCTTCATAATATTTTTTTTAGAAAATCCCATTGCTCTCATTATTCCAATATCTTTTATCTTCTCTCTCACTAACATATTGAGAGTTACCCATACTACAAATCCAGCTATTACAACTATCAAAGAAAAAACAAGTATCATTACAGTCTTTTCTAAAGAGAGAGCTGATAAAAGATTTCTATTCATCTCTCCCCAAGTCCTTGAATATATTCCTGTAACTGCCATTATCTTATCTGATACCTCAGGAGCTCTATATGGATTAAATAGTGTTACATCTATCTTAGATGATACATCCTCTCCATAGGTTAGGTACTGTACAGCTTTTAGTGGAAGTATTACCATATTTATATCATAATCATAATAACCACTTTGGAATACTCCCTCTATCTCAAATTTTATTTCCTTATTCTCAGAAGAAATTATACTGACCTTATCTCCTATCTTTGCCCCTATGGAATTAAAGAGTTCTTTTCCAATAAGGATACCATTTATTTTATCTGAAGAAATATTTCCAGCTACAATTTTTTTACCTAAATCCATAGCTTTTTTAGCACTCTCTAAATCATAGCCTTCTATTTTTACTCCAGAAACATAACCGCCATAAACCCCACTATATTTAAAAATTCCTTGGGTAGATATACTTGGTACTGCTCCCTTTACTCCCTCTATCTTCTCTATATCTCTTTTTATATCTTTATAATTGCTAATCTTCTCTCCATTGGATACCATTATATGACTTGTTACTGAAAGTATACTATTTATCATATTTTTATCCAATCCATTAGCTATTCCAATAGATACCATCAGTACAACTACTCCAATAGTTATCCCCACTACTGATATTAAGCTCTGCTTTTTCCTCTCTATTATATGCTTCTTAGCTATAAAAAACTCTATCATCAGTTACCTCTTTTCCTTATGTATTACTTTTCCTTAGCAATTAATTTTACCATATTTTGCAATATAAGTCTATTTTCCTCTCAATATATAAAATTTTACCTCTACTACCTCTCCACTTTCTGAAACCAGTGTAAGTCTATGCTCTCCTTCTAAAAAATCAAAAGCTCTCTCACTATCTCTACCACTAAAAATATATTTTCCATTGTGATACCAATAAAGTTTTTTATTTTTAGGATTAGCTACTTTCACTATCAATCTTTTTCTCTCCTCAAAATCTTTAGGCAAAAATATTTTTATATTATTAAGTGGATAGATAATTTTTATCTTTTCATCTCTTACATTGGATATGGATATATTTTCTCTAGCCATATAGTCTAATAGTTCTATTGGATAACTTAAAACTATTTTCTCTCTACTCTCTATAAACTCTTCGCTTCTTGAGTCTATCTCCTCTCCTTTGGAGTTTATAAAAACTTTTTTATAATAGGGGGATACTTTCAAACTTTTAGCATCTTTTGGATAATATATCTCTTCACTAGGTACATCATATCTCAATCTATACCCTGTTTCACTATCTATCTTTATTTTTTTTAGCTCTTCACTTGGTTTTATAAAGCTCTCATTTTTATTTGGAAGTACCTTAAAGATTTTAAATAACAGCTGTCCAGCAGTGACTACTCCAGAGATATTTCTATTTCCCTCTCCAGTGAAGTTTCCACACCAAACCACTACTGTCCATCTAGGAGATATTCCCCCAGCCCAAGCATCTCTTTGTCCATAACTAGTCCCTGTCTTCCAAGCTATTCCATCTCTACCTAAATAGAGATTATCTATCCCATATCTTTGTACCCCTTGCATAGCTTCAAGAGTGAGGTAACTAGCCCCTTTAGATATAAGCTTTCTTCCCTCTATTTTTTTATCATCTCTTATATACTTTAAATCTTTAAACTCTCCATATTGGGAAAGTCCATAATAAAGCTTGGCAATATTTTCTACACTCATCTCTTTAGTTCCCAATATAAGAGATAATCCATAGTTAGAATAATCTCTTTCTGGAAAATTTACTACATCTTTTAGAAAGTAAAAAAATTTATCTACTCCATACTCATCTAAAAGCTTTACAAAAGGAATATTTAGAGATTTTTTTAGAGCCTCTCTTGCTTCTACTAATCCTTGATATTTTTTATTGGCATTTTGAGGATTGAAGTTTGAAAAATAAAGAGGTACATCTAAAAGTTTTGACTTTGGAGTAATAAGCCCTTCATCAATAGAAAGAGCATAAAGGAAGGGCTTTAACACAGAGCCTACTGACCTTTGAGCTACTACACCATCCACCTGTCCATTTCTTTGAAAATCATAAAAGTTTTGTGAGCCTACATAGGATTTTACCTCTCCACTATGATTATCTACCACTATGATAGCTGTATTTTTTATTCCTCTATTATTTAGATAATCTCCATACTCTCTAGCTATTCTTTCAATATTTTTTTGTAACTCACTATTTATTGTACTTTTTATTATTCTATCCTCATATTCATTAACTAATCTTCTAGTGAGATGTGGAGCTAAGGAGTTAAAATATTTTCTCTCCTTTGGTAACTCCTCTTTTATAGAGAGTCTATACTGCTTTTCATCTATCACTCCTCTTTCATACATATTTTTTAGAAGATTATTTCTCTTATTTAAAAGCTTATCTCTATTTTTCTCTATCCATATAAGTCCAGGAGAGTTAGGAAGTACTGCTAGAGTAGCTCCTTCAGCCCAAGTAAGATTTTTAGCACTCTTTCCAAAATAAAGTTGTGAGGCTGTTTCATATCCTACTATGTTACTTCCATAGGGAGCATTATTTAGATAGAGTTCTAAAATCTCATCTTTAGAGAGATATTTTTCTAACTTATAACTCTCTATTATCTCCTCTATTTTACTAAGATATGTTCTCTCTCTCCTCTTATAAAGTTTTACTCCCTGCATAGTTATAGTACTAGCTCCCACTCTTCTTTTTTCTAAAAGATTTGTTTTTACTGCTCTTACTATTGCAAGATAGTCCACTCCATTATGAGAATAAAATTTTCTATCTTCATAGTTAAGTACCGCTAATTTTAATCTAGGGGGTATCTCTACCCCCTTGATTTGCCACTGCTCCTCACTATTTAAGTAAGCCCCTATTATATTATCTCTATCATCTAGTACAACTTGGCTGTATCTTTTTTCTATCTCATCTCTCATCTTTTCAATATCAAATTCACTATATATTTTGATACAGAATATTATAGGTATGATGAGGATTAGAGGTAAAAAGCTTAATTTTCTCATTATTTTACCTCTACACTAAAGCCATTTAAATAAGCTCTATACTCATTATTATACATTCCCTCTGCCTTAGCTCCTGAAAGATTATATTTTCCCTTAGTTACAGCATTAAGCTTGATGAAGAAACTCTGTCCCTGTTTATTGTAATTGTTAAAATCAAAGAAGAAATTAACTCTATCATCTCTTATATCTTCATATTCCAAATTATTGTTAGAAGTTTTTTCTACTACCCATTGAGGTGGATTTATTTTTAATAGCCTACTATTTTCTATCTCCCAACCACTAGGAATAATTTGTGTAAGAGCTATATTATCTTGATAGAAATATCCATTTACATCATCAGCAGGTAAAACTTTTAATTCCATATAGAAACTACTTCCTTTTACTAGTGATTTTACATCTATTTCCTCTCCATTATCTCCATAGAATTTTCTCTCTATTTTTATATTTTTACTCTCGTCACTTTGAGTATAATTGATAGGTATTCCTTCCCAATATTGATTTACATAGAGTTTATCTCCTATGACTTTTACCTCTTTCATATTCTCTTCTGAGTACTTCCATACTCCATCTTTTTCATCAAAACTTATCTCTTTGCCATCTACTATTAGTTTTCCTACTACCTTTTCTCCCTTACTATTTTCTACAACTTGTGCTATAGAGATTAGAGAGTAACCTATACTTTGAGTAGATAACCAATTTTGTGATTGTAGTGTACTAACTATATCTTCATAAAGTTTTTTATCTACTTTATTATAGATAGTATAGTAAGAGTTAAGGACAACTGCCTTATCTCTTAATTTTGAACCATAGTTATCTGTATAATAATCAAAAGGCTTATCTTTTATCTCTGTTGAAAGTTTGTCGGCAATCTCTCTAGCTATCTCTTTTTCTCCTATCAATGCATAAGCAGAAGCTAGATACCATTTAGATATCTCATCTAAATCTTTAAGATTATTATCATAGATATAGTTCATCTCACTTATTTGTGCTTCTTGTCCAAGGGCTAATATATATAATAAATATGTTTTATAGTCTAAGTTATAGCTACTATCCTTACTTTTCTCAATTGAAAACTTAAGCCAAGAGTTATATAGAGAATCTGGAACATAGTAACCTTTTTCTTTTGCCATTACAATAAAGTGTCCTACATAGTTAGTTGCCCATAAATCTCCATCACTATTTCCAGCCCAATAACTAAACGAACCATCTTCTAATTGGAAACTACTTAACTTAGCTATACCAGCATTTACATTTTTTACACTTTGCTCCTTAGATATATCCTTACTATTTGATAGTATATCAATAAATAGTTGTGGGAAAATAGTAGATATAGTTTGCTCTACACAGCCATATGGATATCTAATCAGCTCTTTTAATCTATTATCTATTGCTAAAATTGGAGTTGAAGAGATAACAACCTTTCCATTTGCACTTCCTATTATACTTTCTTCTGGGAATTTAAAAGTTTTTTCCTTTTCTACATACTCAACTTTATTGATATATGTATAAGGATTATTAGAAGTAATATCTATTTTTACTATCTCTTCATTTGAGTAACTTGAAGAGTTTACTCTTAGTTTAGCTTCCCTGTTTCCTATCTCATCTCCTACTTTTACATCAAAGAAGATATCTTTACTCTCTCCATTTTTTAACTCTACACTTTGAGTATATCTCTTACCTAAAAATTCAAACTCTACATCTATCTTTCCTATATTTTCTTCTGTAGCAAAAATTTTTACAGGTACTTGGAACTCATCTCCTACTTTTAATACTCTAGGCATAGAAAAATTTGTTACAATTGGAGCTTTTACTTCCACTCTTTCCTGTGCCATACCATAGCTCTCTCCACTTGCTCCTGTTACCATTACTCTTACAGCTCCTGTATAATTTGGTAATTCTAAGTCTACACTTCCTCTTCCCTCATCATCAGTAGTTAGTACTCCTTTAAATATTGCAAGTGGCTCAAATCTCTCTGATTGCTCAAATCCAAAAGAGTTAGCTGACTTATTCATTCTAGCTTCCGCCATTAGATAACCATCTCCACCAGCAGTTAATACCTGATGTATATCTCCAAAAGTTCTACCTATTATCTCTGAATAGTTGTCATAAGCAGAAAGTTGTAATCCTTCCTTTTGATAAAAATAATCATATGGATTAGGTGCTTTATAGTTAGTTATCTGTAGTAATCCCTCATCTACTACTGAGATTGTATACTCCATTTTTTTATCAGCTTCCACATTGACTTTAAATTTTTCATTAGGTTTTAAAACTACAGGAGTATCTAATTTTATATTCAATTTTTTACTCTCATCTTTTACAACTATTGGTACTGCTCCATAAAGCCTAATCGGTCTATCATTGTTAGAATTTTCATAGCTTTGGAGAAGTGCCACTGTTACATAACCATTTGGGAAAAGTTTTTCATCTACATCTATCTCAATATTAGTACTTGTATCCTCTATATCTTTCCAATATCTTTGTACTATCTCTCCAGATTTTTCTATAGTTACTAAAGCTCTTGTTCCCTTTTCTCCCTCAAAGGTTATCTTAGCTTTTTCCCCTACACTATACTCTTTTTTATCTGCTTCTATTTTTAATTTATCTATTTTCTTACTTACACTTGAATCTTGCCAAGTAGAAGCATATAGATTTACTCCAGCACTTTGATGAGTTTTCATATCTTCTACTTCTACAAATATCTCTCCACTTCCATCTATCTCATAATCTAAAAGATATGGTTTATCAGTTGTAGTTATCTCTCCCTCATATAGAAGAACACTATTTTTATCTGTTTTAATAGATTTTAAGAAATTATTGTAGTCATAGTAATCCCACCACCAAGAGTACTCATTTTTATATACTCTATATTTTAATTTTCTACCACTTATTAATTTTTCTCCATCTTCAGATACAGATACTACTTGTAAGTTTAGTTTATCTCCACTTTTAATATATCTATCTTCAGGATTTTCTATTCCTACATATGAATCAAAACTATTTATTTTAACACTATCTATATCTATTACTGGTCTACCACTTGGTTCTATTACACGAGTTACTATCTCTCCTTCTAAATTTAAATTTTTAGGTATGTTATCTGAAAGATTGAAGTTTATTTTTCCTTTTCCATCATTGTCTAATTCTCCCCTTTGACTCAATCTTATATCAGCTGTATAGGTAGTTGGATTTGAAAAAGTAAACTTTTTATATCTTTCGAATCTTAATTTTTTCTCTCTAATTGTTAAATCACTTTGGTATTTAAGATTTTCAGCTGGTGCTCCAAATAGATATTGTGCTGTAACCTCTCCTAAAAGATTTACTCCATCATCTACACTCTCTGGAAAATCTCCATCTACCTCTATCTTGTATGGTACTATACTTTCAACAGGAAGTTTTATTGAGAACTTTTTCTCCTTTTCTCCACCTACATAGATAGTAGCTTCCCATATTCCAGTTTCACCCTCTTTTTTAGTTTCAAAGGAATAAGTAAAGAATCCATTCTCTCCACTAGTTATTACCTTACCATCTATATATTTATCTCCTCTAGGAGAAAATACATCTATTTTTATAGGCTGTCCCTCTGGGTATTTTCCATCTTTATCTCTAGCTATAACTCCAATATTTATAGTATCTCCAGGTCTATACACTCCTCTATCTGAATAGACAAAAGCTCTCATTCCATCATCTTTATACTCTCCATCTACTAAAAATCCATCATAAGATAGTTTTGAATCAGATAGTTTTAATATAGAGATTTCATCTTTATTTTGAGCTAATAGATAAAATATCTTATCTCCCTTTTCAAAAACAACCTCTCCATTTTTATCTGTCTTTTTCTCCTCTAGGATTTGATTATTTACACTGATAGCTTTTATATCTACATCTTTTAGTGGAGTATTTTTTATGACATCCAAAATATTCACTATGAGTTTATTGTTACTCTCTTTTTGAGCCACTATTCCCATATCAGAGATTAGGATTCCCTTTCCTATTCTTCCCTTTGTATCAAAAAAATTATCTCTTTGCCACTGTGCTACACTACTAGGAAAAGTATAATCCACTCCATCTTTATCAAAAGAGAGTTCTACTATATATATTCCCTTCTCATTGGTAAGATTTTTTAACTCTATCTCATTTTGACTCCAAATATTTTTCTTATAATCTAAAGTATAATCTTTTTCAAAAATAGTTTCTCCTACTTTATAGAAATTATTTTGTACATAGTAGTCAAAAATATTTCCATCTCCTTGAAATTTAAAATCTTGTAAAAATTGTGTAATATTGTTCAAGAATATTTTCTTTATCTTTAAGTTAACCTTCTTAACATTAACTGATTTAAAAGCTATTCTATTTTCATTTAATTTTGGTAAGATTATTCCCTCATTTGAAAAAACAATTTTTGGCTCTACCTCTTTAAATTTTATAGTTTCCTTTTTATTCTCAGCTAGTTTACTCTTCTCTCCTTTTAATCCCTTGAGTAACTCTATCTCATACTCACTATTTATATCAAAATCTCCAGTAATTATAATATGCTCTCTCATTTTTAAAGCTTTATATTTTACTTTTGGATTTACTTTAATATATCCCTCAAGATTTTCCTCTTTTATCTCCTCACTCATAGTGATATCTATACTTGGGTTTCCTCCAGTTGTTGTAGATATATTTTTTATTTCTAAATTTCTCTCCTCTTTTGCTTCAATATTTTTTTCCTCTACTACCTTTACCTCTTTCTGTTCCTCTATCTCTTTTTTTTCTCCATTACACGCTACCAATAAAAGAGATAAAAATAGTGCCATCTTCTTTTTCATCTACCTCACTCCTTCTCAATTCCTCTCGGTATATTTTATCTTAGATTATTAAAGTTTCATAGAGTATATCCTTTAATTTTTCATTATCTATATTTAGTTTCAATCTTTTTTTCAATTTTTCTATTTTCTCATCCTCTAACCATTCATATTTACTTTCTTCTTTTTCTAATCTAGCTATATCCTCATCACTATATCTATTTATTACTTTTAAAAATTCTTCTCCATAATTTTTAAATTTCTGATTTCCAACTCCACGTATTTTAAGCATCTCCCATCTATTTTTAGGCTTATACTCTGCCATTTCAAGTAGTGTCATATCAGAAAATACTATGTATGGAGCTACATCTTCTCTCTTTGCTATCTCACCTCTTAGCTGATTAAGTTCTTCAAATAACGAATCTTCAAAGTAATCAAAGCTAATCTTCTCATCTATTCTTCTAAATACTGAGATTTCATTTTTTAAAACTCTTCTAGACTTATCATTAAATCTAAGCACAGGAAAACTTCCAGCACTTTGCTCAAAATATCCTTCAGAGATTAAAAAATTCACAAACTCCTCTATCCAATTTATCTCTTTATCACTCATAATACCAAAGGTAGAAAGTTTATTAAACTCCTTTCTATCCATCTTAGTATCACTTCTTCCATAGAGAATATTTACAAGGGTAGATATCCCAACACTCTCCTTTGCCCTTCCTATGCAGGAAATTACTTTCTGAGCTTCTATTGTCAAATCCTCTACATTTTTAAGGGTTTTACAATTTCCGCACTTGCCACAATAGTTTTTTATTCTCTTATCTCCAAAATATTTAAGAATATACTCTCTATAACAACTTTCTAAATAGGCATACTCCACCATAGCATCAAGCTTTTTCATCTTTTCTCTCTTTAAATCATCACTTGTTTCTTCGTTGCTATCTATTAAAAAAGTTTGTGTACTTACATCCTCTTCATAAAACATAAGAATAGCTTCTGCTGGTGCTCCATCTCTTCCAGCACGTCCAGCCTCTTGATAATAACTTTCCATATCCTTAGGAATATTTCTATGTATTACAAATCTTACATTGGATTTATCTATTCCCATTCCAAAAGCATTAGTTGCGACCATTATCTGTATCTCATCTTTTATAAATCTCTCTTGATTTTCACGTCTTTCATCTTCTGTAAGTCCTGCATGATATTTTCCTACACTTATATCTCTAAGTTTTAAATAAGCATAGAGATTATCTACCTCTTTTCTAGTTGAGGCGTAAATTATTCCAGATTTTTTTTGAGCTTTTTTCAGATAGTCAACTATATAAGCTTCAGCTACTACATTCCTCACTACTTTAAAAAATATATTCTCTCTATCAAAGCCATGAACATAAGTAAATGGATTATGTAGTGTAAGTTTATCCTCTATATCTTTTCTTACCTCTTTTGTTGCTGTAGCTGTCAAAGCTAATATTTGTACTCTCTGCCCTATATTTTGCATAAATGTAGGTATTTCTAAATAATTTTTTCTAAAGTCATGCCCCCATTGTGATATGCAGTGTGCCTCATCTACAGCTATCATAGAAATTTTAAATCTCTTTATAAACTCTACAAATTTTTCATTAGCTAATCTTTCTGGAGCTACATATACTATTTTAGCTTCTCCGCTTTTTAATTTTTTTACACTTACCAAATACTCTTCCTTTGAAAGTGTAGAGTTTATATAGATGCTCTTTACTCCCAAGAACCTTAAACTATCTACTTGATCTTTCATAAGGGAGATCAGTGGAGAGATTACAATAGTTATTCCTTTAAAAAGAAGAGCTGGTACTTGATAACAGATAGATTTTCCTCCACCTGTACTCATTACTCCCAGTGTATCCCTTCCTTTCAAAACTGAATCTACTATTATTTTTTGCCCTCTTCTAAAATCATCATATCCATATATCTCTTTTAACAGTTTTCTTGCTTCCTTTATCATCACTTGTCCTCTAATTTGTAAAAAAGGAACTGTCTAAAATTCTTGCTCTAACAGTTCCTCTTATTTTATAATTTTATATAATCATTTATCTATTCAAGATAGTAAAAATATAGATAAACTTTATTTTATATTATTATAGCATTTTCAAGCTCTAATGTAAACTATTCACATTTAGAATATCTCTTTTTTATTTTTCCTTATTGAGATTATTAAAGTGAAATCTTTATAATTTTATATAAATATTTTATTTTTTCTTAGAGAGTTAGTGTTGTTTTTATTTTAATTATTCAAATATATTTATACTTATGTTATAATATATAGCAAATTGTTGTTTGAAAATTAAGGAGAGTTGAGATGGATAAGATAAGTTTTGAAGATTTTTTAAAAGAAGAGAGTGTTGTACTAATAGATGTAAGAACTCCTAAAGAGTTTTTATTAGAAAAAGTTCCAAATTCAATTAATATCCCAGTATTACTTGATGAAGAAAGAGTTAGTGTAGGAACAACTTATGTACAACAATCAAAGGAAACTGCAAAAAAAATTGGAGTAGAGTTTATCTCTAAAAGATTACCGAAAATTTTTGAGCAGGTACAAGAACTTTCAAAAAAATATTCTAAACTTGTTTTTATGTGTGCTAGAGGAGGAATGAGAAGTTCATCTATCACAGCTCTTTTTGCTAGCTTAGGATATAGAGTACTAAAATTGGATGGAGGATATAAGGCCTATAGAGATTTTATATTAAATAGATTACCTATAGAAAATGAAAAATTTAAATATTTAGTTATACATGGAAGGACTGGAGTTGGAAAGACAAAAATTTTAAATAGAATGAATGAATTGGGGGTTTCTGTGATGAATTTAGAAAAAATGGCATCACATAAAGGTTCATTTTTTGGAGCTTTAGGAGAAAAATTTCCTCAAAGTCAGAAAAGGTTTGATGGAGAGATTTTTGAATTTTTAAGGACTTGTAAAACTAAATATATAGTTGTTGAAAGTGAGAGCAAGAGAATTGGAAATTTATATGTGCCAGAGTCAGTTTATTCTTCAATGACGGGGGGGAAACATATTTTTATAAATACAAGTATCTCAAAAAGAGTAGATATTTTAATGGAAGATTATGGGAATGTTGCTATTGAAGAGATGGAGAAATGTATTATGAAGGTTGCTCGATATATTTCTAAAGAAAAATTGAATAACTATTTAAAGTTATTATATTCTAAAAAATTAAGAGAATTAGGGGAACTTTTAATTATTCAATATTATGATCCCTTATATGAGATAAGTATCAATAAACATGAATTTGAATTCTCTATAGCTTATGAAGAGATAGAAGAATGTGCTCAGAAATTAAGCAAATATTTCTTTGAATTAGAAAACGAGGATAATCATATATAAAATATTTTTAAATGTTTATCTATATTATAAAAATATAAAGAAGAGAAAGATATTATTTTATCAATCTCTTCTTTGATTTATTAACTATTTAAAAAAGTCCTGGAATATTGATTCCACCAGTTATTTTACCCATTTCAGTTTCAGCTAATTCATCAGCTTGTCTCATTGCTTCCCTTACAGCAGAAATTATTAAGTCTTCTAACATTTCTTTATCTTCGCTAGCTTCTTTAACTATATCATCAGTCAATTTAATTTCTAATAATTCTTTTTGCCCATTAACTTTAACAGTTACAGCTCCACCACCAACAGAAGATACAAGTTCTTTATCTTTTAACTCCTCTTGAACTAGTAACATTTGTTGTTGCATAGCTTGAGCTTGTTTTAGTATATTCATTTGGCTTTCTGCACCTTGAGATGTTTTTCCACCCTTTAACTTTCTAACCATTCTGACTATCCTCCTGATATTTTTGATCCTTAAAAGTGATTATATCACAAATCATTGCAAGTTTTCAATAGTTTTCTATATCTTATACGGGAAAAAGTAAATAGGATTAAATAATAATTCTTTTTCCTCAGTAAGAGTAGATATATTTTTTAATACTGCTTTAAAAGGAAGATATTGCTTAACTATTGTATCTAGTTTATCATTTTCAATTACATCAACTACTTCATACTCATTCAATTGTAAATCTTCAGCAAGTGTAATTATTGCTTTTTCAAGTCCACCAAGTTCATCAATTAATCCAAGTTCTTTTCCTTCTATACCTAACCATACTTTTCCTTGAGCTATTGAATGAACATATTTTCTGTCTAAATTTCTACTTTGTGCTACCACATCTAGAAATTCATTGTAAACTTTTAAACTAGAGGCATATATTTTTTCTCTATCATCTTCTGTAAATTCTTTTGTTAAAGAAAATAAATCAGAATATTCACCTTTTTTTACATTTTCTATATTTATATCTATTTTTTTAGTAAGTTCATTAAAATTAGGAATTAAACTAACTACACCTATTGAGCCAGTTATGCTTTCTTTATCAGCAAAAATTTTATTGCCAGCTGATGCTATGTAATATCCACCAGAAGCAGCTACTCCACTAATAGATACATATATGGGTTTTATTTTACTAGCTTCTTTTATTTTGTAATATATTAAATTAGATGCAAGCGCAGAACCACCAGGAGAATTTATTCTTAATACAATTCCTTTAATATTAGAGTCTTTGAGAGCTTTATCTATTTCAGTATTTATTTTATCAGGAGTAATACTATTTCCTATTCCTGATTTTTCATTATTAAATAAAATATTTCCTTCAGCATAGATAAGAGCCAATTTGTTATTAGAGATATTAACTTTTTCTTGATATTTTTCAATAGGAAACCATCTTTTTTCTCCTATTACTTCTTTTATTTGTGTCTCATAAAGTTGTTTATCTATTAAATTAAATTTTTTCATTTGATAAGGTTCTGAAGAAACAAAATCACCATTTAAAATTTTGGTATTTATAAAATTTTTATCTACTTGTCTTGCATCAACAAGTTTATTTAAAAAATTGTTATATATTTTGTCTTGAAGCCTAATAATATTTTCTTTATATTCAGATGACATTTCTTTTCTAATAAAATTCTCACCGTAGGCTTTGTAATCTCCTACATGTATAACATTGAATTTTACTCCAAGTTTATCAGCTAAACCTTTGTAATAAGCTAATTCAGTATAGTAGCCTGTAATATTGACATTAGCACCCATAGTAGGAGGCATTATTATTTCATCTGAAGAAAGAGCTAGTAAATATCCTTTATTATCCAAAGAATTAGCATATGAAATAACTTTTTTCCCAATTTTTTTTATTTCATCTAGTTTTACACTCAGCTCTTCAATTTGAGCTCTATTCAATGAAATATTATCTAATTTTAAAAAAATACTACTAATGTTTTTATCTTTTTTTATAGAATCAAGTCTTCTTATGAGGGAATAGAAATTTATCTCACTGTCTAAAAAAAATTTAGGAAGAGGCTTTGATTTTTCAGTATACTCCTTACTTAAGTCGACAAAAACAACACTATTTTTTTCTAAAGAAAGATTTTCACTTTGAATAGAATATTTTAATATACTTACTGTAATTGCAGTAATAATTATAAATAAAAGAAAAATTTTAATTATAAATGAAAAAAATTCTTTAGTAATAAATAGTAATGTTTTTAATATCAATTTTTTTAGAAATTTAAAAAATACCATATACACCATCCTTATTTAATCTTTTCAATTAATAATATCATATTTTTTAATATAGTCAAGTATTTAAAAAGACCCAATGAAATACTTTATTTAAAGAAATTCTTTTTATTTTTCAAAATTTATTATATAATTCTAAATGAGGCCATAATAAAGCATTTTAGGAGGGATTTATGCAATATTTAGGAGAGATTTTTGCACTTGTTACATCACTTGGGTGGGCCTTGAGCTCACTTTTTTTTGAGAAAGCTTCAAGGAGAGCTGACAGTATTTCAGTAAATGTAATTAGATTAGTAATAGGTATTGTTTTTCTAGGAATTTTTACCTTTATGGATAGGGGAGCTGTTTTGCCATTAGATGCAACGCCACAAAATTGGAAAATATTAGGAATATCAGGCCTTATAGGATTATTTTTAGGAGATCAATTTTTGTATGAAGCCTATGTTATGATAGGGGCTAGAATATGTATGCTTTTTATGACAATGACTCCCCTAGTAGTAGGAGTATTTGGTTATCTTTTTTTAGGGGAAGCATTGACACTAATTCAAATTGCAGCTATGCTAATAACCTGTAGTGGAGTACTATTAGTAGTAATCAACCCTAAAAATAAAAATGATGAGAAAAAATTATCATCAAAGGGGATACTATTTATCTGTGTAGCAATAATTTTAGAGGCAACAGGAATAGTATTTACTAAGATGGGTTCAATGGGATATGACCCTAGTTCATCTACTCAGATAAGAATGATTTGTGCTTTAGGTGTCTTTGTAATTTTTCTTACTTACAAAAGATTGTGGAAAAAAGTCTTTAATGTATTGGAGGATAGGAAAGTTATATTGTTAATAATAGGTGGAACTATTACAGCCACAGCTGGAATAACTTTTTTAGTAGCAGCTCTTAATTTAGGAAATGCTGGTATTATATCTACAATTTCCTCAACGAGCCCAATTCTTATAATTCCCATATCATATTTAATATTTAAAGAAAAAATAAGAATAAAAGAGATAATAGGGGCTTGTATCTCTGTTTTTGGAATAGCTTTATTTTTCTTGTAAATTACAATAGATTTTAAAAGGAGTTGGGAATATGAGAAATAAAATGGTTGGTTGTTTATTGGAAAGTTTAGTTTACTCTTTTCTTATATATTTAATTTTTTTTAAATATCTAAGATTTGGAGATAGTTTTTTAGAGATGAATCTTCATCCTTTTGTAATAATGGTAGGATTTATAGCATTAAAGTATGGAGCATACTTGGGATTAATAGGAAGTTTTATAGCTACAGGGGTATATCTTTACACATATTTATCCTTAGGAAATGATTTAGGATTATTTTTTATAAGTGTAGATTACTATAAATTTTTCTTGATATTTCTATTTGTAAATTTAGTTTTAGGAAAGTTTAAAAATATTTTTGATGAAAAGATAGAAGAGTTAAATAATGAGAAACATCAGTTGAGTAAGAAGTATAGAGAGGAAAGGGATAAAAATTTAGAATTAACTATTTTAAGTAATAAATTGAAAAACCAGATTGTAAATAGTAGACATAGTTTAATAACATTGTATCATATAAAAAACTCTCTAAAAAATAAAAATATAGAGCAAGTTTATACAGAGATTATGATTCTTTTCAAAGATTTTTTGGAGTGCGAGTCTGCATCTATATATAAATTAGTTGATGACAAAAGATTAGTGAATATTCTATCTTTTGGAAATAGAACTTTAGACTATAGTATAGACTTTGAAAGTGAAATAGCTAAACAATTTAGAGAGGTATATAAAAGTAGAAAACCACAGGAGTATCCATTAAATACAGCATTAAAAACTCCTATATATGTTGCCCCGATTTTTGATAGAGATAAGATTATTGGTTTTATCAATGTGGAAAAATTAAGTTTTAATGTAAAAGAGAGATATACCTTTGAACTTTTTAAAATAATTGTTGAAGAATTAAGAGATGCAATGATTGAGATTTTAAAAAGAGTTGAAGTAGAAAATAGTAAATATTATATAGAATCAGCTCCAAAAATTTTACAAAAAGAGTACTTTGATAGTGTAGTAGCTGAGAATAAGAGAAGAGAGGAGATTCTAAAAGAGAGCTATGTTTTACTAGAGGCT